>JAPOQD010000114.1 GCA_026710905.1 Halieaceae bacterium
TCTCGACTCCCAATCTCAACAACGGTACTCTTGTTCATGGTGGCGTATCTCCTGTGTTAACTTGTTGGTGTTGCAACTGCAAATTAACCGGATACGCCGCCTTTCATCAACCCGCCCATACACCAGATTCGGTTATAACTCGCGAAAAAGGGACACCCACCTATTTTGGAGGCGCCAGTTCTTTTTCTGGAAATAATAAGCGCACTTTTATAGCCATTGCCTATGCTGGGCTGACTGACTCTTTTCGTTTTGTTTTAGTATCAATAGTAATACTAATACGCCATGGCGAAGCCATACCAGGTTCGCCAGGTAATCAAGGCAATCGAGAAACTGGAGGACAAGAAATGAACGACCATTACACCTACCGCATTTTGTGGTCCGCCGAGGACACCGAGCATGTCGGCCTGTGTGCGGAATTCCCGTCGCTGAGTTGGCTGGCGCCGACGCCCACTAAGGCCTTGTCCGGTATCCAGCGGCTGGTACGCGAATGCCTCGAAGACATGCAGCGGAGCGGGGAATCGGCTCCGGAACCAATTGCCGACCGCGCCTACAGCGGCAAGTTCATGGTGCGCATACCGCCCGAATCGCACAGGGCCCTTGCCATGCACGCGGCGGAGCAGGGAGTCAGCCTGAACCGTCTTGTCAGCGTACGGCTCGCAAACACGGCCTGAACACAGCACGGCGTTTTCACGCCATCTTTCCTTCGACTTCTGAACAGGCTTCAACTTCCATCGACCAACTGCTGAGAGCATACAGGGCACCCATCATTTCTAACGTTCAATTCAGGACACCCATAAAATATGATCCTATGAATGTCCCATAATTACGGTGGTATCTGACAAAATCAATGGAGTGTGGTCCCTTTCATTCTTGGGCAATTTGACCTGGTCAGACCGACTCAAGAAGGTGAATCGACAGGTTGCTCCTCTGATTTGGGAACATCATGCCGGGAAGGCTGAATGTATGCAGAAGTTCGGGCGCGGTGCAACCTCGGCGGAAGCATGCCGTTACAGCCGTGACAAATCGCCTGTTAAGTTTTCGACAAATCACTGGTTGGTGTTTCGACAAATCACAGGTTAAACAGTAGACAAATCGCCAGTTTCATTATCGACAAGCAGCCGTTTTCATAGTCCATCAGTCTGAATTGGTAGTTCGGTTCGGAGAAATACTGACCATGAATTATCTTCCTCGAATTGTCGAAGCGGAGCTTTCGCTATTGCTCGAAGCTAACGGCGCGGTGCTCATCAAAGGCCCGAAAGCTTGCGGAAAGACCGAGACGGCAACGCGCATGGCAACGAGCAAGGTGTTTCTTGGCCTTGACGAAAACGCGAACGGGAAAGGGACAGGTTCGGCAGCACATGAGCGAGAAGTGGACCGGGACGCCATCGCCGAACACTTGTTGGCTGATGAACGGTAGCTCGCCCAGGTCACGAAACCGCAGCCGGCACCTCGCTTTCGATTACGGGACCTTTTTCGCTCTCCACAACCGAGATGTCATAACCGATTTGCAGATTCATCCAGAATGCCGGACCGGTACCAAAGTAGCGTCCGAGGCGCACTGCAGTCTCGGCCGATACTGAGCGTTCGCCGCGCAGGATGGCGGTAATTCGGTTTGCGGGAACACGGATGTCGAGAGCCAGCCGGTTCGCGCTCATGTCTCTCGCTTCCAGTTCCATCCGCAGTACGCGACCAGGGTGTGTCTTTACTCGCGCCATGGCCTCTCTCCCGATTTCACCCTTTTTTCCAAAACCAGCATTTGCGAGCGCCGTCAATCTCCATAGCCCGGAAGGGTCCCTGCGCTTGCCGGCAAGCCCAGCATCCTCCCTGCGACGATCATCAGCTTGTCCAGGCTGTAGATGGCATCCGCGCCACGGTTGCCGGCGATTGCCAGGTGCAGCGCATCCCCGGCTCTCAGGCCGGTTTCGAAGTGGCCGAGCCAGTCCCTGGCCTGATCGAAGTCGTCGGGGTTCGGCAGGAGTACGGCAAAGGACTCGGCGAGCATCGTTCCGAATCGCGAGCCGGCCGCGTGTGCCGCCGCGGGTTCCAGGCCACCCATGCGCACTTCGCGGGCGATCAGCGAGGCGAACTCAACCCGGGTCCAGTGGCTGACCGCCAGATCGTCGGGAGGCAGGGACTGGAAGAAATCGGCGATCAGCTCGCTGGTGGACTCGGGGAGTATGAGGGGTACGAGGAAACTCGTGTCGAAATAGCGCATCGGGGCCGGCCGTGGACCTTACAATCCTTCGTCCCGGGCCTCGCGCAGCAGCTCAGTGGCGGGGCGGCGCAGGCGAGGCATTGAAGCCCTGAACCAGGCCAGTTCCCCCAAAGGCAACGCCTTTTTGGGGCGCAGGACGGGAGAGAGGTGCGCCACGGCCTTGCCGCGGCGAGTGATCACCACCTCCTGGCCCGCCTCCACCTTGTCAAGAAGCTCACTGAGCCGGGCTTTGGCTTGCGCCAGATTCACTGTATCCATGACAACCTCTTATGGTCATGTAACTGGTCACATGATAGCCGGTTTCGCATGTGAGGGCCACGGACTTGCGCAAGCCCTGCATATGGAAGGGTCGGTTTGAACTTCCCCCAAAATAATCATTTCAAGATAAATCTGAAAAATAACCGGTGCCGCCAAAAGAGATGGGTGTCCTGTATTGGCCGGTCCTTGAGTCCGAGAGAGTAAGGCAGGAAGAGAAGGCAGGACACCCACCTACATCGAAGACGCCAATACTATTCCTTGAAATTATGGGCGCCCTTTTCTAGTCGTTTATTTTGACTTTAGAATAAGGACTAGTTATAAGTCTAGTCAGAGTAAACAAAGAATCTTTGGAGTGAGTATGGGCAATGTATGGCAGGTACAGGACGCGAAAGCGCGGTTCAGCGAACTCCTGGAGACGAGCCTTGCCGAAGGGCCGCAAATCGTAACCAAACGGGGAGTAGAGGCAGCGGTACTGGTTCCAATCGATCATTGGCGGCGATTGCAGCAGATGACCAGGCGCGACCTAAAGGAACTGCTACTAGCACCTGAGGCGAGGACCGATGCTCTGACGCCGCCACGTGAGAAACATCGGCTCCGCACCTCACTGAGCATCGAGTAAGCTGGTGTACCTACTGGACACCAATATCGTTTCAGAATTGCGCCGCCCCAGGCCTCACTTGGGTGTCTTGAACTGGATAAGGGGTGTGTCCGCAGACCAGCTTTTTCTTTCCGCGGTGACCGTGGGAGAGATTCAGGCAGGTATCGAGTTCACCCGCGAGCAGGATTCCACCAAGGCGGACGAACTGGAAACCTGGCTCAGCAGGGTTCTCGCTTCCTACAGCATATTGCCAATGGACGCGACTACCTTTCGAGTGTGGGCTCGGCTCAAGCACCGGCGGTCGGACACCTTGATGGAAGACGCCATGATCGCGGCCACAGCCGTGGTTCACAGACTGATTGTGGTGACTCGCAACGTTAACGATTTTGCCCAACTCGGTGTGGAAATATTTGATCCATTCGAGAGCCGGGAAGAACGTTGACTTGCCTCACGCACTGTTTTCGCCTCATTGCATATTCCAAAATTAATCAGCAAGAAGGCAGGACAAGAAGGCAGGACACCCATCATTTCTAACGGAGTAGAAGGCAGGACACCCATCATTTCTAACTGGGAGGAAAAGAGGTGGGTGTCCTGTAGTGCCTCTCATTTCTAACTAGGAGGAAAAGAGGTGGGTGTCCTGTGGTGCCTCCTGTGGTGCCTCCTGTGGCGCCGCCAGGCCGTCCGCTTCATGACGCCCCCTAATCAGCGCTGAGTGAAACCGGACAGTTTACTAATTATGAAAGCGGACAGATTATGTGCTACCTACAAGGCTCAGGATTAAGGTTGTATTTTCAATTTTATCAATTATTATGACGTAAAAACTCGTAGTAAATTTTGAGAAAATAGGATGGAATTCCAGGAATTCATTGAAGATCAGGTCTTCTCACCCACACTTGTCGCATCTGCCTTGCGTACAACCAAATCAGAAATTGCCGAAACGTTGGGACTGGGTCAGGATGCGTTCTCACGCTCCTCCCGCATCCGGGCAACAAAAACGCAGACGCGTTTACGGCAAATGCTGGAAATTCTCCACCGGGTCTCAAGCCATACCGGCTCGGATCTGGCGGCCTATGCCTGGTTTCGCGCAGAGCAATTGCCGGGCTTTGGCGGGATGACTCCCGATCAACTGGTGCGTGAAGGTAAGGCAAACGCCGTCCGCGCCCATCTCGACCGGGTCATGGCCGGTGGGTATGCCTGATCTGCTTCTTTGTTGATGCACTTTCGGGGTCTCGTTTACCGTGCGCATGACCCCCGCTGGAACTGGGCGCCGACCTCTGGATACGGTGCGCGCCGCTACGGAGGGCGCTTCAACCGTGTCGGAGTCCCGACGCTATATACATCCCTGTCACCCATCACGGCCTTGAGAGAGGTCAGCCCGGCAGGAAGACCTCTGCAACCGATTACATTATGCGCTTACGAGGTCGATGCCAAACCTGTTTTTGATGCGCTGGACCCTGCACAGCGAGAGGCGCAGAAAGTAGCGGAAGCCGACATACTTTGCCCAAACTGGGAACAGGAAATGCTGGCAGGCGCCGTCCCGGCATCCCAAAGTGTTGTTTCCAACAGTAGATTGCAATCCACCGGCACTTTCACCCCTCTTTCCCCCAACGGTGAATTCCATCTTCCGGTGATGTAAACCGGTGGGCATAGCGAGTGGGATTTCTCACAACCGCCACCGGCAATCAGGCA
>JAPOQD010000091.1 GCA_026710905.1 Halieaceae bacterium
CCACAATTCCGTAGGGGCTCGCCATGGCGCACCCTTCGGGCACAGGGCCCGCGGGCCGCGCATGCGCGGCCCCTACAACCTGCGGGGGCGAGTAGTTACCTCCGCACAAAGTACCAAACGCTCACTTCCATTTACCGCGTCACTTCGCAGGTAGGATCGGTGGCCCTTCAACTACGAGCCGGTTTCCGGACCGCCGCCACGACAGAGAAAAGGGGTCAGACCCCTTTTAGAGAAAAGGGGTCAGACCCCTTTTCACCGCTCCCCTTTTCTCCTTTTCTCATGTTGCGAGCAGTGAACCGCCCCTGGCTGCATTTTCTGGCGCTTGGCGCCATTTTGTTCCTGTTGTTGCGATGGTTGAATCCGCCACCCTTGCCGGTTGTAGGGCCGTTGTCCGCCGCCCGTGTCGAAACCTTGCAAAATCAATGGTTCAGTTTCACCGGCCGGAAGGCTGACCCGCCGCAGTTGGAAAGAATGGTGCGAGCCGAACTGGACCGGGACATGCTGTTTCAGGAGGCCCTGCGCCTGGAACTGCATCTCTACGACAGGGTGGTCCAGCAGCGCCTGATAAGAAACATGCGCTTTTTGCGCCTGGGGGAGGGCAAGAGCGATCAGGAGTTGTACCGTCAAGCCCTGCGCATGGAGTTGCATATGGGGGACGAGGTAGTGAAACGGCGGTTGATCCAGGTTATGGAACAGTTGTTGACGGCGGCCAACGGCATTTCTGCACCCACCGAAGAGGAGATTCAGCAGCGTTTCGAGGAAAGAACCGAGCAATTGCGCCGGCCCACCCGCTACAGTTTTGAACATGTATTTCTGAGCCGGGAACGCGCAGGCCAGGCGGACGCCGTTATGAAGCAGATAAAAGCCGAAAAATGGACGGCGCAGCAAGCGCGTCAACTGAGTTCCCCATTCCTGCCGGGCTATCGCTTCCGGGCCCTCAGCCCGCAGCAGGTGGCCCGTCACTTTGGCGCCGAATTCGCAAGCGGCCTGGAAAAGATGCAGCCGCAGCCCAGCTCCTGGCTCGGACCGATAGATTCAACCTACGGCCTGCATCTGGTGTGGGTGGATGCAGTTGAGCCGGCGCGGGATGCGCGCCTGGATGAGGTGCGCGTGCAACTGGCGCGGGACCTGTTGAGGGAGAACCGCAGGCAGGCTCTACAGGACGCCACTGCCAGGCTTCGGCAGCGCTACGAGGTGTTGCTGTGACCCCGGCTGGCCCGCATAGGACGCCAGGCTTCTGCTGTGGCCGCCGCATCACTCGCTCTGGCGAGGCGTACTCCTCCGGGCGCATGGCGCCCTTCGGGCACACCCCGCGGGGCGCACATGTGCGACCCCTACAGCCTTCAGCGTCTTTCCGTCCGTGCGCCCCGCCACAGCGGCGCTGCAACGCCCTCGCGACGAACGTTGCTGAGATATGCGGGCTAATCACTCACCGTGGCGTACACGCTCCGGGCACATGGCACCCTTCGGGCACACGGCCCGCGGGCCGCACATGTGCGGCCCCTACAGCGTCCGTGAGCCCCTTCACGGCGGCGCCTCAACATCCTCGGGGCGAACGTTGGCGCCTAATCCGGGCCTGGATGCTGGCAATGCTGGCGCTGCCACTGTTGATGGCCGGTCCAGCGCAGGCTCACCGCTTTGCGCCCTCTCTGCTACAGTTGTTTGAAACTGGCGCGAATGAGTACAACGTGGTCTGGAAAACTCCGTCCCAGGCCACCTCCGCAATTCCCATGCAGCCGGTGTTTCCGGACCACTGTACGGCCCTGGGCGGCGCCTCCGGCGAGATGGAGGGCACTGGCCTGGTACGGCAGTGGCGCATGCAGTGCAGTGGCGGTCTGGTAGGTCACTCCATCCGTGTAAACGGGCTGGCCGAAAATCAGTCTTCGGTACTGTTTTCTCTGGAGAACCTGGACGGCAGTTTTTATCAGACCCTGTTCAACAACGAGCACAGCGAGTGGGCGATTCCCGCCGAGCCAGACGCCGTAACGGTTATAAAGGAGTACAGCGAACTGGGCATAGGGCACATCTGGGGCGGCGTGGACCATTTGTTGTTCGTGTTTGGCTTGCTGTTATTAGTGGGCGGCGGCAAGCGGCTGCTGTGGACCATTACCTCTTTCACATTGGGACACTCGATTACCTTGTCGCTGGTGACCCTGGGCTATTTCGATTACCCGGTTGCGCTGGTGGAGTTCGCCATAGCGCTGAGTATCTTTGTGTTGGCGGTGGAGCTGGCTCGTCCCGACAAGGGTGGGTTGTTCCGCAAGTACCCCTGGTGGCTGGCCGGTGGTTTTGGCCTGCTTCATGGCATGGGTTTTGCCGGCGCCCTGGCCGAAGTGGGCCTGCCTCAGGCGGAACTGCCACTGGCCTTGCTGTTTTTCAATATCGGTATTGAATTGGGGCAATTGGCTTTCATATTCGCCTTGTTGGGAGTCTGGTTGCCGCTCAGGCGCATTTTGGGAGACTGGCAGTCGCGGCTGCTACCGACGCCAGTGTATGTGCTGGGCACGCTGTCCGCGATGTGGTGCATCGAACGGGGCCTGGAAGTACTCTGACCTCGCCCCGCGCCGGGTTACGGATTGCCTGGAAAGTTGCTCAACTCGATTAGGGGATGAAAGGCCAGTTCCACACCCTCCTTCTGAATATCGCAGCAACAACTACCTGATTTTACGGGCGAACTAGTATTTCGACAGGCACAGCCGAGAATTCCGGTTTATCAGCCGGTTCTTATCGGCTCTGTTGCTTTTGTGTTCATCAATATGAAAGCCGTTCGGGACTCGCTCAGTTTCTGCCAGGTATTGAAGGTTGTTGAGCTATTTTAAGTGTCGCTGAGGGTCTTGGCGGCCATGTAATACGCGGATAATTTCTAACGTATCAGGTGTAACTCTGTAAAACAGGGTATGGCTTTCAATAGGTAGGCTTCTGGCGCCTGATAGGAGTTCAGAGCGGTCAACGCCTAACAGGGGTTGTTCGGTAAGTGTCCAGAATTGTTCTTTTATATTCTCAAGGTAGCTTTCGGACTGGGTTTGCCCCCATTGCCGCAGCCCATACTGGTAGATATCTTTTAGATCGGTTTTGGCGGCAGGGGCTATAACGAGCTGGTGAGCTGGCATTCGGCTTAAGCCTTAATGTCGTCAAAAAATGAACTCAGCGCATCTTTGGATTCAAGAGTGATACCTTCACCGCGATCTAGCTGATCAGTACCAACTTTCAGTTGTTCGCGTAAGCGGGCCAATTTCACTTCGTGGATCCAGTCTTCGTGTGTATCCATAAAACGGAGTGCTTCGCGAATCACTTCGCTAGCATTGTTGTATAAGCCGCTTTCAACTTTGGCTTTAACGCGAGACTCTAGTTCGTTAGTCAGGGACACATGCATGATGATCTCCAAGGGTAGACATTTATACAGCTCATGCTAGGATCAAATACAAAGATTGTCAATGTTTGTATTGTGAGGGCGGACAGGATGAGCAATATTAGCCGCAGGCGTTTTAACCGGATTATGGGAATCGGCGGGCTGTCCGCGATGTGGTGCATCGAACGGGGCCTGGAAGTACTCTGACCTCGCCCCGCGCCGGGTTACGGATTGCCTGGATAGTTGCTCAACTCGATCAGGGGATGAAAGGCCAGTTCCACACCCTCCTTGATAAAATTCTCATTTTCCAGAATATTGCGGCGGCGTACGTAGGCTCCGCTTGCGGAACGGGTATCGATGGCCTGGGTGGTATCCAGCCCGCCCATGGAGGAAAAGACGCGTTGCAGGTCCATGGTATAGATGTTGACCCAAAGCGATGCGCCCTTGGCGCTCTGATTCCAGTCAAAGCCACCGGTGACACCTTCTCCGGGGCCCTGCAAGCTCGGTTTGCGGGATACCCCGTCCCAGCGGGCAAGATGTTTGAGGCCGCCGGAAAAGGTGATGTCCTTTTCTATCAGGTCGGTAAAGACAATGGCGTCCACTTCATCATTTTCGAGTAGCGCGTCTCGTATGCTGACCAGAACCAGGGTAAAGGTTTTCTGGTTGACCCGGCCGGTGGTCGGGTCCATTGGGTTGCCGTAAATCCGCACTGCCTTCTTCCACTCCTGCTGAAAACGGCGCTGGGAGACTACTTCGTAGGAGTGGTCCTCCAGGTACTCGCTCACTACCTGGTCGACGCTCTCCACGGAGCCTTCCAGATAACTTCGGCTTGGCCCGCCCAGGTTGACAGTGGCGATGATCACCCGCTTGATTTCCGTGCTGGACAAGAGTTCGCGGTTGATCTCGAAGGGGTAGACAGTGGCGTTGTAAGAGGGCGTGGCGGCGCAAGCTGACAGCAGCGCCAAGGCAAACAGGGCCGGTAGAATTCTGTTCATGACAAGGCTCTTTACTCGAACAAGCCCATGGTAGCAGACCCGTATTGATTGACAACGCCTGGTCGAAATGGAATTGTACGCTGTTCCTTCGCCGGCTTGAAAAACCGGTATGATGGTGCTGGTTTCTTCCAGGGTTCCCTGGTGGATAGTATCAGCCGATAGAAGGAAGCAACATGAACAAGATTCCCAAGGGCTACCGGAGCCTGGAGGGTCCCAGCCCGGCCGAAGATCATGTCGGCCCATTTTATTATCGAAAGACCGAGCAGGGGCTGAAGCTGGGGTTTGCCGCTGCACCGGAACACTGCAATGTCATCAGCACCGTGCATGGTGGTGTTTTGATGTGCTTCGCGGATTACGCGGTCACCATGTTGGCCTTGCATGGCGTCAAGGGAGAGGCCTGCGCCACCGTCAGTTTTAACGCTGATTTTGTTTCCGGCGCGAAGCTTGGCGAGTGGGTGGAAGGCCGCGGAGAGGTAGTGCGGCGCAGCGGCTCAATGACTTTTGTGCGCGGTGAATTGGTGGTGGCGGACAAACTCATCATGACATTCCAGGCCGTAATGCGGCGCCTGAAGAAAGCAGGCTGAGGCCTGTCCATGAGCCTGAGCGTTGGCGACCTGCTGTTTCTGCTGGTCCTGGCGGGCGGCGCCAGTTGGTTTCTCAATAGTTTGCGAGTACGTGAACTCGCTTTGCAAGCCGCTCGCCGCGCCTGCACCCGGCATGAGGTGCAGCTTTTGGATCAAACTGTCAGTGGGGTGCGCATATCACTAAGCCGCGACCGGCGCCGGCGCTGGCGGGTATGGCGCCAGTATCGTTTCGAATACACGGTAGATGGCCGGGAACGGCAGGCGGGTGAATTGATTATGCTGGGGGGGCAACTGCAGGCCCTGATCATGGCGGAGAAACGTCCGACCCTGCACTGAGAACCGTTCGTGTAGCCAATTGCCGCATAGTTTCGGGCTGGGCATTGTGTCCCCAGGTGATCCATAACATTCAAGGCTTGGGAGTTCTCCCCGACCAGGAGCCTGCGCAGTTGAAAACCACGATAGCGAAAAGCGCGCAGTGAGAGTGGCTTTGCAGCCGTGATCTTTCTGCGGCGCAGACTCCTGGCTGGCGATGGTTTGACAGCTATGGGCAAGTCTGTAAAATCCGCGCTTCTGGATTTCGGGGTGGTTAGCTCAGCTGGGAGAGCATCTGCCTTACAAGCAGAGGGTCGGCGGTTCGATCCCGTCACCACCCACCACTTCCCTTACGATTTCAGAGTGCTGCCGTTGGACCGGTAGTTCAGTTGGTTAGAATGCCGGCCTGTCACGCCGGAGGTCGCGGGTTCGAGTCCCGTCCGGTCCGCCATACAAAAAAAAGCCACCCCAAAGGGGTGGCCTTTTTTTGTATGGTGAGCCCGCTACGCGGACTCGAACCAACCTTCGACAAACGCGACCACAGGAGCGTTTGGACCGAGCGGCGTAGCCGCGATGCCCCACAGGGGCGATAACAGCCCAAAGGCTGTTATCGGTCAATCCCGTCCGGGGAAGCGCGCAGCGCTTCCGGCAGCTTCGCACCAGGTTTTCAGTATAAGCCCAGCTCTCTTTGGGGTGGCCTTTGGTTGCCATGGTCACACAACAGTCACACAGATTCCGGAATTTCGATCTCTGATCGATGGATGACTCAATCCTGGGCGCCCAGCAGTATTCCGATGGGGATAGCATAAAAAGTCATTGCTCCCTGTCGAAACGGCAGTATTTCCCGCCCGTTGTAAAACAGGATGCCCCGCTCGAACGCGTTCCCGGAAAATTCTGCCAAGGCAGCGAGACCTTTGAGGTCTCCAGGGTTCACGCTGGCAGAAGCTTTAACCTCAATACCGATAATTTTTGAGTTGCTGCGCTCCAGCACGATGTCGACTTCGCGCTTGCGCTTATCCCTGAAGTGATAAATCCCCACTTCCTCCTGGGACCAGGCGGCATGTTTGCAGATTTCCATGTAAATCAGACTTTCCAACAGCCCCCCGTAGTACTGACTGTTGAGTATTTGTTCATCGGTGCGTAAGCCGAGGAGGTGGCAGGCAAGCCCCGTATCCACATAGTGCAGTTTCGGCATCCGGGTGGCCAAACGTTTGGCTCTGTTCTTAATGTAGGCAGGCGCTCTACGAACAATGAACATGAGTTCAAGAATTTCGATGTAACTCTTGCTGAGCCTGTCGTCCAATTCGAGATCGTTAGCGATATTGGAGTATTTGAGCAAGTTGCCACTCAGTCCGGCCAGGTAGGGTGCGAGGGCTTGTAGCCGGGAGTGATAATCACCGCGTGCTGCGTACAGTGATTCGAAGTCTTTATATAGTCTTCCCTCCATATATGATCGATACCAGATTTGCCTGGCTCTCGCACTCTTTCCCTGAGCTTCGGGGTAGCCGCCACGCAATAGCAGCTGTGCTATGTCTTCCCGCGTGGGGTGTGCGCTGGAAACTGAAGAAAAGTCTCCCGTCACCAAATAGTCGAGCAAATTCAACGACTGCCCGTCGATTTCAGTGATCGACAGTGGCAGCAATTCCAGTCTGGCCATATGGCCGGGCAGCGCCTCCTGCGTTCGGGCCGAACGAAAAATGTCAGCAGATCCCGTCAGCAAGAACTTGCCCTTTTCACTTGGCCCCAGTTGATCTGAAGCCTCTTTGATCGCGGGAATCAGGGCGGGGGCATACTGGAACTCGTCCAGCACAACTTGTCTGGATCCCAGTGAGCGGATGAATCCATGTGGGTCGCTTTCCACGGATGCTAATGTGGCCTGGTCATCCAGTGTGATGTATCCCATGTCCAGGTCGTCGGCGATCGCCCGGGCCAGGGTGGTTTTTCCCGCCTGCCTTGGCCCTGTCATATAGACAATGCGAAATTCCTGAAGCAGGGCGAGAATGCTTGCTTGCAAACTTCGCTTGTACATACCTGTGCCCCCAATAGGATATTGCGGATGATGTCCCCTCTGGGAGGGGGGTGAACATTTTCGCCAATCTAGGGATCACAGATTAATGCGAAATATACAACTTCTTAACGCGAATTATACACAATATTATTGAGAATAATACGCATCGTTATTGAGTAGTTACAAGATGTAGTTGGGATATGATCACACAATAGCCACGCGGATTGGCGTACTGCCATTCGCAGTCAAGCGTCCAGCAATATTCCCAGTCCCTTGCTGTCGACTAGACTGAGCATTTTCCGGGCGATCCCGCTGGGCTTTTTAGTACCGCTTTCCCATTGCCGCACGGTGGATGCGCTGGTATTAAGACACTTCGCAAAGACCGGCTGACTTGCATTGCTGCGAGTGCGAATTTTCTTGATTTGCGCTGGAGTGTACTCCTTCACCACAGGAAGGCAGGCGGCATCAAACTTGCGCATATCATCCGTGCTAATGAGCCCCGCTTCGTGCAGGCCAGCCATACTTTCATGTATTTCATCGAGTAGTCTACTCATCTTGCTTTACCTCTTTAATTTCTCCAGCTTTCAAAGCGATTTTCAGTCCGGCATTGGTCATTGAAAGCCAGACCTTCGCAGCACTTTTTAGCACGGACAACTCACTTGTCTTAATGTTGCTGCGCTCGTTTTTTTTCAAAGCCATAGAGAAAGAATGAATGCTCTCCTTTCTTTGTGGCTATCAGTGTTCGGCTGCCACCACTCTTGCCGCCACCAGGGAGGGCTACGCGTTTCTTGTAGAGATTGCCACCGAGCTTTGCCTCAACCTGACCTACAACAACTTCCTGCGCTGCGGTATAGAGCTCTGTATCTCGCAATCCAGCCTTCTTTGCCCATCGCGCAAAAGTCTTCGTTTGGTAAACAGCCATTGGTCAAAGCATACCACTTAGTATCACTATCACAAAGTGGTATATTTAGGCTTTTGAGGCCGATTCCGCCAAGAGGTGAAATAACAACGAAGGATACTGATATCCATAATCTGCTTTAATACCAGGTGCGTTTACTATCCAGGAAGGTGAAAAAGCCGTGATTGGGGAGAGTGGAAGTTACTAATCAATCGGAGGAATCGGATTCAGAATCAAGTCTCACGGCTTCGATGACAACTCGTGTTTGCGCCTGTAACTCGGGCAGATCCTTTTCGAGGGTTTTCCAGACTATGGTCAGATCAACCTTGAAATAGCCATGCGCCAACACGTTTCGCATCTCGTACGCCGACGCCAATGGCAGTTCGGGGTGGGCGTCCGCAAATTCGGGGTAGCGTTGTCTGATGTTACGGCTGGCTTCTCCGATAACTTCGAGATTGCGAATCACGGCGTCCTGCGCCATCTCATTCTGCAGAAAGGCAACCTCGTTGAGCTCTTCCGTATAATTATGAATCCGGTCAATGGCCTGCAGAATATGTGTCAGATAACCGAAGAGACGCGCAGTGTCGGCTTCCGTCATACCGGCACAGCTTCGGCCAGCACGGCCTCACGAAACGTATCAGGCAGCGCCATGGGCGTGACGACGTCAACCGGGACACCAAGCAGTGTGCTCAGTTCATGACGGATGGCCCCAATATCCAATAGTGTGGTGTCAGACGACGGATCGATTAACAGATCCAAATCACTGCCGTCCGTATCTTCACCGGCCGCGGCCGAGCCAAACACTCGCGCGTTGCTGGCGTGGTGGGCTGCTACTACCTGCCGTATAGCGTCGCGATTGATCCGCATGGCATCAGAAGGTCTCATGACATTCTCTCAGTGTAAAACTCTTGGGAACGGTACTGTATAGAAGGTGCTTGATCAAGGTACCCAAACCGCTGCCTTGTCACCCCTCCTTCGTTACAGGAGGCGGCTAAGCTATAAGCTACATTATTAATGAGCAGTAACATATTGTTGTGCCCGAGACGGGATGGCGATGATCCTGGATGACCTCGAATACCCGTTGCCATTCCGCGGGTGTGGGGACACGTGCCTGGCCTGATTTCGCCATGGTAGGGCCTCTTTAATAATCCGTAATAATGCTCTTTTAACGGATTATAGAGGTGAGATTCGAACGCGCTCTGTTATTTAACATAATCCTGATTATTGGCACATCTGGGTGGTTTTAACGTCCGTATGCCCCATCAGGTAACGGATCTGCAGGATGTTAACACCGTCAATGGCGAGCCAACTGCAGAAGGTATGGCGTAGATTACTCTGAAAGGTGTGATATTAGACGGCCATTTACTTTCTCAAACATGGCGCTGAGGTCCCATTCAAAACCGGATGCCAACAGTGGGCCAATATCACTGGAGAAATTCTCGTCTTGGAGTTTAGCGGCGATGTTTTCTTCGAATTGTCTTCTCGTCACTTGATAACCGCCATGTTCCATATAGGCGTAGAACACCTCGATAATTTTTTCCGGATCAGCATCATCGTCGTCGAGCGCAATTGCGAGGTCGAAAAGATCGCGCCCCCTTTTGCGTTGATAAAGCGCGCGAAGTTTTGTTCCCAAGAGTTCATTGAGTTCGTAACTGAGTATTGAGCAAGAGCCGCTGCACCACCGTGACTTCATTTCAAAAGGAATTTCTTTGAAGCCTTCAACAGCAAAATGCTCGCGTGTATTAATCTCTACCTTCAGGCGTAGGGGCTGAGAATCTTCGGATTCGAACCGATACACGAAGGTCACGCGGCCTTCTGTTTGTTTATATCGAGGCTTGCCGAGCCACGGATCAAGGGTTTCTCGGAGTAGTTCCATGACAGGCCCCGCAGGCTCGGCCTTTACTTGAACAAGATCGATATCTTCCGAGTATCTCGCTGCTGTAAGGTGCAGTTTGAACAGCGCCGTACCTCAGCGAAAAGCCAACGCATTATGAAGTGCCTCGTTTGAAAATATGTCGATCAGTGCTCGGCTGATGACCAGATCCTGCTCCACCTGCGCATCTTCTACCCAGGGCGCTTGTTCGCGCCACTCCGTGATGTAGTCGCGCGGTATCATATATCTGGTTCCAACTCTATGTTCACTATGAGCTTCCAGCCAGGCAAGCGTTGACCCTCTGTATCACTTTTCCCTGGGATCAACGTCCTATATTCGCGAGCGTGTTCGCGGACATACTCTTTGATGCCAGCAGCGGCGTTTTCTGCTTCGACGAACTCCAGCATATAGCCAAGGCGTTGGATCCACGGTATTGGCGCAGTTTTGGCTGCTTCTGCTAACGCCAGGGCGTCGATTTCCTCTGCCAATTCTGAAAGGATGGTCGCAACCTGGTCGAGTCCTCCGACATACTCGGGGTATCCGGCGAGATCGATGGCGGTGGCCTCGGGAGTCGATACGCGTATTTCACCGCGAGATGTGTTGAATTTTCGTACCGGTATCTCCTCGATATTCTTCCGCGCAATGAATCTGACGCGGACCTTACCGCAACGGATTTGCCTACGGTTTTTCTGGACGAATATCTGGAATTCCTGAGGTCGCTGATGGGCTGCCCCATAGTATTGAGCGGCAGTAAGCAGCCCCGCGTAGTAGCTTAAGTCCTTATGGATCATTAAGTCCGGGATGAACTGGTCCGCCGGGAGGCAGCCCAGGGACCGGTATTCCGGTGGGATGATGACGTAGAATCCACGAGCAGGGGATGCTATCTGCCCCTGCTTGGCCAGCCGGTTCAAGGCAAGTTTACTGGCATCTGCAGAGACCTTCAGCGCTTCCCGTGCTTCCTCTGAAGTAAAGCTATACCGCCCTCTCGAGGCAAGGGTCTCGATCAGGTCCTTCGCAGCTATTTGGTCGCCATTCGCTTTCACTTGCATAAAGTATCTAAATATAATACTTTGCGCAAGCATAAACGATTATCTCGCGACGAAAGCTACTTCCCATTTCTACTTGATTACCGGAAATTTGGAAAACTCGCTACTTTGAAGGCCATCCACCGTCCACCTGTCTGTTGCTGGCAGCTATGAGAATACATCCATAATCGACTGCTCCTTTTTGGCAGGGCAGAGGTGAGCATAAATTTGGGTGGTCTTAACGTCCGTGTGCCCCATCAGGTCCCGGATTTGTAGGATGTTAACACCGTCGATGGCGAGCCAACTGCCGAAGGTATGGCGCAGGTCCTTGAATCTGAAATCATCCAATTCGGCCTGTTTCAGGATTGATCGCCAGGCTTTGGAGATATTGTCCAGTCGGCCCCCGGTTTTCGGGCTCTTGAAGACTCGTCCAGTCGTCCCGCGCTGGCGGCCCCATTGCTCCAGAGTATTTTTCACAGTGGGCGACATCGGCACGACGACGGGCTGCGGGTTGTCTACCTTGTGACTGGTCTTGTTCAAGCTCACATTGCTTGCCTCGCGTCGTGGGGTGGGGAATTTTACTTTGGCGCTTTTGGGGTAGTTTTACATCGGTAGTTACACGAGGCCGCCGTGCGCAGCACCTGGCGCAGCTTCGCCACCTTAACGTCTCCGGCAAAGGCCACCTGTACGCCATTGGGCAGATGCCCCTGTCCCTGCCACGGCGCCGGCGTCGGTGACTGCGCTGGTGTCTGTGCCGGTGTCTGCGCTGGTGACTGCGCCGGCCGGGATAGAACCTGTGCACGCTGGAAACGCTGCCCCGCAGGGTGCGGCAGCACACCCATCTCCACC
>JAPOQD010000054.1 GCA_026710905.1 Halieaceae bacterium
TCCATGGCTCGCCCACCCACCATGCCGGGGGGCCCGCTCGCCGCGGCCAGAATAGCCACTAATCGACTGCATCTGGCCGCGTCCAGTTTGTCCAGGTTCGCCAACAATTCAAAGGCGCGGGCTTGCAGGGCATCACCCGCCAATATGGCCGTGGCCTCGTCGAAAGTCTTGTGAACTGTGGGCCGGCCGCGCCGCAGGTCGTCATCATCCATGCTCGGCAGGTCGTCGTGCGTGAGGGAATAGGCGTGCACCATCTCCACCGCGCAAGCGGCGCCATCGAGGGCCGGATGATGAATGGCCTGGGCATCGACCGCCGCCGCCGCGGCATATACCAGGGCCGGACGTATGCGTTTACCGGGGGTGTTCAGCGCGTAGTCTCCAGCCTGGAACAAACGCTTGAGTAGCGGGGCGGCAGAAGAGTTGAACTCGCTGCCGGGCTCACCGAGCGCCACCGCCAGCGCCCGATTGCACCGCGCCTGCAGAATATTCAGCCGGGCCTCGAAGGCCGAGCTGTTCACTCTTCTTCTACGGTGTCGCCGGCGAATGGCTCGGCGCTGGGCTCGCCGTCTTTCTCCATCAGCAGTTGCACCTTCTGTTCCGCTTCCCTGAGCGCCTGCCGGCAAGCCCGGGTGAGCTTCATTCCCTGCTCAAACGCCGCCATGGACTGCTCCAGGCTCAAATCGCCCTCTTCCAATTGCGTCACCAACGCCTCAAGTTGAGCCAGGCTGGCCTCAAACGCAATTTTCCTGCCTTCGGGCATTGGTTTACACTCAGATTGCAAACAGACATCGGGATTGTAGCAGTTGAAGACTATTTTGGTTACCGGCGGGGCGGGTTACATCGGTTCACACATCTGTGTCGAACTGTTGCAGGCAGGCTATGCCGTGGTGGGGGTGGGACACCTCTGTAAAGCCCGCCCGGAGGCGCTCAACCGGTTGCAGCTAATTACCGGCAAGCCACTGCTGTTTCACGAACAGGATGTCAGGGACAGGAAGGCCCTGACCGGAGTCTTCAGCAGACAGGCAATTACCGCGGTAATTCATTGCGCCGGACTCAAGGCTGCGGCCGAGAGCATCACCTTCCCGGAGCGGTATTTCGATAATAATGTAGGCGGCGCCAGCGTGCTTTGTGAGGTGATGGTGGAGCAGGGGGTCAAGACCCTGGTCTTCAGTTCCTCCGCCTGCGTCTATGGCCGCGTTGGCAATGAACCCATTGCAGAAGGCGCCCCCACCCGCCCGGTACAGCCCTACGGCGAAACCAAACTGGCGGTGGAACAGTATTTGCGGGAGCTCTGCGCCGGGGACAGTCAGTGGAACGCGATCAGTCTGCGCTATTTCAACCCGGCGGGCGCCCACCCCAGCGGGTTGCTCGGCGAGGACCCGGCGGGGGTTCCGGGCAACCTGGCCCCGCTGATTACCCAGGTGGCCATCGGCGGGCGCGGCCACCTGGAGGTGTGGGGGAACGACTGGCCAACCGCAGACGGCACGGGAGTGCGGGACTACATACACGTGGTGGACCTGGCCCTGGGTCATGTGCAGGCGCTGGCGAAGCTGACGGAAAACCCGGGCGAGTTGATCATCAACCTTGGCGCCGGCCGTCCCTATTCCGTATTGGAAGTTCATGCGGCCTTTGAAAAAGCCACCGGGCGCAAAATTCCCTATCGGATCAGCCCCCGCCGGGCGGGAGATATCGCTGTCAGCTTCGCCGACCCCGCTCTGGCCAAGCGGCTACTCGGCTGGGAAGCAGTCCGCGATATCGATGACATGGCCCGCGACGCCTGGCGCTGGCAGCAACTGAACCCGAACGGTTACGGCGCCGTGGACAGTCCGCCGCCGCGGGTTCGTCTTCGCAGTAATTGATCTTTTACCATCCTGGAGGCATACCTCGTGGAACTGTTGTACAAAAGCGCTTTTTCAATCGCCGCGGAAATCAAGGCGGGAAACCTTTCGGCCCTGGAGACTCTGGAGTTTTTTATCTCCCGGGTGGAGCGGCACAATCCTGAACTCAACGCCGTGGTGGCGTTTGACTATGCCCGCGCCAGAAGCAGGGCCAGGGCGGCGGACGCCGCCGCCGCCCGCGGTGAAGACTGGGGCCCATTGCATGGTGTGCCCTGCACCATCAAGGATGCGCTGCGAGTAGAGGGTCTGGTCACGGTAGGCGGTGACCCGGCACACCGGGACCATATCCCGAAAGCCAACGCGCTGGCCGTGCAGCGATTCGTCGACGCCGGCGCCGTCATCTTCGGCAAAACCAATGTGCCCTTCCTGAGTTCCGACCTGCAAAGTTTCAATGAAGTGTACGGGGTCACCAATAACCCCTGGAATGTGGAACGCACCTGCGGCGGTTCCTCGGGAGGGGCGGCCGCCGCGGTGGCCGCGGGCCTTACCCCTATCGAAATCGGTTCCGATATCGGCGGCTCCATTCGCACTCCCTGTCATTTCAACGGGGTATACGGCCACAAACCCAGCTATGGCCTGGTGCCCCAGCGTGGGCACCTGCCCCCCGGCGAGCATATCTTCACGGAAGGGGACATGGCGGTGGTGGGGCCCATCGGCAGCAGCCCGTATGACCTGGAGAAAGCCCTGGATGTACTGGCCGGACCTCCGCCGGAAATGGCCCCGGCCTGGTCGATTCAATTGCCTGAGGCGCGTTGTACCGGCCCCGAACAACTGCGGGTAGCCGTCTGGGCCGACGATGACCTGTGCCCGGTGCATCCCGAGATCAAGGCCGCAATCACTGCCGCCGCCGATTGCCTGGAAGCGCTTGGCGCCAGAGTGAACCACAGCGCCCGCCCACAATTCGATACCGTGAAATACTTGCGCAACTACCGCTTTCTATTGGGCGCAGCCATCGGCGGCTCCATGCCGGAGTCCGTATTCGAGGCCATGGCCGAGGCCGTGTTGTCCCTGGACCCCGACGACCACAGCGACGCCGCCATCATGGCTCGCGCCATCGGCGGTCCGCACCGCGCCTGGGCCAGGGAATATGAACGCCGCGAAGCCTGGCGCCACATTTGGGCGGAGTTTTTTGAAGATTTCGACGTATTGCTGTGCCCTTGCGCATTCCTTCCCGCCTTCCCTCACGACCACGATCCAAATATCGACGCACGCCTGCTGGAATGCGATGGCGAACAGCGCCCCTATTGGGACGTTTTGTTCTACGCCGGCCTGACCATCAACGGGATGTTGCCCGCCACGGCGGTACCGTTGGGCCTTAGCGGGGACGGACTTCCCATCGGCATGCAAATTGCCGGAAATTACCTGGATGACAAAACAACACTGGCGGTTGCGAAGATGTTGGAGCGGGAGTTCCGCGGCTTTGAAGCGCCCCCCGGCTTTGGCTGAGAAGACGCCCTGTGCGGGCCAGGCCCGAACACAGTTCTGAATGATCCGTGGCGGTGCGGGTCAACCGATCAAATGCCCCAGCTTGCCGACCTTGGTGGCGATATAGTCACGATTGTGCGGGTTGTGCGGAGTTTCCAGTGATAAGCGCTCCACCACCGAGAAGCCCTGTTCTTCCAGCGCCGCCACTTTGCGTGGATTGTTGGTCATCAAGCGCACAGTGGTGATACCCAACTGCTCCAGCATGGGTTTGCACATGGAGTAATCGCGCAGGTCAGCGCCGAAACCGAGGGCTTCGTTAGCTTCTACCGTATCGGCCCCCTGGTCCTGCAGCCGGTAGGCCTTGATCTTGTTGAGCAGGCCGATGCCGCGGCCTTCCTGACGCAGATACAAAAGTGCGCCGCGGCCCTCCCCGGCAATGGTTTCCATTGCTGCCTGCAACTGCTCGCCACAATCACAGCGCAGGCTGAACAGGGCATCGCCGGTGAGGCATTCCGAGTGCACGCGAGTCAGCACGGCCTGGCCATCAGACAGGTCGCCGAGGCTGAGCAGGACATGCACTTTATCGTTGCCGGTCTCTGCGAAGCCGTGCATATCGAAGTCGCCCCATTTGGTAGGCAGACGCGAGGCTCCTACATACTTTATCGACACAACACCCAGTCTTTTTGCAAAGGGGGCGTAGTTTAGCAGGAGGCGGATTGGATTGGTAAACGCCACGGCGCGGCAACCGACGATTCTGAATTACTTTGGCGTGGCCGAAAAAGCCGCGACTAGCCGGACGCCTCTGCCAGTGTATCGTCCCGGCAGGGCACGCTGTACATCTGTTCCCGGCCATCGGGCAGGCCCAGGCGGATGGTGATCTCGCCGCTGATGCTGGTGGTGTTTTCACGCTCACTCATTTGCAGCGCCACCGCCCAGGCGCCGCGCCACTCCAGCCCGAGATTGAGCGCCGTGTCCGCGCTCAATTCCACGATGGCGGTTTCCACCAGCACTTGCGCCAGCGACACATGGTGTCTTGCCGTATTGCCGTTATTTCTTCCGGGAAGCCTATTTGCGCAATATATATCATATTTGCGCAATAATAAGCGAAATAGGCCTAAATACGAGGTTTATACCCCGTTTTACGGCTTTTTCCGATATTTATAAATAATTCAGCATTATTAATAGCTTACATTATTTTTTCAGGCATGAAATCTCTCCACGTAGAAGGCTATGTATAGGTATTCGCCGCTATGTATAGCTATTGGTTCCTATTCGTTTTGACAAAAATCAATGGTGTCAGTGTCATTGATCAAGCGAACGATCAAAGGGTCGGTGAAAGTTGAGAGTAGTTTGCAATTGCACCGACCCCTATGCTTGTTCGGGACAAATGCCCCGATGCCGATCATTCGGGTTTGACGGATTGCGGGACGAACCCGCGGGTCGCACATGTGCGCCCCCTACGGCTGGCGCGAATTCGGCGCCACTTTCGCTTGACGTTGACCTGTGCCGGGTTACTAGCCAGGCTGTGGTTGCTTCATGCCCCTGGCATTTTGGAACTGCCACTCACCATTGGCATCGGCCCTGATCGCAAAGCCCCCTTCGTGTAACAGCCGGTGGTGCGATGAACATTATGCCGACTCCCTTATTATGCCGCGTCATTGAAGTTGGCTCTCAATTAGCCTTGTATTATCAGCGACTTATCTTCTCCCATCGATATTTTGACGCGGCATAATCCAGAGGCTGGAAACA
>JAPOQD010000182.1 GCA_026710905.1 Halieaceae bacterium
AACTATGCCTTCAGCGTCTTTCTGTCCGTGCGCCCCGCCACAGCGGCGCTGCAACGCCCTCGCGACGAACGTTGGTGAGATATCCGGACTAGACATGATCCCCCGATGGTGGCCGCCGGCAATGGCGCGGGCGGGCTTGTGCCAGCATACCTCGCCGGCGGCTGATTACCCGTATAATAGAGGTTCAGTCCGCAACTATTCAAGGAAGTGAGGCGCCGGCCTGGCATGAAATATTTTTTTGAGAAACTGCGAGAGGGCATGGTATTCCACTATCTGGCCGGCGCCTTAACCGGTACGGTCAGCGTTGTGGACCCGCACCGTAGCGCTACCCGGTACCGGTTCCCCGCGATCAGCAAACGGGTGGTGAAACGTGCCAGGCGTATGGCCATCAAGGAGCCCGGCACCGTAAACTGGATTGAATCGGATGTCCGGGACGGTGACGTGTTTTACGACATTGGAGCCAATATCGGTATTTACTCGCTGTTGGCCGCGGCCCGTATCGGCGCTGGCAAGGTATACAGTTTTGAGCCGGATGCCAGTTCCTTTGCCGGCTTGTTGCAAGTCATCACTCTGAACGGCTTGGCAGGGCGTATCACACCGCTGTGTCTGGCGCTGGATGCCAAGGCGGGGCGGCAGACCTTCAGCTACAGAGAACTGATCGTGGCCAGCACCGGTTCACAGTTATCTTCCAGTCCGGTGCAGGTCGATGCCGGATACTACCCTGTCGAGATCAAGTTTACCCAGAGTGTCGACGGCCTGATCGCAGCGCGGGCACTGCCTTCCCCGGACCTCGTAAAGATAGATGTCGATGGCAACGAGATGAATATTCTGCGTGGCATGAGTGACCTGTTGCAGCGGCGCACGGTGCGCTCTCTGCAGGTCGAAGTCGACCCACAGTGGCAGGAGCCGATTTACAAGTTTATGGAGGAGGCGGGCTATCGGCTTACATCGGCCTTCCGCAGCCGCCAGATCGCCCGCCAATACCAGGATGACGCCGTGCGTGATCATATACACAACGCCGTCTTTGAGCCGATAAATGGGCCCGCTGTGGTGTGTGACTGAGGGGTGAAGCTGAACGTCCGTGTCTGGCCAAGGGCGCGGTCATCTTGTAATCTGCCTCCGTCTCGGGGCTTCACGGGGCAACGAACCGAATAAGGCGAGCCCCTACGGAACATGGGCGCCTGTAGGGGCCGGGCATGCGCGGCCCGCGGGCCATGTGCCCCTACAGGAGTACGCCGTGCCACAGCGAGTGATTTGGCGGCCGCAGCAGAAGGTTGGCGCCATATGTGGGCCGGCGCAGGGAGAATAAGCTTTGGTCAACACGGTTTTTATCCACACCAACGAGCGCCAGTACCTAGGCGCCCTGGTGTCCGAATATTCCCTGCGCCGCAACAGCGCCACACCGGAGGATTTTGAAGTCCGTTTGCTGCATAGCCGTGACTTCGAGTTTCTTGGCGCCAGGGAAGGGCAGGATTATTTACGGGCCGGGAACCCCCGCACCTGGCGCATGGACGATCTGCAATCTTTCACCCCACTACGCTTCCTGCCCCCCGCACTGATGCAATGGCAGGGGCGGGCCGTGGTTATGGACCCTGATATTTTCGCTGTTGGTGACATCTGTGAACTGTTCGGCCGGGATATGAAGGGCGCTGCGGTTATGGGCCGGCGGCGCTCGGGCAAGGCGGAGAAGAGCCATTTCATAGCCACCAGTGTCATGCTGCTGGACTGTGCCTGTTTGCGGCACTGGGACGCACCGGCCCAGTTTGAGGAATTATTTCGGTTTGAGCGTGATTACAAGGAATGGATGGTGCTTGCCCATGAAAACCCCGCCAACCTTGGTTTTCTGGAACCGTACTGGAATGATTTCGACCATCTTGATCAGAACACTCGTCTGCTGCACAACACCAGGCGCCGCACACAACCCTGGAAAACCGGTCTGCACGTGGATTACACCCCGGCCGACAAGTTCAAGCGCCGCCCTTTGCTGCGCAGTCTGAACCGCGCCCGCGCCCGCTGGTTCGGAGAGTACGCCCTGCTCGGCCGCTACCGGCAGCACCCCGACAGGAAACAGCAGGACTTCTTCTTCGGCTTGCTCAAGGAATGTCTGGATCGCGGCCATGTCAGCGAAGCGCTGCTCAGGGAAGAAATATCCCGTCGCCATATCCGCCCGGACGCAATGGAGGTTGTGGCCCGTACGCCCGATCTGGCTGCATGATGGAGCCGCTGCCAATACCGGCGCCGGGGCGAGAGGCGCACCTGTGGATCGCCTCATTGAGCGGCTTTCATGAGCCGGACCTGGAAGCGGCGGCGCGGCTGCAACTGTCCGACTCCGAGTGGCGGCGGGTGCAGCGCCTGGCGTTGCCCGCCAGCCGCAATCTCGGCCGGCTCAGCCGCCTGTTATTGCGCCATGTTCTGTCCCAATACAACGGTGTTGCGCCCGGCCAGTGGCGCTTTGTGGAAGCAAGGGGTGGTAAACCGATGCTTGCACAAAGCACCTTGCCCCTGGAGTTCAACCTCAGTCATAGCGGCGATTGTGTGGCGTTGGGTGTGTCCCATCGCGGCCATCCGATTGGTGTTGATATTGAAATCCAACGCCGGCGGCCCTTCCTGCGTCTGGCGCGGCGCTACTTTGCGGACAGCGAGGTCGCAGACCTGGAACACTTGCCCTCGGAGTCCTCGACAGCGCGTTTTTACCAGTACTGGACCCTGAAGGAAGCCTGGGTAAAGGCGCAGGGCCGCGGTCTTTGGACCGCACTGGACAGTGTGTACTTCCACTTTGACAAGAACGGACGGTTGTGGCCCATGGAGGAGCCCCCGCTGCCGGGTTATCAGTGCTGGTCACTGACAGTAGCGCCTCGACGCTGCCTGGCAGTTGTCCTTGGAGCGGCGACAAACAACGCCAAATTGCGGCTGTTTTGTGTTGGCGAGGACTTCATTCCGCAACCGCTGCACGGGATTCTGCAAGGCGCCAGCGCCGAGTTGACACTCTCTGGTGGTCTGAAAGGAAGCTGAAGGTAGTTTTGCTCGCCACTGCCGCTTGAATTGGCCCAAGCGGATAGGTAGAATCGCCGCTCGCGAAAAAGGGGGCCGGGCGAGGCAAATCCATGAAAACATTCAGCGCCAAGTCGGAACAGGTGGAACACGACTGGTACCTGGTGGATGCCGAGGAAAAAACCCTCGGGCGCCTGGCCAGCAGTATCGCGCACCGCCTGCGCGGCAAACACAAGGCCGAGTACACCCCCCACGTGGATACCGGTGATTACATCATCGTCATCAATGCCGCCAAGGTGAAAGTCAGCGGCGCCAAGGCAACAGGAAAAATCTACCATCATCACACCGGCTACCCCGGTGGTATCAAGTCGATATCCTTTGCACAATTGATCGACAAGGCCCCCGAGCGGGTGCTGGAGCGTGCGGTCAAAGGCATGTTGCCCCGCAATCCCCTGGGCCGGGCCATGTTCAAGAAGCTGAAAGTCTATGCGGGCGCCGAGCATCCCCATGTTGCCCAGCAGCCACGTCCCCTGAATATCTAAGGAATTTTATGCCTGCAAACCAATATTACGGTACCGGACGCCGCAAGACTTCTACGGCCCGTGTATTCCTGCGCAACGGGCAGGGCAGTATCACGGTCAATCGCCGCCCGCTCGATCAGTACTTCGGCCGCGAGGTAGCGCGCATGATTGTGCGACAGCCTCTGCAGTTGGCGGATCTGGAGTCGAACTTCGACATCCAGGTTACGGTTAGCGGAGGCGGCAGCTTCGGCCAGGCTGGCGCTATTCGTCACGGCATTACCAGGGCGCTATTGCAGTACGATGAGTCATTGCGAGGCTCCTTGCGCTCCGCCGGTTTTGTAACCCGCGATGCGCGCGCGGTCGAACGCAAGAAGGTAGGTTTGCGTAAAGCGCGCAAGCGCCCGCAGTATTCCAAGCGCTGACAGCCGTCCCCCTGCAGAGGAATTCGAGATATTCCGCAAGGCCTGACCATACCTGGGATTTGCGCCGCGCCAGGAGGCCTTGGAAGCTGGCGGAAGTTGCGGCTTGAACAGACTTATTTTTGTAAGAAAATGGCAATATCACTAGTATTTGCAGCGCTTTATCCAACACCCCGGTGCGGCCGGTACAGCGGAATCAGAAATGGGAGGAAGTAATGGGTAGTGACGGTGTAAACACCGGCCGCAGGCGCTTTTTGGTCGCGGCAACCAGCACGGTTGGGGCTGCGGGTGTAGCGGGTATGGCGGTGCCTTTTGTTGAGTCCTGGAACCCCAGCGCCCGCGCCAGGGCCGCGGGAGCGCCGGTAAAATTCGATATCAGCAAGATGGAGCCTGGCCAGATGGTGGTGGTGGAATGGCAGGGTAAACCTGTCTATGTGGTGCGCCGTACCTCGGAACAGGTGGCCGACCTGGAAAAACTCGACGGCGATTTGAAAGACCCTGATTCCAGAAAATCCGATCAGCCCGCCTATGCCGCGGAGCGCGGCCGCTCCATCAAGCCGGAGATCCTGGTTTTGGTCGGCTTGTGCACCCACCTGGGCTGTACCCCGAAACTGCGTCTCGAAGCAGGCGACGCCGACCTCGGCGGAGACGAGTGGCTTGGGGGCTTTTTTTGCCCCTGCCATGGGTCCCGGTTCGATCTGGCCGGCAGGGTGTACGCCGATGCACCGGCCTCGGAAAACCTGGTGGTACCTCCCTATTCCTATGAGGATGACCAGGTCATTGTGATCGGCGTGAATGAGGAGGCGGCAGCATGATCAGGAGCTTGACCACGCTGCGGGACTGGGTCGATGCGCGTCTGCCCATCAAGCGCGCCTGGGACACGCACCTTGGCGCTTACTACGCCCCCAAAAATTTCAACTTTTGGTACTTTTTCGGAGCCCTGTCTCTGTTGGTGCTGGCCAATCAATTATTGACCGGTATCTGGCTGACCATGAGTTATGTGCCTTCTGTCGATGGCGCTTTCGCCTCGGTGGAGTACATCATGCGCGATGTCGATGGTGGCTGGATTCTTCGTTACATGCACTCCACCGGGGCCTCTGCCTTTTTTGTAGTGGTTTACCTGCACATGTTCCGCGCCTTGCTTTACGGCTCCTACCAGAAGCCTCGCGAGTTGACCTGGATCTTCGGCATGCTGATTTTTATGGTGTTGATGGCCGAGGCCTTTTTTGGTTACGTGTTGCCTTGGGGCCAGATGTCCTACTGGGGCGCACAGGTCATTATCTCCCTGGCCGGCGCCATTCCGATAGTGGGTGAAGACCTGGTGACCTGGGTGCGGGGAGATTATCTGATTTCCGGTATCACCCTGAACCGCTTCTTTGCCCTGCATGTGGTGGCGCTGCCGATCGTCCTGCTGGCCCTGGTGGTGCTGCACCTGCTGGCCCTGCACGAAGTGGGCTCCAACAACCCCGATGGCGTGGATATCAAACAACTCAAGGATGAGCAGGGCCGGCCGGTGGATGGAATCCCTTTCTATCCCTATTACGTGGTACATGACCTGCCCGCGGTGGCCGTTTTCCTGTTTATTTTTTGCACCGTGATGTTTTTCTTCCCGGAGATGGGGGGACTGTTTCTGGAGCACCCCAACTTTGAAAAAGCCAATTCGCTGAAGACGCCGGAACACATCGCACCGACCTGGTACTTCACTCCCTACTACTCGATGTTGCGGGCGGTGCCGGACAAGTTTCTGGGTTTCATCGTCTTTGCTTCCGCACTGACGCTGCCCTTCATCCTACCCTGGCTGGATCGCAGCCCGGTCAGATCCTGGCGATACCGCGGCAACATGACCCGGTTGATGCTGGTGCTTTTTGTTGCTTCCTTCCTGATTCTGGGGGCGCTGGGCATCAAGGCGCCGACCGATGCGCGGACCTGGTTGGCGCGGGGTTGCACGGTCATCTACTTCTCTTTCTTCCTGTTGATGCCGGTGTGGACTTCCATGGAAAAGACCAGGCAGTCACCAGAGCGCACCACCGCCAACGGAGGCATCGGCTTTTGGGGTTCCCTGCTGGCGCTGCTGCTGATGCTGACCCTGGTATTCCTGCCGCTAAAGGCCGTGGGCGCCAGCCAGGACCTGGAGCTGGATCACATGCAGCCGGATTTGAGCAATCGCTCGTCCCTGCAAGCAGGCGCCGGCATCTACATGAACTACTGTTTGGGCTGTCATTCTCTGCAGTATTCCCGCTACGAACGGGTGGCGGATGACCTGGCTATTCCCCACGACCTGATGCTCGCCAACCTGGTGTTCGACCCGGACCAGAAGATCGGTGCGCTGATGGAAAACAACATGGATGAGGCGCAGGCCAAACGCTGGTTTGGCGTCGCGCCGCCCGACCTGACCCTGGTAGCGCGAGCCCGTGGGGTGGACTGGCTGTATACTTACCTGCGTACCTTTTACGCAGACCCGGCACGCCCTTACGGGGTTAACAACAGGGTATTTCCCGATGTGGCCATGCCCCATGCCCTGCTCAGCCTGCAGGGTTTGCAGGAATGCGCACCGGATACGCTGGCCGAGGCGCGGGACGGCATTCGGCGTGATCCGTTGACCGGCAAGGATATTCATGTCGACCCCTGCGCCCAGTTTCGATTGGCGGAGACCGGCGAATTGTCGGCCGAAGAGTTTGATAGCGCGATGTATGATCTGGTCAACTTTCTTGCCTACGTTGGCGAGCCTGCCGCCCTGCATCGAGAACGCATTGGAAAGTATGTGCTGCTGTTCATCGCCTTGTTTTTCGTGTTCACCTGGTTGCTGGACCGGGAGTATTGGAAAGACATTCACTGACCAGCTTGATTATTTGAGGCCTCCTCATGGGAATCGTGGCAAAGCGGTCTTCAATGACCTTCTACTCGGACAGTTTCAGTCACTACAGCCACCGCGTGCGCATCGTATTGGCCGAAAAGGGGGTCTCTGTCGAAATCGTGGCGTCGGAAGAATCCCGGCCACCGAGGGAGTTGGCTGATCACAATCCGTATAACAGTTTGCCCACCCTGGTGGATCGTGACCTGGACCTGTATGAATCCAAGGTGATGATGGAGTATCTGGACGAACGTTTCCCCCACCCGCCGCTGTTGCCGGTTTATCCGGTGGCGCGGGCCGAAAGCCGGCTTTACATTTACCGTATTGAAAGGGATTGGTGTTCTCTGGTCGATGCCATCCTGCGCACCCGCTCCGAGAAAGTAGTGGAAAAGGCCACCCGCGAATTGCGTGAAAGCCTGCTTTCCGTGGCGCCTATTTTCACCGAGAAGCCATTTTTCATGAGTGAGGAATTTACCTTGGTGGATTGCTGTATTGCGCCGCTGCTGTGGCGCCTTCCCTCTCTCGGTATCGAGTATCGGCCCACCCGGCAATCCCGGCCGCTATTGAACTACATGGAGCGCTTGTTCAACCGGGAATCGTTCCAGCAAAGTCTGTCCGAGCAAGAGCGGGAAATGCATTTCTGAGTTTGCCGGTACGGCAGCGGGGTAACCACATGTCCATGACCTCGAGTAGGGCTTACCTGATGCGGGCTCTGTACGAGTGGATCCTCGATAACGAATGCACCCCCTATGTCCTGGTCAACGCCATGGCGGATGGGGTGGAAGTTCCCCAGCAATACGTCAAGGAAGGGCAGATCGTGCTGAATATTTCACCACTATCGGTGGTGAATCTTGAAATCAGCAATGTCAGGATGAGTTTTAATGGCCGTTTTGGCGGCATTTCCACCGATGTCCTGGTACCCATTGCGGCCGTAATCGGTATCTACGCCCGTGAAAATGGCCAGGGTATGGTGTTCGAAGATGAGCAACCCCCCACGGGCAAGCCGCCCGCCACCTCGCCGATTGAGCGCAAGCCGAAGCTGAAAGTGGTCAAGTAGTGCAGGCCCGGTAGATCCAACTCGGGTAGCGCCTGCATTGAAGGCAGGAGGTGTTCCCATGAAGAGAGGCGTATACGGGTTCCTGGTTTTGTGCACACTTGTGAACGCCACACCACTGTGGGCGCAAGTGAACCGGACAGTGGCGGTGTTGGAAGAGATCATTGTCACCGCCAACCGGCGCGAGGAGAATTTACAGGACGTGGCTATCTCCATTGCCGCGTTTCCCGGAGAGTTCCTGAAAAACAGCGGGACATCCAATCTCAAGCAGCTTGAACAATATACCCCCAGTCTCAAAATCTTCGCCGTGGTGGACAGCCGCTCCACCTCCCTTCGGATTCGTGGGATCGGTTCAACCGGCACCAATGCGGGCATTGATCCCAGTGTAGGTCTGTTTATTGACGGCGTTTACCAGGGCCGGGCCGGCATGAGTATCGCCGATTTTATGGACCCCGAACGAGTCGAGGTTTTGCGCGGCCCGCAGGGTACTCTCTACGGCAAGAATACGGCAGCCGGCGCACTCAATATTATTTCCAAAGCACCTTCCGAAAGGTTTGAAACCGAGTTGGAAGCGGTACTTGGTAATTTTAACGCGCGGGAGATCCGCGGCATGCTCAACCTGCCCCTGGGGGGCGGCGTTGATGGCTTGCGGCTGGTGGGATATCGCGTTGAGCGGGATGGCTTCGATGACAATGTATTTCTCAATGAGGATGCGAATGATGCGGATCGTTGGGGCGCCAAGGCCAGGGCCTTCCTCGATCTCAATGCCCTGGGTGATTTGCTGATTACCGTGGACTACGCACAAGAGTCCAGCAATTGCTGCGCCCCGGATGTGCTTGAGTACCGGGGAGGAGGCTCGGTGCTGGGCCTGCCCTTCGGTTTGCTGGAAAACGCAACCGGGGCCGCTTTGCCCATGGCGGACCCCTTCGACCGCAAGCTGAGTTTCAACCAGCCATGGTTGAACGAAGTCAGTGTCGGCGGTGTGGCGGTCGAATGGAATCTTGAGTTGGACAATGCACTGGGACTGACCTGGTTGAATGCCTGGCGGCAGTACCAGAACGATAGCCGCATCGATGGTGATTTTTCCCCTTTCACCGCAGTAAGTGGGGCATCGGAAGTAGATCTTGATCAGTACTCCAGCGAATTCCGGATTACCTCGGCCGAGGGCGGCAACTGGGATTATGTCGCGGGGCTCTACTACTACTATTCCAAAATGGACACTGGCGGTGAGACCGGGTTGCTGGATCTGCTGGGTCCATTGTTTGCTTTCGGACTGGTCTTTCCCGAGGGGTCGATCAACTTTGATACCAACACACACCAGACTACCAGCTATGCGGCGTTTGGCCAGGCGAACTGGAATATTGATGAGCAATGGCGCCTGACGCTCGGGGCTCGAATTACCCATGAGCAGAAGGAACGTGAGGGCTGGCAGCGAACAGTACCAAATACTGCGCTGGATGTTCCGCCGATTGCCGGCCCGGATGTCTACGCCGATGAATCTCGCAGCGAGACTGATCTGTCGCCTTCCATCAGCCTGACCTGGTTTTTACGTGATCATTTGATGGTTTACGCCTCTGTCAGCCAGGGCTTCAAGTCGGGAGGGTTTAACCAGTTGCGCACCGCTGTCGGCGCGCCGGGAGAGTTTGAGGATGAACGCTCGCGCAATTACGAGCTCGGCTGGAAGGGGAGTTGGCTGAATCACCGTTTGCGGCTGAATGGTGCGGTGTTCCTGGTCGACTACGACGATTTTCAGGCGCAGGGATTCGACGGTGACAATTTTTCTGTTCGCAATGCCGGTTCGCTGGAGAGCAAGGGAATCGAACTGGATCTGATGTACCTGCCGAACAGCCATGTCACCCTGGGCTCCGCCATTGGTTATAACAATGTGCGCTACGCTGACTTTGAAACAGGGGAGTGCACGGTAAACCAGTTGTTTGCCATCACCGGAGGCAGTCCTTTTATCGTTCCCGACTGTGTTCAGGACCTGACCGGGAAACCTTTGGACAATGCGCCGGAGTGGACGGTCAGCACCTATGTGCAGCTTGAATACTCATTGCCTGGAGGGCTGGGTTGGTTTGGCCGAATTGAGCACAACTACACGGATCAGTTTTATATGTCCCAGGACCTGGACAAAACCCTGCTCAATGAGGATGCACAGCTTGTCAACGCCAGGCTGGGAATCTTCGGTAACAACCGGCGCTGGGAAGTAATCGCCTGGGGGCGCAATCTGTTCGACGAAGAAACCTACGTTATCGGTTTTGATATCCCTGTGCTCAGTGGTTATGCCGGCATTACCGCCGCGCCGCGCACCTACGGAGTAACATTCCATTACCGGACTGAATAGGTAAGCACCGGTGAATCATTGCGCCAGTATGAAGACAAGCCGGCCGATGCAAGGTGCGCGAAGCCGGTGATCAATCCGGGGCTTGATCGGGAATCCAATTGCCGTGCGCTCCGTAGGGAACCCGTTGCGGCAGGTCAATGATCGCAACCGGCGGAGCGGTAAAATTACTTGCATCAATAATGCTGAAGCGGGACTGCCCGGCCGCTTCATCGTGACTGAGGGCAAGGACCCAGCCTTCATCTTCACCGGGGCCGGCGGCAGCGAATACCGGTTCAGCGCCGTGGATATTCCCATTTCCCAGAGAATGTTCTTCACAGGCGCCGTTTCCGAGATGGTACTTGTACAGCGTAGAACCATAGACCGGCTGTTCGCTGATACCCTCGCCCCCCAGCGACATGAGGTATCCGTAGTTACACTTGCGGCCCAGCAGCCTTTCGTCGATGCGTCCAAAATCGCCGGGGCGGCCATCCACCTCCTGTTCAGTAACCCTGCCGCTATCGAGGTCAATCGTCCACAACCACAGCCGGCCAACATTGCCATACTCATCGGAACCGCCGGCGAATGCCGACGGCTGACGAGATACATACATGTTGATCAGCCTGCCATCCTCATACGCATTGACCGGGTGGAAAACGTAACATGGGTCGATCTCGAACCAACGAACATCGGCATTGGAACCATTTCTCGGCATCACCCCGAGACGCGCCCCCGCATCGCGGTCAAATTTGAAGGGTATACCGGTGGACAGCAGTTCCAGGTCCAGCACCAGCGGCAAATCCATGAAAATGGCATAATTCCGGGTGATGCTGAAGTCGTGCATCATCACCATGTTGGGAATGTCGATTCCTTCCAACTGTTTCAACTTGCCATCGGCGCCGACCCGGATGTATTTCAGATAGGGCGGTTCAAAGGAAAAATAGCTGAAGGCGAGAAGCTCTCCAGTCAGCGGACAGACCTTCGGATGAGCCGTCATTGAACAACTCAGGTCTCCCCCGAAATTTTCATAGCCCAGCGTGTTGAGTTCCGCATCGATGCGCCAGGGCCAATGCGCCTCTTCCAGGCACAATACTTTGCCGGCATGGGCAACCACGTGCGTGTTGCCTTTGCCGCGCGACAGGTCACCGATGCTCTGGCTGGCATCTTCCAGCGGGTCCGTCACATCCAGGGTCTGGATAAAACGGTTTCTATACCATTGCGCCTTGCCGTTGGCCAGCCGAATACCATGCACCATGCCATCGCCCAGAAACCAGTGGGGAGAGTGGCCCGAACTCGGGTTCGGCCCGGTGCGAATGAAAACGCCATTCAACTCCGGCGGGATGGCGCCGGTGACATTCAGATTGTCCGTGCTAATCTCGTCGAACACGGGCGACCAATTGCCGCGCAGGTGCCAGGGTGTTGCCGATACATTCATTTTCTGTCCCCTGTTGCCGGACCGAGCCAGCCGTCTGGATGCTTGCATGAGGAAAAGTGTTTGAGTTCCAACGCGCAGCTACCCGTTCTGAAATTGCAGGATTACCCGTTTTTGGAAGGCGTTGCCCCAAGCGCAGATGATATACCACTATTCGGAACAAAAGGGGTTTGATCGAATCCCGCCGCCTGCTCCTGCATTGTAAGCCAGACTATATTGGCATATTATGCCAATATAGTTCTATCGGAGAGAGGAGAGTATGCCGACACGCAATGTCGTCCTTTCAGATCATCTGGCGTCTTTGGTAATGAGACTGGTTGAGTCCGGCCGTTATCAGAATGCGAGCGAAGTGATGCGAGAAGGTCTCAGGTTGATCGAGCGTCAAGAGACGGAGCACGAGATATACATTAAAGCCCTGCGCGAAGCTTCGGAGCTTGGCGTCGCCGATATCGCTGCGGGCCGCTACCGGTCGTTCGATACTGCCGAGGCACTGCGCCAGAGCTTGTTAGCTCTCACCGCCGAAGCGTTAAACGGCAACTCATCCAACGACGACAGGATGTGATGGCTAACAGCCGCCGTTGGCGCGTCAGGCTGGCAGCGGCTGCTGAAAACGATTTCCGCAACATTCTTCGCTGGACATCTGAACATTTCGGAGAGGGGCAAGCGCATGCCTATGCAGAGACTTTGACCAGTGCGATCGAATCGTTGGCGGCAGGGCCGGAGGTTTCCCTATCGCGGAAACGCGAAGAAATCGCTGAGGGTTTGAGGACGTTGCACGTAGCACGCGAGGGCCGGAGAGGCCGGCACCTGGTCCTGTACCGAGTAGGCAAACCGGAAGAGCCGCCAGTGATAGACGTTCTCCGTCTCTTGCACGATTCGATGGACCTGATCCGTCATGTTGAGACAGGGGGTGAGGAAGGCAGGTGATAGTCGCTGCGAGATATGGTCGATGATTGACTGACAACACCGGGTCGGACGAAATGGCGTACTGGTCCGGCGTTTCCGCCAGACCTGCTGCCGGCGCCGGGGCGCCACCAGCCAGCTTCAAGTTGTTGTATAGCGCTCGAAGAGCTGGCTTGCTCTTCAACTGCTCGGGTGTAAGCTCCGCAAACCCTGCCTTTACGCCATGCGCCATCGCGCGTCCTTTTTGAGCAGGGGCGTACCGGTGAAACCGATGAATACTGCATTGAGCATCCTTGCCTTCATCAGCCGATGCAGCTTGCCGCTCTGGGTACGGTGGCATTCGTCCACGCACACAAATACTTCACCCACGGTCAGGCTGGGCTGGGCTTCCAGCTCTTTGATGTAGGCCTCGAAGTTGTCCACGTCCTTATTGCCAAACTTGTGCACCAGTGAGCACAGCAGGCGTGGCGCCGCCTGGCCGAGTTGCTTCATCAAATCGCGGCCGCTGGTGCTTCTGGCAATGCGAATGCCCGCGCTCGTGAAAACCCCTTCAATCTGTTTATCCAACTCGTCGCGGTCAGTGATCACGGCGACGCGGGCATTGGAGTTGTTTTCCAGAATCCACTTGGCAAGCAACAGCATCACGATGCTTTTGCCGCTACCCTGCGTGTGCCAGATGATCCCACCCTTCTTCTGGCGCACTTCCGCCTGCGCCTTCTTGACGCCGATATACTGGTGCGCCCTTGGTAACTTTTTCATGCCACCATCGAAGAGTACGAAATCGTGCATCAACTGTAACTACTCACCCCCCCACAGGTGCGAAGCGTGCGTCGCCCCTACACGCCGCCCACAATTCCGTAGGGGCTCGCCATGGCGAGCCCGCGGGCCGCGCATGCGCGGCCCC
>JAPOQD010000066.1 GCA_026710905.1 Halieaceae bacterium
CCCTGATCCCCGGCTGCTGTGGGTAGCCGTCGTGCCAGTGATTCATTCGCTGAATGATCTCTTCCAGCAAACTTCGCCAGGGGGCCTGGGCGATCAACCACTGCTGATCCCGCTCGACAAAACGGTGCATTTTCTCACTGAGTAGGGCTTCCGCTTCCCCGGCAGTCAAATTAAAGCTGGCCTGAAAACGGGAAAAATCGACCGGCCGCCGGCTGTTGAGCAAGGCCGCCAATACCTGCTCCGGCGCGCCCTGCTGCATGCACTTCAGAAACTCGATTCTCCCGGCCCCGCGCTTGCCGGTCTTGGGCGCATAGGGATCAAGCACCTGGCCTCCACCCAGAGTGAGGCTCTCGCTATCGTCGCGCAACAGGAACCGCTCCCCGGCAACACAGCAAATCGGCTGGTCCAGAATCAATTGCACCCAGGCGGATTCGCCCGCATGCAATTGACCTGTTTCTCCGCCCAGGCCGCGCCGGCCCGCGGAGTTTCCCAACAGGTAGAGTTTGCCGGCCACCCGTCTGGCGCCGATATGCATCCGCAGTGGCGCCAGGTGACGCAGTGAAATGCCTGCTTCCGATAACACTTCAACTTCTGCATCCAGGCGCAGGGTCACCGGGCCGGCCGCCGGGGAAACCAGCCAGTCGCCCCGCTGCAAATGGGACTTTTCCACCTCGCCAGCCAGATTGAGAGCGCAGCGCTGCCCGGCCTGAGCTGTTTGAGCCGGTTCATCCTGCACATGAATTCCGCGCACCCGCAGGTTCTTGTCCATGGGCAACAAGCGCAGTGTTTCGCCGCTGGAAACCCGCCCGGCCAGTACTGTGCCCGTCACCACCAGGCCGACGCCCTTAAGGTGAAAGCTTCTGTCGATGGACAGGCGAAACAGGCCGTGGCATTGCCGGGGCTGCTGGGTCTGCGCCCGTTGTTCGAGGAACCGTAACAAGCCGGCAACACCGTCCCCGGTGTGATTGGAGATCCTGTACAGCGGACACTGCGCCAAGCCATGCGTGGAGAGCAAATCCCGCAACTGCGCCTCCACCTCGGCAATCCGGCCCTCTTCGACCCGGTCGATTTTGCTGACCACCAGCAGGAAATCCTCCACCCCCAGCAAACGCAAGACATTCAGGTGCTCCACAGTCTGCGGCATGAGACCGTCATCCGCCGCCACTACCAGCATGGCCAGGTCGATGCCGTTGACCCCGGCGATCATGGTATTGAGAAACCGGTGATGGCCGGGAACATCGATAAAACCGATAGGGGGGGCGTCCGGCAACCGGTGGTAGGCATAACCCAGAATGATGGAAAGACCGCGGCGCTTTTCCTCTTCCAGGCGGTCGGTATCCACGCCAGTGAGGCGTTTAATCAAGGCGCTTTTACCGTGATCCACATGGCCCGCGGTGGCGATAATCATAGTGTCCCGATTTGTTCCAGGAAAGTGGCCTCATCCTCAAGACAGCGCAGGTCCAGCCACAGGGCGCCCTTGTGCAATCTACCGATCACAGGCCACGAGAAACCGCGAAACTTCTGCGCCAGCCCACGTATGCCGGCTTCGGCGCCGGAATGGGCCAGCACGTGCAGTGCAGCGCTGGGCAAGGTTGCGACCGGCAGGGCGCCGCTGCCGATCTGACTGGCGCAATCCTGCACGCTGACTTCAAAATCGCTTCCAAGCGCTTTGGACAGCGCGGGTTGCAGGCGCCTCGCCTGTGACTGGATGTCCGCCAGCGGCCGCGTCAGTTGGCGCAGGGTGGGAAGTTCCAGCAGCAGGCGTTCAGGGTGCCGGTACAGTTTAAGCACCTCCGCCAATGCCGCCAGGTTCAGTTTGTCCAGACGCAGGGCGCGTTTGAGCGGATTCCTGTTGATTTGCTCCAGTAAATCCCGGCGCCCGGCAATCAAGCCGGCCTGCGGCCCACCCAACAATTTATCTCCACTGAAAGTGATCACATCGGCGCCCGCCGCAATGGCCTGCATCGCGGTGGGCTCGCCGGGCAGGCCCAGGGCGGCGAAATCCAGTAGATTGCCGCTGCCCAGGTCGATTACGAAAGGAAGGTCGTGCTCCCGGGCCAGGGCCGCGAGTTGCTCCTCGCTGACGGCCTGGGTAAAGCCTTCGATCCGGTAATTGCTGGTGTGAACTTTCAGCAGCAGCGCAGTATCGGCATTGATTGCCTGCCGATAGTCCTGCAGATGCGTGCGATTGGTGGCGCCGACTTCCACCAGTTGGCAGGCGGAGCGCTGCATCACTTCGGGAATGCGGAAAGAACCGCCGATCTCCACCAGTTCCCCACGGGACACGGGCACCTGGCGTTGCCGGGCCAGGGTATTCAACACCAGCAGCACCGCCGCGGCGTTGTTGTTGACTACCGTGGCGGCTTCCGCCCCGGTCAACTCGCAAATGAGGTCCACCACATGGCTTTCGCGTTCACCGCGCTGGCCACGCTCCAGGTCAAATTCCAGGTTGGTGGGCATGCCCGCCACCCGCGCCAGCGCCGCCAGGGCGGCGTCGGGCAGGCTGGCCCGCCCCAGGTTGGTATGCAGCACCGTGCCGGTGAGATTGATAACCGGCTTCAGTGTCGCGGCTTCGCGGGTTTGCAGATGCAGGCGCACCAGGCTGCGTAAACTGTCCCGGTCGGTTGGTTGCTCCTGCCCGGAGCCGAGTTGCCGGCGCAGTTGGGCAAGCACCGTGCGCACGGCCTCGGTCAGCGCCCGATGGCCCCAGCGGGCAGCTTCCTCCGGCATTTGTTGCAACAGCGCGTCCACGGAGGGCACTTGTCGCCGAGGATTGTCCTGGGGGCGCGCAGTGTCACCCATCGGCTGATGCCAAAGGCGCGCTACGGATGATCCCCGATTTAGCTTTCCACTTCTCCATACTCGTCGACAGCTTCCTCGGACACCGCTTCTTCAACATCATCCAGCAGCTCTTTTATGCTCAGCTTGATGCGGCCGCGCTGGTCAACATCGAGAACCTTCACTCGCACTTCCTCACCTTCACTGAGGTGGTCCGACACATTCTCCACCCGCTGCCGCGCGATCTGGGAAATGTGCACCAGGCCATCCTTGCCCGGAAGGATGTTGACGAATGCGCCAAAATCCACGATCCGGGCCACCGTTCCGGTGTACACCTCACCCACTTCCGCCTCGGCGGTAATTTCTTCCACCATGGCGACAGCGGCATCCCGGGATGCCTGATCCTGTCCAAAGATGCGCACCGTGCCGTCGTCATCGATATCCACCGTGGCGCCGGTTTCTTCCGTGATCCCGCGGATGGTTACACCGCCCTTGCCGATGATGTCGCGAATCTTGTCGGGATCGACCTTGAAGGCAGTCATGCTCGGCGCATTGACGTTAACTTCCTTGCGCGGTTCGGCGATCACCTGATTCATCTGGCCCAGAATGTGCAAACGGGCCTGTAGCGCCTGTTCCAGGGCAATCTCCATGATTTGCTCATTGATGCCCTCAATCTTGATATCCATTTGCAAAGCAGTAACTCCCTCGGCAGTGCCGGCCACCTTGAAGTCCATATCACCCAGATGGTCTTCATCCCCGAGGATATCCGTCAGCACTGCGAACTGATTGCCATCCTTGACCAGACCCATGGCGACACCGGCCACCGGCGCCGACAGGGGCACCCCCGCGGCCATCAAGGCCAGGCTGGAGGCGCAGACAGTAGCCATGGAACTGGAGCCGTTCGACTCGGTGA
>JAPOQD010000058.1 GCA_026710905.1 Halieaceae bacterium
AGAGGCCAAAACCCGTGTGCTGGACCGGCGCAGGGCTCGGCAACTGGTGCGTCTGGCCGAAGCGCAACCCGCCGGCAAAACGCTGCGCTGGTCGCTGGATGTAGACCCACAGGACCTGATCTAGCCCGAAGCCCCCGAAATTACAGCATTGCCTGTCTTGGCGGTTATACTTGCCCGCGTGAAGGAATACCTGACAGGACTGATTGGCGAAGCGCTTGCTGCACTGAACGCCAAGGGCAAAGTGAATGTCGAATTGCCCGCCACCATCCACATAGGCCGCACCCGCGATCCCGCGCACGGCGACCTGGCCAGCAATGTCGCCCTGACCCTGGCCGGCGGTGCGGCCATGCCGCCTCGCGAGTTGGCCCGTTTGATCTGCGCCGAGCTGCCTGAATCCGCGGAAATCAGCCGAACGGAAATCGCCGGGCCGGGCTTCATCAACTTTTTCCTGGCCGATTCCCGGTTGCATTCCATTGTCGCCACGGTGCTTGAACAGGGCGCCGGCTTCGGTTGTTGCGCTGTCGGCGCCGGTCAATCGGTTCAGGTGGAATTTGTCTCCGCCAACCCAACCGGCCCTCTGCATGTCGGGCATGGCCGCGGCGCCGCACTCGGGGACTGTATCGCCCGGTTGCTGGAAGCTACAGGTTGGCAGGTGAGCAGGGAGTTCTACTACAACGACGAGGGCCGGCAAATCGACAACCTGGCCCGCTCGGTACAGGCGCGCTGCCGCGGGCTGGGGCCGGCGGACGAGAACTGGCCTGACGAGGCCTATCGGGGTGAGTATATAAACGATGTCGCCAAGGCTTACATGAGCGGTGTGCTGACGAGCGCCAGCGATCGGCAGGTGCAAGGGGCCGGCGACCCGGATGATCTGTCCGCCATTCGCGAATTTGCGGTCGCCAGCCTGCGCCGCGAGCAAGACCTGGATTTGCAGGCCTTCGGCGTGCAGTTCGACGTATTTTTTCTGGAATCATCTCTGCATGATTCCGGCGCGGTGGAAGCGACGCTGAACAAGTTGGTCTGTGCTGGACATACCTTTGAGCAGGATGGCGCGTTGTGGCTGCGCACCACGGATTTCGGCGATGACAAGGACCGGGTCATGCGCAAGAGCGGTGGCGGCTACACCTATTTTCTACCCGATGTCGCCTATCACCACAACAAGTGGGAGCGCGGTTTCAAACGGGTGATCAACGAGCAGGGGGCCGACCACCACGGTACGGTTACCAGGGTGCGCGCGGGTCTGCAGGCCCTTGCGGCGGGTATTCCCGAGGCTTGGCCCGAGTACGTTTTACACCAGATGGTTACCGTGATGCGCGCCGGTGAGGAAGTCAGGATTTCCAAACGAGCCGGCAATTATGTCAGCCTTCGCGACCTGATTGACGAAGTTGGCAAGGATGCCACGCGCTATTTCCTGGCCGCGCGGGCGCCCAGTTCACAATTGACCTTCGATATTGACCTGGCGTTGGTGCAGAGCAATGACAATCCGGTTTACTATATCCAGTATGCGCATGCCCGGGCTTGCAGTGTTTTTCAACAGCTCGCAGTGCGGGGCCTGACCTGGAGCGAAGAGGCCGGGCTGGCCGGTTTGTCACTACTGATCGAGGACAGCGAAAACGCAATCATGAAGAAAATGGCGCGGTATCCGGAAGTCGTGTTGCTGGCTGCGCAGCGGTCGGAACCCCACCGTGTCGCCATCTACCTGCGCGAATTGGCGGCGGAGTTTCACGCCTGGTATAACGCCCACAGGATTCTGTCGGAAGACCGGCAACTGCGCGGCGCCCGGCTGGCCCTGGCGGCGGCAGTGCGGCAAGTGCTGGCCAACGGGCTGGCCCTGTTGGGTGTGTCCGCGCCGGAGAGCATGTAGCAATGCAAGGGGATTTCGTCAAGCGAAGCCGGCAGCGCGGCGCCAGCAAAATCAAGGTTCACGCGGCCGGCCGCAGTAAAGGCGGCGCCACGGCCAAACCCATGGGCTGGTTCCTTACGGGCTTGGTGTGCGGGGCCTTCGCGGTGGGGCTGCTGTGGCTGGCCAGCCAGCAGCCGGAAGTTGAGGAAACCATGGAGCGGGTCGCCGAAGCTACCCTCGGCCCCGCGGAAAGACCCAAACCCAGGTTTGACTTTTACACCCTGCTGCCTGAGCAGAACCTGGAAGTGGTAGACGCGGCGCCCGGTTCGGTTCAGGCTTCCGCCCGTAAAACCGAAGCCCAGCCAGCTCCAGCGCGGCAGGAGTTGGCCCTGCCATCCCCCGCCGGTCAGGAAGCGGGCCGCTACCTGCTCCAGGCAGGCTCTTTTCGCCAGGCCGGGGATGCAGACAGCCGCCGTGGGGAACTGATCCTGCTGGGTTTGACCGCCAGGGTGGAAGAATTTACGACCGACAGCGGGCGCTGGTTCCGGGTCTATGTCGGTCCTTTCGAATCCAGGTCCCAACTGAACAGGGCCCAGAGCCTGACCACCCAGTCGGGTATCGATACTTTGATCCTGGAGAAAAAGCCCTCTCAGGGCTGATGTGGAGTAGTTGATGGAACAATATCGAGGCACCACGATCCTTTCCGTCAGACGCGGCGGGCGGGTCGTCATCGGTGGAGACGGACAGGTATCTCTCGGCAATACCGTGATGAAGGGCAACGCCCGCAAGGTCCGGCGCCTGTACGAGGACAAGGTGCTGGCCGGGTTTGCCGGTGGTACGGCGGACGCGTTCACCCTGTTCGAGTTGTTCGAAGCGCAACTGGACAAATACCAGGGCCACCTGGTGCGGGCCGCGGTGGAACTGGCCAAAGCCTGGCGCACCGAGCGCTATCTGCGCCGGCTGGAGGCCTTGCTGGCGGTTGCCGACCGGGAGACTTCACTGATTGTTACCGGCAGCGGAGATGTCATCGAACCGGAACAAAATCTCATCGCCATTGGCTCCGGCGGCCCTTACGCGCAAGCTGCGGCCCGGGCCCTGCTTGACCATACCGAACTGGGCGCGCTGGAAATCGTCGAACGGAGTCTGGGCATCGCGGCGGATATCTGCATATACACCAACCACAACCGCAGCATTGAGGAACTGGACTGTTCCGGGGACTGATATGTCGAACATGACACCCAGAGAAATTGTTCATGAACTGGACAAGCACATCATCGGCCAGGACAAGGCCAAGCGCGCCGTGGCGATCGCCCTGAGAAACCGCTGGCGGCGTATGCAACTGGATGAGGTATTGCGCGCTGAAATCACCCCGAAAAACATTCTCATGATCGGCCCCACCGGGGTGGGAAAAACAGAAATTGCCCGCCGCCTGGCCAAACTGGCCAACGCGCCCTTTATCAAGGTGGAAGCCACCAAGTTCACGGAAGTGGGTTATGTCGGGCGGGATGTGGAATCCATCGTCCGCGACCTGGTGGATATGGCGGTAAAAATGCTGCGGGAGCAGGAAATGGAAAAAGTCAGGTTCCGCGCCGAGGAAGCCGCCGAGGAGCGCATTCTCGATGTGCTGCTGACTCCGGCTCGCGGCCAGGGCAGTGACGATTCCTCAACCCGCCAGCTACTCCGGAAAAAGTTGCTGGAGGGTGAACTGGATGACCGCGAAATCGAGATAGAGCTCAGCAGCACCCCGGTAGGCGTGCAAATCATGGCGCCTCCGGGCATGGAGGAGATGACCAATCAGTTACAGGGCATGTTCTCCAGCCTGGCCGGGCAACAGACCTCCACCCGCACCCTGACCGTAAAACAGGCCTTTGAGAAACTCTGCGATGAAGAGGCGGCGCGCCTGGTCAACGAAGACGAGATCAGGCAACAGGCGGTGCAAAGTACGGAGCAGAACGGCATTGTGTTCGTCGATGAGTTGGACAAGGTAGCCAAGCGTTCGGAAACCGCCGGTGCGGATGTCTCTCGGGAGGGAGTGCAAAGAGACTTGTTACCGCTGATTGAGGGCTGCACGGTCAGCACCAAGTACGGGGTGATCAAAACCGATCACATCCTGTTCATTGCCTCGGGCGCTTTTCATCTTTCCAAACCCTCCGACCTGATTCCCGAGTTGCAAGGGCGTTTGCCCATACGGGTGGAGCTGGCCGCGCTGAGCGCGGATGATTTTCAGCGCATTCTGACCGAGCCGGATGCATCGCTTACCGAACAGTACCGGGCCTTGTTGGCCACCGAAGGGCTGGGCCTGTCCTTCACCGAAGTGGGTATCCGCCGCATCGCGGAAATCGCCTGGCAGGTGAATGAGCGCACCGAGAATATCGGCGCCCGCCGGCTACATACAGTGATGGAGCGGCTGCTGGAAGAAGCATCCTTCGGCGCTACCGACAGTAGCCTGTCCGAGGGCAGTTTGCAGGTTGATGAAACCTATGTAGACCAGCAACTGGGTGATTTGAGCAAGGATGACGACCTGACGCGCTTCATACTGTGATTCCCCGATGAACATTCCGGAATCCGTCAATCTCCACCAGCGTTCCCGCCAGCTTGAACTTCGCTATGCCGATAACAACAGCTACCGCTTGACTTGCGAACTGCTGCGCGTCTATTCCCCTTCGGCGGAAGTGCGGGGTCACGGCGAGGGCCAGGAAGTGTTGCAAACCGGCAAGAAGAATGTCGCCATCAGTTCGGTAAAGACGGTGGGTAACTATGCCCTGCAACTGGTTTTCGACGACGGCCACGACACCGGGCTGTACAGTTGGGACTACCTGTATGATCTGTGCCTGAATCAGCAGCGGTATTGGGACGCCTATCTGGAAAAGCTGCACGCCGCCGGCGCCAGCCGCGACCCGGACTTGCAGGTGGTGCGAATTGACCTGTGAGTCTGATCTCCGTGTATAAGCATCCGCTCGCGCCGGCGGTGATGATGTGCAGCACGGCGCGTCCGGTCTCGTCCACGAGCGCGTGGTTCTCAAGTGTGCAGGCGAACAACTTCAGGGTTTGCCACGCCTCGTCATGACCTCGTTCCGCAAGCCTCCGCTCGTTCAGCGTATAGCCGCTGACCAGATGCTCGCGCAATGTGCGCTTGGCCCATCGGCGAAAACGTACCGCCCGCTTCGAGTTGACCCGGTAGCTGACAGAAATGATCGCGTCCAGGTTGTAGTGCATGATATTTCGCCGGACTTTTCGTTTTCCCTCTAATCGAACTACTAAGAAATCCTCGGTAGTTGCCGCTTCCTCCAATTCATCCGTTGCGTAGATATTCTTGAGATGCAAGCTGACGTTATCTGTCGAAGTCTGGAACACATCCGCCATTTGGCGCTGCGTCAACCAGACCGTCTCCTGTTCGAAGCGAACATCAACGCGCCCCTCACCTGCAATTTCTTGACTCCATACAAAACCGCCACACTTCACTGCTCGCAGTTTCAGGTACGCTGAGCATGCTCGCGAAGAACACGGTTTATCTCGGTCTGGTATCCACGCCCATTCGGGGCATTCGACTTGAACCAAGCCGCGACATCGGCATCCAGTCTCAAGGTGATTTGTCGCTTGATTGGCCGATACAAGAGACCACGCTTCGCTCCAGCCCAATCAGGAATCTCTGGTATGTCACTTGTATCAATTTTCTCATCAGGAAGCGCAGCAAGCGCTTCAATCTCCACCTTCTGCTTCTTGCTAAGTTTTTTAGAAATCCCCGTCTTCATAGGCTCTCCTTTCATGTGCTGTAGCTTTCCGAGCGCTGACTATACGGCCCACATCCACACCCGTTTCATGTTCTGGACCGGGCCATGTGTGCGCCACAATCACCACCACATTGCTGATCATACCAATGGTATGCCATCGTTCATCTTCCGAGTTTGGATCTTGCCTGTATACCATTAGCGGGTCACTGAACACGAACTGGGCTGTTTCGAAACCTATGCCGTGTTTCCGCTTGTTGATGCGGTTTTTGTCTTCATCCCATGTCCAGCGCAAAATCAACCCCCTATAACCACACTATTGTAACTACAAATTTGTAGATCGTCAACTTTTGAAGTACCAACACTGCGCAATGCAGCGCATTGAGTTAACATCGTTCCTCGTAGCGGTTTGATTGGAAGGTGTTGCACAAGGAAACCATCCGGTGATTTGCTCCCAGCGGAAATTGGCCCTTGGCAGAATAACGGTTCTGTTCTGCGCCGGATTGAGTATGCAACCAGCAATCGGCGCCGAGAACAGACAGCTTGAAGAAATCATCGTATTGGCCCAGAAGGTCAAAGAAAATATTCTTGAAGTGCCGGTTTCCGTCACGGTGATTCAGGGCGAATCGCTGCAAGAGAGGGGCGCAACCAACATTACCGGCCTCAATGGAATTGCGCCCAACGTAATCCTGAACGATGTGCTGTTCGTTGAAAACGGGGGGAAGTTTTCCATTCGGGGCATTGGTTTTTTCGATATCGACCCGCTTTCCGATCAAAAGACGCAAATCATGGTCGATGGCATTCCGCATGCGCGCAATACCGGCGTGACCTACGATCAGGTCGATATCCAGCGTGTCGAAATTCTGCGGGGGCCCCAGGGTACCCTGTTCGGCCGGGGCAGCATGGCGGGGACCGTAAACTACGTTTCCAGGACCGCCGCCGATGAACCCGGCGTCTCCTTGCGTTTGTCGGCGAGTGAATACGGCACGAACCGGTACGTGCTGACCGTTGAAACGGGCCCCATTTTCGACGGGGCCGTGCGGGGCCGCCTTACCGGTTCCAGAAGAACAACGGACGGTTATATCAGGAACGCATTCAACGGCAATATGCTCGGAAACAAGGAATCCCACAACACCAGGTTGAGAATTGATCATGAAACGGACTTCGCGATAACCAGTTTCATATTGTACGAGCTTGAGGACAGCGTAGCGGGTCTGGGCTTGACCAATCAGGTTCAGGATCCATACGGCATTTCCGATGGCGATGTGAATCTGGTCAACATCGACCAGGACGGGTTTCGTAATTCCAGTGAACAGGGCTTTTCCGTACTGTCGGAAATTCCCCTTGACATCGGCTATCTGGCCTTGCTGGCCAACACGCACAAAAGCGAATTTCTGACCTATGTAGACCTCGATGGCCGAGTGGGATTGCATCCTCCAGCCCCCCTCGGGTTTTCCAATGCGCCATTCCATTGGGGATTCGACATCGAGCAGGAACAGGAAAGCTTCGAACTTCGTTACCACAACCAGGAGAGCGAGCGCTGGAACCTGGTCGCCGGCGTATTCCTTTTTCGAGAAAACGTCGAGCGCATCTTTCATCAGAACATTGGGCCGCCGTTCTCCGAGACCCTGGCGTTCGAGGATTCCTTCGAGACAGCCCTGGCGCGGCAGAATACCCGCAGTCAGGCGGTTTTCGGCCAGGCCGGCTTTGCCGTCAGCGACACCGTCTCGCTGATTGCCGGCGCCAGAATGACCAGCGAGGAAAAGTCGGCGGACCTGACCGATTATCCCTTGCCGCCGCCTTCGCCGCAGGCTCCCGTGTCGAGGTTCACGCCGTCTCACCAATGGGACCAGCCGACCTGGAAATTGGGTGTCGAAATTCAGCCGAACGAGGCGACGATGTACTATCTGACGGCCTCAACGGGCTACAAGCCCGGCGGATTCAACGGTAGAGCGACTCTGCCGGAAAACGTGGGACCCTATGCCGCGGAACATTCGATCAGCCTTGAAGCGGGAGTCAAGGGAACGCTGCTCGATAAGCGGATGCGTTTCGCCTTCGCCGGGTTTACAACCGAGTATACCGATATAGTCGGCCTGATCAGACGGCCTACGGCAACGGGAAGAGGAACCGAGTCGGTAAGCGACAATATCGGAGGGTCGTCCATCAAAGGCCTGGAGTTTGAATCGACCTGGCTCGCGACGGCCGATCTCGAGTTCGATTTCGCGCTGGGCTACCTGAATGCGGAGTGGGACAGTTACAATGCCGACCTCAACGGCGATGGCATGGCAACCGACAATACCCACTTGGCAATTCTGATGGCCCCGGAGTTTTCCACTTACGGGGCCATAACCTACTCTCAAGAGTTTTCCGCCGGCACGATGCAATACCGTGTGGATGTGCGCTACCAGTCCAGCTACAACGTTTACGGTCGCAGCAACGAAGACCTCTACTTCCGTCCGGCGACAGCGAAAGTGAATGCTTCCGCCACATGGATCTGGGGCGACGCAGGGAACAGTATTAGCGTGTACGGCAGGAATCTGACGGACCGCCAGGTCGTTTCGCAGGCATTGGTCGGAATCTTTCCGGTTATGAAATTCGATCCGCCGCGAATGCTTGGTGTCGAATTGAAACTGAATTTTTGACAGGAAGCACTAGTGTCTGTAGGTAGCACAAAATCTGTCCGCTTTCATAATTGGTAATCTGTCCGGTTTCACTCAGTGCCTGTTAGGAGGTGGCATGAAGCGGACGGCAGGGCGAGCATCACCTATGCGTGGGGTGTTCAGTTCCTGCCGGGGAGCGGCTCAAGAGTTTGACTCTTGCAACTTCACGCAATGTTACGCGCCGGGGATTTATGTCCTGTGCGGCGGGTATGAGTGATATCATGCCCGGCGATGAAATACTTGCGCACCCGAATCCTCGAAGTTCTCTATCCCGCTCCAGACCACGCATTGCTGCGCTTTTCCGCGGAACCGCCGATTTTTGCCGAACCCGGAGAGTTTGTGATGGTGTACGGTGGCTGGGGGGCGCACCCGGTGTTGCCGCGGGCTTTCTCCCTGGTGGAGAGTGGGCGCATCGGCTCCATCCTGGTCAAGGCCATCGGCCCGGGTACCGATTGGTTGGCGGCGATGCAGAAAGATCATGAGCTTGCGGTGTTCGGGCCGTTGGGGCGCGGCTTCGATGTGGACCCTGAAAAAACTCCGGTGCTTGTAGCCGGAGGAGTGGGCGTTGCGCCGCTGCTGTTTCTTGCCGAGCGTTTGGCCGCCTCGGGGCGCAGGGCGATTTTCCTCTATGGAGCGCGCAGCGAAAACGATTTGCCCCTTGCCGAGGACATTGCCGGAGTTGCGGAGTTGATCGTCACCACCGAAAACGGCGCCGTGGGCGAGCAGGGCCTGATAACCCGGCCACTGCAACGGGTATTGGCGGAACACCCCGGCTGCCAGGTGTATAGTTGCGGACCGGAAGGCATGCTGGAAGCGGTTGCCGAAGTGGCCGCCGCGGCGGAAGCGCCCTGTCAAGTCTGCCTGGAAGCGCCCATGGCTTGCGGCCTGGGCACCTGCAAGGGCTGTGCGGTGATGACCACGGGGGGAAGCTACAAATATGTCTGCCTTGATGGCCCGGTGTTCCCCGCGCCGGAGATTTATGGAACTGCGCCATGAGTGACCGTCTGCGCACATCACTGGGTACGCTGACCCTGGACAACCCGGTGATCAATGCTTCCGGCACGTTCGGCTACGGGTTCGAGTACGCCGGGATGGTTGATGTGGCCAAACTCGGCGGGGTCAGCGTCAAGGGCATTTCCCTGCAGCCCCGGCCCGGCAACCTGCCGCCACGCACGGTGGAAACCCCCGCAGGCATGCTCAACTCCATCGGCCTGGCCAACATCGGCATCGACGCCTTCATCAACGAGGCCATGCCAAAACTGCGTGACCTGGGGGTGACCGTCATTGTGAATACCTTCGCCAGCTCGGTGGAAGATTTTGCCGAACTGGCCGAGCGGCTTGATCCGGTGGAGGGGCTCGCCGCGCTGGAACTGAATATATCCTGCCCCAATGTCCATTCCGGCGGCATGCACTTTGGCATTTCCAGCAGTGCGGCCGCGGAAGTCACCGCCGCGGTGCGCGCGGTTACCGGTTTGCCGTTGATGGTGAAGCTGTCCCCGGAGGCCGGGGATATCTGCGCGGTAGCCCGTGGGGTCGAAGAGGCCGGCGCGGATATCATCACCCTGATCAACACCCTGCGCGGCATGGTGATTGATGTGGACCGGCGGCGCCCCATGCTTGGCGAGTACACCGGGGGAATTTCCGGCCCGGCGATCAAACCCCTGGGGGTGCGCATGGTCTACGAGGTGTTTCAGCAGGTGAGTGTTCCCGTCATTGGCATGGGCGGCATAGCAAATTTGCGCGATGTCCTGGAATACATGATGGCCGGTTCCGCCGCGGTGCAGGTAGGCACCGCCAATTATGCCGAACCGGGCATCGGTGTGCGGCTGATTGACGAACTCGAGGCCTGGTGCGCCGAGCGGGATATCCGCTCATGCGAGCTGGTGGGGCTGGCCCAGCAGGGCTGACCCCGGGGTTTCCACTTCCGTCCCCACGCAAGTTTGCCTTTTGGCTAGACCGCTAACTCGGGGACCGCTGAAACATCGACTTTTCGCGCTGCCCGCCACGCATCGCAGGCACCCTGCATCCTGACCCAGAACAGGGGGTCGGTGCGGAACATCTTTGCCAGTCGAACAGCAACTTCGGGGCTAACCGGCTTCTTCTCATTCATGATGTCATAGAGGTGCTGGCGAGATATGCCCAGCAGGCGGGCGATCTCGGCTTTCGTACGACCCGTTGCAGGTATTACGTCCTCACGGAGAAGTTCTCCCGGATGGGACGGGCAGCGATCAGGATTTCGATTAACCATGTTGATCTCCTATTTGATTGTATACGTCCGTATCTGACGCACCTCTCTGTTAGTGTTTTTCCGTCTTGCGATCTTCAAGGAAAAAATGATGCTCACTGCCTACGAACGGCGCCTTATTCTCTCATATCTCTCGAACGTATCCTCTCGCCTGAACCGCCGCTGCCCGGAAGCACGTAATCTGGTGAAATGGGTGGAGGCGCACAGCGACCTGCTGGGGCTTGCGAACTTCGCAAGGAAACATCTTAAAGATAGGACCTCCACTTTCCGCTCCGACAAGAAGGTTTCCTCCGAGGAATGGAGGCATCTGAGGAACATTCTTGACCGCAAGATTTCAATGGCGAAACGGGTACGTGGAGACCGGACAAGACACCGTGTCCAGCGTCTAGGGCGGGGGGTGGGACTTTCCAGAACGGATATCGCGATCTTTGAGTTTCTTCTGCGCTACAGCACACAGCCACATGTGGAGTCCATGGTCGGCGCCATTTTCAGCGATGGGGATTATGGAATAAGTCGCCGAGACGACTTTGTTATCAACGGACTGGCGCTGCCCAGTTTTCTTGGGCTCTCAATTGACGGCATGTGGCACTCTCGTCTTGTGGCCGACGCGCCGCTGATACGGACGGGGCTGGTGTCCATTGGCGATGACGGGGAGATCAGACTCATGGAGCGATTGAAACGGCTTGCGACCGCCCCGGGAGATGCCTCACTCGACGTGCATCGTCTCCTATTTGGCGCATCGGCCCCAAGCGAACTCGAATGGGCGGACTTCGATCATGTCGCGAAGGACCGTGATCACGTTGAGGGCCTGTTAAGAGGCGCCCTTCGAACCGGCGCCACAGGTGTCAACATCCTTGTCTATGGCCCTCCCGGGGCCGGCAAGACCGAATTCTGTAAAACTCTGGCGCAGCGCTTGGAAGTGAAGCTCTACAGCATCGGCGAAACTGACGAGGATGGCGACGAACCCCTTCGCGGGGAAAGGCTCCAGGAACTCCGATTCGCACAGCGAACGTTGGACGGCAGCCGCGATGCGATTCTTTTGTTCGACGAGATGGAAGATCTGCTCTCAGGTCGATCTTCCGCCGACATTGGGTTCTTCAGTCCATACCACCGCGGCCGGCTCGAGGCTGACGGCTCGAAAGTATTCCTGAATCGGCTGCTGGAACAGTCCAAGTCGCCTACACTGTGGACTACGAACTCGGCCCGGCAGACCTGTCCCACGGTGCTGCGCCGCATGATGTTCGCACTGGAACTACGCCAGCCCTCGCCCCGGGTGCGAGCTCGCATCTGGACCCGGCAACTCGCCCGTCAAGGCATTGAGTTGGGGGAAGCAGAGGCGCACGCACTTGCCAGAGAGTACGAGGTTTCGCCGGGAGTGGCTGCCGGGGCCACCGCCGCCGCACGTTTGGTTGGCGGCAATTTGGCAGCGGTACGCCGTGGGGTTAGAAGCCTGTCGCGGATTCTGTCAGGCGAAAAACCCCCGCAGAGGGCGCCGGAGAAGTTTGACCCCGCCCTGATTCGGGCCGATCTTGATCTTGAGGGGCTCGCCGAGCGCCTTGCCGGGAGCGGTGCAGGGCGTTTCTCACTTTGCCTGCAAGGGCCGCCCGGCACCGGAAAGAGCGCTTTCGTCCGCTACCTGGCCGACCGGGTTGGGTTGGAAGTTGTGCAGAAACGCGCCTCCGATCTGATGTCAATGTGGGTTGGAGCGACCGAGCGGCAAATCGCTGATGCCTTCGCCGAGGCGCGCGACGCCGAACACTTCCTCGTCTTCGATGAAGCTGACTCGCTGCTCGCCGACCGGCGGTTCGCCCAGCGCTCATGGGAGGTGAGCCAAGTCAACGAGATGCTGACCTGGATGGAAAGCCATCCCCTGCCTTTCGCCTGCACGACCAATTTCAGCGAGCGGTTCGACCCGGCGACGCTGCGGCGCTTTGACTTCAAGGTGACCCTTGATTATCTCACTCCCGATCAGTCCCTGGCGGCGTTCCGCGCCATCTTTTCCCTCACACCACCGGCGGAAGTAGCGGAACTGCCCTGCCTCACGCCCGGTGACTTCGCCTTGGTGCGCAGGAAAGCCGAAATACTCGATAGTCTGGAGGACCCCCGGGCGCTTACCGCCATGCTGCATGCGGAGTGCGAAGCCAAACCGTACCAACCGAAAAAGATCGGCTTTCAGAGCTAGCGAGGGTTTATGGCTTCTGAAACGTTATTGGGTGGCCGGTGATTATCTCGTAAAAATCAGGTGTTACCGGTAGCCTTCACGCGCTTGGCGTGGGGAGGAACGTCGCAATCACTATTTCATTGAAACGGAGGAAGGAAAAAATGACTATCCATGCAATCAAGGCAGCGGAGGAAAAAAGTTACGTCGACAAGGTATTCAATTCGCTGAAAGGCGGGGAAGGGCGATTTGGTTGGAGTTATGTGGAAACTGCCGACCTACGCAAACTTCGTGAAAGGATCAAACACCACGGTTGGGATTCACTTACACAGGAAGAACAGGACTGTTATAACGGTCAGGATTTTCTGCTGGGTCTAAAAGACGGCGACTATGTCGTATACATCAACGTCCCGGAATGGGGTCAATGCACCTTGGCCAGGGTAACAGGGGAATATGAATGGCGCTATGAGGACAATGACTTCAATCATCGATTCCCGGTCGACCACGCTTCGATACACACGTTTTATCGCAACGGCGATATCGTACCAGCCGCACTCCGTGCGCGCCTCAAGCTCCAGTCGCGAAAGTGGACAATATATGTAGAACGCGAATTCGAAATGCTTTTGGAGTCTTTACGCAAGGGAATTGTGTCTAAGACAAGTACACCAGAAAGCAACCTGGCAGAGCTGTTACAGGAAATTCGACCGCAGTATTCAGAGATTACAAAAAAGATATATCACACCCACCCCGGCAAGGATCTTGAAACTTTCGTTCAGAGGATTTTCGCAAAAGTTCCAGGCGTGAAAAAAGTGACGAGGCAAGAGGGAAGAGCTGATCACGGTGCCGACCTGTTGGTAGAACTGGAATTTGGTGAAATTCCCGGATTAGTTCAGACGCTCGTTGTGCAAGTTAAATCCTGGACGGGTGAGATGGCCGATGCTTCTGCCGTCGATGATATCGAAAGAGCCTTCGATTACCATAGCGACGCAAAAATGGGTTTAATCGTTTCAACTGCCGATAGTGCAAGCAAGACTTTTCATCAAAAAATGGAGAGGTTGCAAAAAGAGAAAGAGAAACCGGTATCCCTGTTGATTGGCGACGATTTGGCAGCGTTCTTCTTGCGTTACGGAGGAGATCTGTTGTACTGATACCAGGCCCGGCTTACCCAGGGAGCCGTCGGCGCCGAGAGGCGGTATTCATTGGCTGGGCCGGGTGGCGGGAAAAACGGAAATAGCAGAATGCGTTACGAAAGGACCACTGACATCGTGCGATTGGCGATTCGCCTGCAGGGAGCGCACGGCGGGTTGACACTGGACGATATTGGGGAGGAGTTTTGCGTCAGCCGCCGCACTGCGGAGCGGCTGCGCGATGCAGCCGAGGCGGCATTCGGACCGCTTCAGACCGTGGAGACCGGCAGTCAGCGCCGCCACTGGCGGCTTCAATCCCCAGCCCTGCGCCAACTCATACGTGTCTCGCCCGAGGAGTTGGCGGAGCTCGAGTCAGCGACCGAAAGCCTGGACCGTGACGGGCTGTCCGAACGTGCGGGCGTTATCAGGCAACTTGCCTCCAAACTGCGCGCCATGCAGCGCCCCCTCTCCAGCGAAGAGTTTGATGCCGGCCTGGAAGCGCTGATGCGGGCCGAGGGGCTCGCCATGCGTCCCGGGCCGAAACCACGCCTTGAGCAGGGCTTGCTCTCGCTCCTGCGTGATGCACTCAGAGCGGGGCGCGTGGTCGAATTTAACTATCTCGCCCAATCCACTGGGCAATACAGCCAACAGCGCGTAGAACCCTACGGGGTACTCTATGGAAATCGGGCATTCCTGGTCGGGTGCAGTGGCTGGGCCGAAAACCCTCGGCTTTGGCGGCTCGCCAACATAAGTGAAGCCCTGGTTACTGACGAAACATTTGAGCGCGACCCGTCATTTGACTTGCAGCGTTACGCCGAGCGTTCCTTCGGCACCTTCCAGGAACCGCCTGTCGAAGTAGTCTTGCGATTCGAAGCCTGGGTGGCGCGTGACGCGGCGATGTTCCTGTTCCACCCGGGCCAGACACTTATCGAGAATAGCGATGGCTCGCTTACCTTGCGTTTCCGGGCGGGCGGCCTCGACGAGATGTGCTGGCACCTGTTTACCTGGGGCGAGAGTGTAACGGTCGAGAAACCGGCCCGCCTGCGCCGGCGGCTGGTAAGAATGTGCGAATTGTTGGCTGCGAGGCATGGTGATTGATGCGCGGCCAGCGATTTCACCCAAGCCAGGAAACCCTGGTCTGCGGTAATCAACCTGGATTTTCCTTACCCTCGGCGTTCCTCGAAGTCGACCCTGCTTCGACAAGCGCTACGATTACAGCAATGTCCAGCTTGAGTCGGAATATGCACTGAGCATTTACCAGAGCGCCAATACTGCCCAAAAATATAACCAGGCTAATTACTGGACAAATCCTGAATACCTACTATTTTTACTATTGGGGGTACAGGGATGTTCCCCCGTTGTTTATCGGCCCTGTCGGAATTCAGTTCCTGCATCAGTTAGCCCAATTTTTTCCTTTCAGCAAAGTATTCATGCAATTGGCGCCCTGAACTTTCCCCCCCGCAACCTCCGAACCGTACCGGTCGCAAGGTACTGTCGGCCCTTTGAAATGGGACAGGCAAAACTTTCCTGATCGGCAATACAGGATTGCCGGAGCGCCAGTGCTGCTGCAAAAGAAATAACCAGGCAAATTACTGGACAAATCCTGAATATCTACTATTTTTTATAATTGGGGGGACAGGGACGTTCCCCTGATTCTATCGGCCCTGCCGTAATTCAGTTCCTGCATCAGTTTGCTCAATTTTTTTCTTTCAGCACAGAAGGGCTGTAGTGATGGAAAATAGCTACCCTGGTGCTCAGCTTGTGTGGAAATGCATTGTCAGAGGCCTATGCCTGGTAGTGGAAACCGAACGGCAACATCGGGCTTTCCTTCTCGTCACCAAACTCCTGGAATGATTTGGTCCCCATTCGCAGGGATTAATCCGGGAGCCGTCGTTTCCTGGTTCCTGCGGTCGTCGCCATTGGTTGTTACACGAAGGGGGCTTTGCGTGCGTATTCCGGTGAACGTGAACACCTATTCCGGTCGAACGTGAACACCAGATTTCCCAGCGCATCACCTAGTGTGCTTTTTACTCCAGGTGTTCACCTTCCGTCAATTCCCCCAGTATTTTTCTCATCGACTCTCCCTTG
>JAPOQD010000060.1 GCA_026710905.1 Halieaceae bacterium
CGGATCCAAAATTGGTGGGTGAACTGGTGGCGGGCTGATGAATATCGACATCGACATGTTGGAGTGGATCATCATTATCGGAACCATGCTGATACTGATAGTACTTCTGGACGGCTATCGGCGCATGCGAAAGGACTCGGTGCGAATGCGAGCCTCGGTGACCAAGGCGGCGCTGGAACTGGATGAGGACAGGTTGTTTCCCAGTAGTGAATTACCCAACGGCGGCGCCAGGGTGGTAGCAAACGGCAATAGCGGCGTGGCAGCCGTAACCGGGGAGGGCGTTACAACGGCTGCGGATGCCGCAACGGGGGAGAATGCAACGGCAGGGATGGATGCAACGGCAGTTACGGAGGCCGCAGCGGGAACGAAGGAAACCATCGCAGAGACGGAGGCCGCATCCCAAACCATCGAGCCATATTTTAGTGATTTCGGCGCCGCCACCGAAAAGGATGGCGAGAACATCGACTTGTTGCGAGGTTTGTCCAGTGAAGAGCCACAGCTTGCCATGGATGAGCCGCAACCTGCCGAGACGCAGCTTGCCGAGGACAAGCCCCCACCGGGGCTGGAGCCGCAAGTGGTGATCGTGCATGTCATGGCGAGGGATGAGTCAGGCTTTGCGGGGCAGGATATTCTTGAGGTCCTGCTGGCCCGTGACCTTCGCTTTGGCGAGATGAACTTTTTCCATCGACACGTTCAGGCGGCGGGCCGAGGGCGAATCCTGTTCAGTGTGGCCAACATGATGAAGCCGGGAGTGTTCAATATTGACTCCATGGCGGAGCTATCGACCCGGGGTTTAACGTTCTTTCTCACACTGCCCGGCCCGGACGATATGATGGCCGCATTTGAGTCCATGCTTGAGACTGCGGAGTACGTGGCCAAAACATTGGAAGGAGACCTGCTGGACGAATCCCGCTCTGCAGCGACACGCCAGACCAAGGAGCATATTCGCCAGCGAATACGTGAATTGCAACGTCTTCAACTGGCCCACGACAATCGCTGAACGAGCTTTGACCATGTCGGCCGAGCACGAAATTGCCAGGCTGCGCGAACTACTCAATCAACACAATTACCGGTATTACGTGCTGGACGATCCGCAGTTGCCGGATGTGGAATATGATCGTCTGTGGCGCAGGCTTCTGGAGTTGGAGCAGCAATACCCGGAATTGGTTCGGGACGATTCACCCACTCAGCGCGTAGGCGCCGAACCTGTCGGGCAGTTGCACCCGGTACAGCATGAGGTACCCATGCTTTCACTGGAAAATGTGTTCGACCATGATGGACTGTGCGGGTTTGACCGGCGGGTGCGGCAGCGGCTGGGGATAGAGGGAGAACTTGAATATATCTGTGAACCGAAGCTCGATGGTGTAGCAGTCAGTCTGTTGTATCGGCAGGGGGTGTTGGAGCGCGGCGCCACCAGGGGAGATGGCGCCAACGGGGAGGATATAACCCACAATGTGCGCACCATTCCCACGATTCCCCTGCACCTGCTCGGAACCAGCCTTCCAGACCTGTTGGAAGTGCGCGGGGAAGTCTACCTGCCCTGGGTCGGCTTTGAGAGCTTGAATGAACAGGCCCGTGCGCTCCAGGAAAAAGTGTTCGTGAATCCTCGCAACGCCGCAGCCGGCAGCCTGCGCCAGTTGGATGCCGGGGTCACAGCGCAAAGGCCCCTGCAGATGTGTTGTTACAGTGTCGGCAGGGTTCTTGGAGCAACACTGCCCGAGCGGCATTCGGAAGTTCTGGACTACCTGAATCACTGGGGTTTTCGCATCAATGCAGAGACCGAGGTGGTGCATGGGGTCGACGGCTGCGCCAGCTACTACGAACACCTCGCCGCCAGGCGGGATACGCTTGGCTATGATATTGACGGAATCGTCTACAAGGTAGATTCACTGGCCCTGCAAGATGCGCTCGGCTTTACCTCGCGGGCGCCGCGCTGGGCCGTGGCGAAAAAATTTCCGGCCCAGGAGCAACTCACCAGGCTGTTGGAGGTGGAGTTTCAAGTCGGAAGAAGTGGCGCCATCACCCCGGTGGCGAGGTTGGAACCGGTTTTTGTCGGCGGTGTGACCGTGAGTAATGCCAGTTTGCACAATCGTGACGAGGTGAATCGGCTGGGGGTTCGAACCGGTGACACGGTGGTGGTGCGCCGGGCCGGCGACGTGATTCCTCAAGTGGTTTCGGTAGTGTCGGATCAACGCCGCGGTGACAGTGGAGAAATCCGGTTTCCGGAAAGTTGCCCGGTGTGTGATTCTCCGGTACAGCAGGATGCCGCCGTGTTGCGCTGCACCGGCGGCTTGGTTTGTGCTGCCCAGTTGAAGGAATCCATCAAGCACTTCGCCTCGCGCAAGGCCATGGACATTGACGGTTTGGGAGATAAACGGGTGGCGCAGCTCATGGAGTTGGGATTGATTGGTTCTGTGGCCGACCTGTACCGGCTGATGGCGGAGACCCTGGCCGGGCTGGAAGGCATGGGTGAGAAATCTGCGCACAACTTGGTGGACGCTATCGCTCACAGCCGTGATACCAGCTTGCCAAGATTCCTCTACGCCCTGGGTATTCCACAGGTGGGGCCCGCTACCGCGCAGGGTCTGGCTCGGCATTTCGGCAGTTGGCGGGCGCTGCAGGCGGCCAGCCTTGAAGAACTGCAGGCAGTGGAGGATGTGGGCCCGGTTGTTGCCGCCCATGTACGCTGCTTTCTGGACTCCCCCGATGCCATGCAAGTGGTTAAGAAATTGCGGGATGCCGGGGTTAATTGGCCATCCGCCAAGACACGGGAAACTGCTGATGAGCCGCTGCAGGGCGCAACCTGGGTGGTTACCGGCAGCCTGGACAACTTCAGCCGCGAACAGGCCAAGGCTGCGCTGGAGGGTCTGGGAGCCAGGGTGGTGAGCAGCGTTTCTTCGAAAACCAGCGCCGTGCTGGCCGGGCGGGAAGCCGGATCCAAATTGAAAAAAGCCCGGCAACTGGGTATCCCGGTGATGGATGAACAAGCGCTGCTGGAGTTGTTGTCGGCGCAGGGGGGTGGCTGATTGTGACAGGTACAGGTTCCATCACAGCTCTTTCTACAAGCCACAACTTGGAAACCCCTGCCTCGGAAAGGTTTCCAATGTTGGTGTCAAAACATTGGACCATGAGTGTGTACATGGTATTGACAGGACCTGAGATATGTTTCGTATCCTATTGATAAGTATTGTTTTTGTTGTATCTGGTTGTGCTTCTACGCCGCCTGTTGAGGTGAATGATCTGTGCAGTGTATTTGAACAGAAACCTCGCTGGTACAAAGCCGCGGACCGGTCCCGGAAGCGCTGGGGCAGCCCGATTCCGGTGATGATGGCCATCATGCATCAGGAATCGCGCTTTCGGGCCAAGGCCAGACCCCCTCGGGAAAGGATCTTGTGGGTAATTCCCTGGCTGCGGCCATCCTCCTCTTACGGTTATACCCAGGCATTGACCGAGACTTGGGACAGGTATATCCGGGATACGGGAAGTTACGGCGCGGATCGGGATGATTTTGCTGATGCAGTGGATTTTGTCGGCTGGTACAACAACCAGTCACACCGGCTCAGCGGTATCAGAAAGGACGATCCCTATTCCCTGTACCTGGCCTATCATGAAGGACACGGGGGCTATAACCGGCGCAGCTTCAACAGCAAGCAGTGGCTGTTGAATGTGGCGAAGAAGGTGTCGGCCCAGTCGGCCCGCTACGGCAGTCAGTTACAGGGTTGTGAGCAGAGATTTGGTTAGCCGTAACCCTATGGCAGGATCAGAGGGGTGAAACTGAGGTTTTCCGCAGTATTTCCAGTGTAAAAATTGCCCCTCTGTGAAATAATCCACGGTTGAGTCAGTAGTGCTGAACCAGGTAACAACGTGAAAGCAACCAACATTCGCGATCCTGAATACTTCCACAAGGTGGTGGACTGTCAGTACGCCTGCCCCGCGCATACCCCTGTGCCGGAGTACATTCGTCTGATCGCAGCGCAGCGTCATGACGACCCCTACATGGTCAACTGGGAATCCAGCGTGTTTCCCGGGGTGCTGGGCCGCACCTGTGACCGCCCCTGTGAACCCGCCTGCCGCCGTGTTCGGGTCGAAGAGGAGCCGGTGGCCATCTGCCGGCTCAAGCGAGTCGCAGCCGACAACAAACAGGACGAGGTGATTGCCGCACGCATGCCTTCCGTCCCGGCGCTGAAAAATGGCAAACGTATTGCGCTGATCGGCGCCGGCCCGGCCTCTCTGACCGTGGCTCGGGACTTGTTGCCGCTGGGTTATCAGATTGAGATCTACGATGAACAGACCGAGGGCGGCGGCATGATGTTGAGCCAGATTCCCGCCTTCCGTCTGCCTATCGAAGTGCTGCGCCAAGAGGTGAACTACGTTCTCGATATGGGTGTGGTGATTACTTTCAATCACTATGTGGACAGTCTCAAGGCAGTGCTGGCCGAGGGCTACGATGCCATTTTCGTCGGCACCGGAGCGCCCCGAGGCAAGGATCTGGAGAACTTGCCGGGTCGTGCCGAGGCTGCCGCCAACATTCATATCGGCATAGATTGGCTATCCAGTGTGGCCTTCGAGCACATCCACTCCATCGGTAAAAAGGTGCTGGTGTTGGGCGGTGGGAACACCGCCATGGACTGTTGCCGTACCTCCCGCCGGCTGGGTGGCGAAGATGTGCGTGTAGTGGTGCGCAGCCCCTTCGAGGACATGAAGGCCTCGCCCTGGGAAAAGGAAGACGCAATGCGTGAGGATATTCCCATCCATGACAACCATGTACCGAAAGAATTTGTCGTGGAGAAAGGGCGGCTCAAGGGCGTCCGCTTCGAAAAGGTACTGCCGGAATACGATGAAACCGGCCGCCGCACTTTGGTTCCTACCGGTGAGGAGCTGGTGTTCATGGAGGCGGATGACGTGCTGATGGCAATCGGCCAGGAAAACAGTTTCCCCTGGATCGAGCGCGATATCGGCCTGAAATTTGGCCAGTGGGATATGCCGATCGTCGATGAAACGACCCTCCAGTCCAGTCTTGACACGGTCTTCTTTGGTGGCGATTCCGCCTGGGGCCCGGAAAACATCATCACCGCGGTGGCTCACGGCCACCAGGCCGCGATTTCCATCGATTTACTGTGCCGGAAGCAGGATGTGCGCCGGCGCCCCCCGCCGGGTGTGAACCTTGCGAGTCAGAAGATGGGTATTCACGAGTGGAGCTACGATAACCTGGTGGAATCCGACAAGCGTTACCTGGTGCCGCATGCAGACAAGAGCAAGTCCCTGAAAGACCGTAAAGTTGAAGTGGAACTGGGCTTTGATGTGGATACCGGCTTCAAGGAAGCCCAGCGCTGCCTGAATTGTGATGTACAAACCGTATTTCAGGAAGTGCGCTGCATTGAGTGTGACGCCTGTGTGGATATCTGCCCCACCGACTGCATTACTTTCACCAACCCCGGTGAAGAGGCGGAGTTGCGCACCCGCCTGTCGGCCCCGGCCGGCAACCTGGCCCAGGACTTGTATGTTTCCGAGTTGCTGCCGACCGAGCGGGTCATGGTCAAGGATGAGGATGTTTGCCTGCATTGCGGCCTGTGCGCGGAACGTTGTCCCACCACCGCCTGGGACATGCAGAAGTTTCTCTACCATGTTACCAAGGCGGGGGAATAGCCAGTGAAGACCATACGGGCGGTCAACGACTTTGTCATCAAGTTCGCCAATGTCAACGGCACTGGCTCCGCCAGCGCCAACAGCCTGTTTGTCAAGGCGCTGTTTCGCATGGGTTTGCCGGTGTCCCCCAAGAACATCTTTCCTTCCAACATTCAGGGTTTGCCCACCTGGTACGAAGTGAGAGTTAGCGAACAGGGCCACCTGGGCCGCCGCGGCGGGGTTGACATCATGCTCAGCATCAACCCCCAGAGCATGTCCGAGGATATCCTGGAGGTGGAGAGCGGAGGCTATTTTATCCACGACAACACCAAACCTCTGGACCTGCGTCTGATGCGCAGGGATATTCATATTATCGGCATCCCCCTGACCCAGCTTTGTAACCGTGAGTTTGGCGACCCGCGCCAACGGCAGTTGTTCAAAAACGTGATCTATGTGGGTGCGCTGGCCGCCCTGCTGGATATGGACTTCGGGGTGCTCACCAAACTGGTCGCCGATCAGTTCAAGGGCAAGGAAAAGCTGGTGGCGCCCAATATTCATGCGCTGGAACTGGGTCACCAGTACGCCAGAGACACTTACGACTGCCCGCTCTCCATCCGTGTGGAAAGGCGCAACCTGGTGGGTGACAACATTCTCATTTCCGGTAATAGTGCTCTGGGACTGGGCGCCATTTATGGGGGCGCCACCATGGCGGCCTGGTATCCGATCACTCCGTCGACTTCGGTGGTGGAAGCCTTCGAGAAGTATTGCAAGCGCATGCGCATCGACCCCGGTAGCGGTCAAAAGAACTACGCCATCCTCCAGGCGGAAGACGAATTGGCGGCCATCGGCATGGTCATCGGCGCCAGTTGGAATGGAGCCCGGGCCTTCACCGCCACCAGTGGGCCGGGTATCTCACTGATGAGCGAGTTCCTGGGTCTGGCGTATTTTGCGGAGATTCCCACAGTGCTGATTGATGTTCAGAGGGCCGGCCCCTCAACCGGAATGCCGACCCGCACCCAGCAGTCCGATGTGTTGTCCTGCGCATACGCCTCCCACGGGGATACCAAGCAAGTGCTGCTGTTTCCGTCTACGCCACGTGAATGTTTCGATATGGCCGTGGACGCTTTCGACCTGGCGGAACGTCTGCAAACACCGATCATCATTCTTTCGGACCTGGACCTGGGTATGAATGACAATATGTCGCCGCCTTTCACCTGGGACGATTCACGGCAGTACGACCGCGGCAAAGTGCTCTCTGCCGAGGACCTGGAAAGCCTGGAAGACTGGGGGCGTTATCGGGACGTGGATGAGGACGCCATTTGCTACCGCACCTACCCCGGCACCCATCCCAGCAAGGGCGCCTTCTTTACTCGAGGCACCTCCCGGAACGAAGAAGCGGTTTATACCGAAAGCGGTGAGGCTTATGAACGCAACATGCACAGGCTGATGGCGAAATGGGAAACCGCCAAGCAACATATGCCCGCACCCGAACTGATAGATGCTGCTGAGGAGACCGGCTATGGAGTGATCTTTTTCGGTACCAGCGCTGCTTCGTCACTGGAGGCACTCGAGTATCTGACGGCGGAGGGTATCTACATTGACGCCATGCGGGTGCGAGCTTTTCCATTTAATCACGAGGTCGAACAGTTTATTGACAGCCACCAGCAGACCTTTGTGATCGAACAAAATCGCGATTCGCAACTTCGTACCTTGCTGATGGCCGAGTTTGAATTCGGCCCGGACAAACTAAAGTCGGTGCTTTGCTTTGATGGCACCCCGATCAGTGCACGCAATATTCGAAAGCAGATCCTGTTGCATTTGCCTGGAGGCAATGTCACACCCCTGCGCCGGGCAGTGGGATCAGGAGAACGCTCGTGAGTTACGTTACCCCTGAATTTCGTCACCCCGAGTTGCCGGTCAATGATCTGGGTTACACCAAGGCGGATTACGAAGGAACCATCTCTACCTTGTGTGCGGGCTGCGGCCACGATTCCATCAGCGGCGCAATCGTCAAAGCGGTTCACGAGTTGTCCATAGAGCCGCACAAGATAGCCAAGATTTCCGGTATTGGATGTTCTTCCAAAACGCCTAACTATTTTCTGGGAAAATCCCACGGTTTCAATTCTGTGCACGGGCGTATGCCCTCGGTGGCCACCGGAGCCAACATGGCCAACCGCGACCTGACTTACCTGGCGGTTTCCGGTGACGGCGATACCGCATCCATTGGCCTGGGTCAGTTTGCCCACGCAATTCGCCGCAACCTGAATATGGTTTATATCGTGATGAACAACGGCTGCTACGGACTGACCAAGGGACAGGACTCCGCCACCGCGGACGAACGGTCTGTCAACAAGAAGGGAGACCTCAACCCCTTCGGCGCCATCGGTCTGTGCGCCGCGGCGCTCAGCTTTGGAGCCAGCTTTGTCGCCAGTAGTTTTTCCGGTGACCGGGAGCAACTTGTGCCACTGATCAAGGCGGCTATCGTCCACCATGGGTTTGCCCTGATTGACGTGATTTCTCCCTGTGTGACTTTCAACAACAATACTGAATCCACCAAGTCCTACGAATTTGTCCGCCAACATGCGGCCGCCACCGGGACCATGGATTTCGTGCCGATGCGACAGGAAATCAAGGCCCACTACCACCCCGGCACTTCCAATGAAGTGACCATGCATGACGGTTCGGTACTTCACCTGCACAAGCTGGCCGAGGGTCTGGACCCTTTTGATCGTATTTCCGCGATGGCCGCACTGCAGCGCTACCGGGATGCCGGCAAGGTTCTCACCGGTCTGATCTACCTGGATCGTGACTCGGAAGACTTGCACCAGACCCTCGATACCGTCCCAAGGCCCCTGAACCAACTGGGTCCGGAAGAGTTATGTCCAGGCAGCAAGGTGTTGGAAAATATCAACGCATCGCTGCGCTGAGACTGAGCATCACTGTCATTATTCTGTAATAATCCACCCCTCTAATGGCGTTACGATCAGCGGCGGGATATTCCCCATATGACCGAACGTACTGTACTTATTGTCGATGACGAGCCCGCTATTCGCGACATGCTGCGGATGGCGCTGGAAATTGTTGATTACCAATGCCTGGAGGCAGATAACATACGTGAAGCCTACCGGTTAATCGTAGATGGAAGGCCCGACCTGGTATTGCTCGACTGGATGTTGCCCGGCGGTAGCGGCATCGAGTTGCTGCGCCGCCTCAAGCGAAATGACAACACCAGGGACCTGCCGGTGGTGATGCTCACGGCTAAAACTACCGAGGATAATGTGATTCGCGGGCTGGACGTAGGCGCAGATGACTACATCACCAAGCCTTTCAAGCCGCGGGAATTGATTGCCAGGGTGCGGGCGCTGTTGCGCCGTTCGACAGGCGTTGAGGCGGAGGAACGTTTGCAGGTGGCTGAACTGGTGGTGGATGGAGAAAGCAAGCGGGTTTCCCTGGCTGGAGCCGTGTTGACCATGAGTCCTACCGAATTTCGCCTGTTGCAATTTTTCATGTCACACCCGGAACGAGCCTATACCCGCAACCAACTTTTGGACCAGGTTTGGGGCGTCAACGTCTACGTGGAGGAACGCACGGTGGACGTGCATATAAGGCGCCTGCGCAAGTCCTTGCAAGATGGAATGCACGACTACAGCAAGCTGATCCAAACCGTACGTGGCACCGGTTACCGCTTCTCCTCACGAGGGGTGCCCCTGTAGTGACCAGAGCGGCTATCTGGTGGGGGGAACTCCGTCGGGTCGTGTGGATACTCCTCGCTGTGAGCCTGGTGGGTTGGTTGCTGGGCAACACGATTCCGGCTTTGATGCTGGGTGCTTTACTGTTGGTCGCCATGTGGTTGTATCAGCTTTGGCGGGTGTCCAGTTGGCTGCAGGACCCCATCGGTGAGCCACCCGCTGCCAGTGGATTGTGGGGCGAGGTATTCAACGGCGTTTCCCGCCTGCGGCGCTGGGACCGGGAAGAGCGAGACCGTTTGCAGTCCGCCGTGAGCTACCTGCGCGAATCCTTTGCCGCCCTCAAGGAAGCGGCGGTAATGGTCGACCCCGAAGGCCGGATAGAGTGGAGCAATGCCTCTGCTGAAAGATTGTTGGGGCTGCAGTATCCCCGAGATCACGGCCAGTTGGTGTTGGATCTGCTGCGCATTCCCAATTTCCACTCCTATACTTTGTCGGGAGAATTCGACGAACCTCTGCAACTGACCAGTCCCCTGGATGATGGGGTCAAGCTGATCATGGAAATTACCCCGTTTGGTATTGGCAGTCAGTTGATTCTGGCCCGGGATAACACCCGGGAGCAACGTCTGGAGTCCATGCGCCGGGATTTTGTAGCCAACGTGTCGCACGAATTACGCACTCCCCTGACCGTGATCACCGGCTACCTGCACACCATGCTGGATAACCGTCTGGCGGAAAATGAAAAAATACAGAGTCCATTGGAGCAGATGCGTCAGCAGGCGGAGCGCATGGAGACCCTGTTGCATGACCTGTTATGGTTGTCGCGGCTGGAATTCTCGGAAGGACAGGAGAATTTCGAGCTGGTGGATATGCGTGACATCCTCCTGGATGTGCAGCAGCACTTCCAGGAGGCCTATCCGGAGCGCACTATCGAATTGTCCATCGATTGTGAGTGCCACCTGGAAGGTAATCATGACCAGTTGTACAGCGCGGTCTCCAATCTGGTGGTGAATGCGCTCAAGTACAGCGAGGATGACATCGAACTGAACTGGAAACAAGCGGATGGAAAATGCCTGTTGAGTGTAGTAGACCAGGGGCCTGGTATAAAGCCTGTGCACTTGCCCCGGCTTACCGAGCGGTTTTATCGGGTGGATAAAAGCCGCTCGCAGGAAACCGGCGGCACCGGCCTGGGTCTGGCCATCGTCAAACATATTCTGGCCGGGCACGGCGCATATCTGCAAATCGAAAGCAAAGTTGGAGTGGGTAGCCGTTTTTGCTGCGTATTCCCCACGCTGTGATGGGCGACGCGGTACTGCATCGCGTGATGGAAATATAACTGCGCCGGCGATCGTGCCGGCCCGCGGAGGAGTGGATACAGCGATGTCGCGATACTGGAGCCCCCTGGTCGAACAGTTGTCGCCCTATGTTCCCGGTGAACAGCCGGGCCGGGAGACGTTCATCAAGCTCAATACCAATGAATTGCCCTGGCCGCCGTCTCCACGGGTGCTGGAAGCCGTACACGGCGTCGGCGGCGGCAGCCTCAGGCTCTATCCCGACCCGGACAATTCCAGGTTGCGGGAAGCCTGGGCCAAGCGAGAGGGCCTGCTGCCCGAACAGGTGTTTCTCGGCAATGGATCTGACGAAGTGCTGGCGCATGTCTTTCGGGCCTTGTTCGACCCGCGCCGGCCGGTGTTGTTTCCCGATATCACCTACAGTTTCTTCCCGGTGTACTGTGCTCTCCATGGCCTGAAATATCAGACCATACCCTTGGCGGAAAACTTCGGGATTGAACTCGGCGCTTACCCCGCCGCCAATGGCGGAGTGATTTTTCCCAACCCCAATGCACCGACGGGCATGGCCTTGCCACGCGCTGAAATAGAGGCATTGTTGGCGGCCAATCGGGAATCCGTAGTGGTGGTCGATGAAGCCTATGTGGACTTCGGCGCCGAGACCTGTTTGCCCCTGGTCAACCACTACGACAATTTGCTGGTGGTGCAGACCCTGTCCAAGTCCCGCGGCCTGGCGGGCCTTCGAGTTGGCGCTGCTTTCGGACAAGCCCCTTTGATCGAGGGCCTGCGGCGCGTCAAGAACAGTTTCAATTCGTATCCACTGGGGCGCCTGGCCGAAACCGGCGCAGTGGCAGCCCTGGAGGACGAAGCCTGGTTTCTCTCCAGTTGCGCGCGTCTGACCGGCAACCGGACCTCCCTGTTTGAAGGTTTGCTCAGTCTGGATTTCCAGGTGTTGCCTTCAATGGCGAATTTCTTGTTGGCACGGCACCCCCGACACAAGGGGCGAGCCTTATCCGCTGGCCTGCGTGAGCGGGGAATTCTGGTGCGCCATTTTCAACTCCCCCGCATCAGTGACCACCTGCGTATCAGTGTGGGCGCACAGGAACACTGTCATGCCTTGCTGGAGGGGCTAGGGAAAATTCTGCAGGAAGAGTGAGAGGTACTTCCGCTTGGCCTGAGCCGCTTGGTCAGCGGCCTATGCGTTAGGATTTTTGAAAAATTCAATGAGCAGTGGGTCGCCCTCGCGCTCCATGTAGGCCATGACCATGCCGGGAGCAAACTCTTTATACCAGACAGTTTGCCAACCCAGCCTGCTCGCCTTTTCCACCATGCTGTCCGTGTCGTCGACCGGAAAGCGTAAATGGTGCATACCCTCCCGACCCTGGTCGAGAAACTCCTTGTGGGGCGTGGGGCCCGATACCCACTGGATCAGTTCGATCTCTATGTCACCACTCTTGCCGAAGGCCAGACGCAACTCGGCGGGTTCCGTGGCGCCACGGTACTGGAAGTCGAAGCCGCCGTATTCGTGCACCACGAATGGCCCGAACACGGGCTGGGACAGCTCCATTGCAGCTTCCAGGTTTCTGTAGACGAATCCCACCTGGTCCATGGGGGGCAGGTTTAAATCCTGCTGAACGGGTTGAACCATCGACTTAATCCCATCACTACGAAGCCGACAAGTTATATCACTGTCATTGGCGTAAGACAACGCCGTTGCAGGGCCGGGGGCCCATGCCATTTTGATGGGTGTCCCATGCTTTATTATTTAGATGGGTGTCCCGTGCTATATCCCGTGCTATACCACCGTGCTTTACCTTCTCAAGGCGCTACGGCATCATCCTCAGCCCCTGATTTTCCCTGGAGTAACGCATGAAGATAGGTCTGTGCTTGCCGTACATGAAACACGGGCTAACCCGTGAGGATTACCACGCCTGGTTTCGGCACATTGACCAGGGCCCCTTCCACAGCCTTTCCTGTGGCGAGAGAATTCTCGGACCCACCTATGACATGCGTATTCTGCTGGCTTCGGCGGCAGCCTTGACCGAGCGGGTCGAGATTAATTCCACGCTCTATGTACTACCCATGCACAACGCGGTGCGGGCGGCCAAGGAAATAGCGACTCTCGATGTATTGTCCGGGGGCAGATTGACTATCACCGTGGGTTATGGTGGCCGCCCCCAGGATTACCGGGCGGTGGACATGGATTACCGGGGCCGCCATGCCAGGATGGACCGGCAAGTGGCTGATATGAAAAGCATTTGGGCGCAAAACCCGCCCTACTCGGGTGCCGACCCGGTAGGGCCGGTTCCGGCTCAAGCCGGCGGGCCGAAACTATACACCGGGGCCATGGGGCCCAAGGGCATGGCGCGTAGCGCGCACTGGGCCGATGGCGTGTATGCCTTTTCCGGCAATGGCGAAAACGGTGAAATAGAGGCTACCCTGCAAATGGCGGATACCGCCTGGGCCGAGGCCCAGCGCCAGGAAAAACCCTACCACCTGGGCGGTTTCTGGTACAGCCTGGCGGAAGACGGCCAACAGAAGCTGCATGATTATGTTTACAACTACCTGCTCATCGCCGGCAAGGATGTAGCCAACTGGATGGCCGGCAGTGTGCATCGCAGTAACGCCGATGCTGTCAGGGAAGCCCTGGATAACCTGGAGGCTGCGGGCTGCGCCGAGGCGATGTTGTCACCTGTCACCGCCGAGTTGTGCGAAATCGACCGGCTGGTTGATATTGTCGAAAGCCGTTAGGTATTGGCGTGATGTCTGGTCAAGACAGACGGGCTGGCGCCGGGGCCGCACATGTGCGGCCCGCAGACCAGCAGCGCCCGAGTTACCGGCGGTGGGCCATGTGCCCGAAGGGTGCCCGCCATGGCGAGTTACTACGGGTGTCGAGGTAACGGCATACGGGCCATCCATCACGTCTTGCCCGAACGGTTACAGCCGTTAAACAACAGTGCGGCTAACCCACGGCCCGGCCTTCACCCCAATAGCGGGCGCGCACGGCTTTTTTGTCGGGCTTGCCAACTGCGGTTAGGGGAATGGCATCAACGTAGTCAATGGACTTGGGAGCTTGCACCGAGCCCTTGGCGTCCTTGACCCGCTGAATGAGTTCTTCGGTCAGGGCCGCACCGGCCTCCATCCCCGGTTTGAGCACGACAACAGCTTTCACCGCCTCGCCCCATTTCTCATCGGGAACGCCGATCACCACCACTTGCGCTAACGCACTGTGCCCGGACAGTGCATCTTCCACCTCCCGGGGGAACACGTTGAAGCCGCCGGTCACCACCATGTCCTTCTTGCGATCGACAATGTAGAGGAAACCTTCATCATCGAAGCGGCCGATATCACCGGTGTGCAACCATCCACCGCTCATGGCCTCTTCGGTCTGCTCGGGCATATCCTTGTAGGATTTCATTACCAGCGGGGCGCGCACGCATATTTCACCGGTTTCTCCCGCAGGAACTTCCCGATTTTCATCATCCAGCAACTTCAGGTGAACCCAGGGCGCCGGACGACCGCAGGAACCCAGGCGTTCGGGTTTGTTCAGGTCGTGCTCCTTTTTTTTCATATTGGTCAAAACCATTGGCGCCTCGGACTGGCCGAAGAACTGGTAGAAAATCTGGCCCCATTTCTCAATGCCTTCACGCAGACGGGCGGGGCTGATGGGAGAAGCGCCGTAAAAAATGGTTTCCATGCTGGACATGTCCGCAGTCGTGGAACGGGGCGAATCCAACAGAAAGTAAAGCAACACCGGTACCAGCATGGTGGCATTGATGCGGTGCTGTTCCACCAGGTCAAAGAATTCGTCAGGGCTGAAGCCCTGCATCACATAAAAGCAGCCGCCTTTTTGCAAAACCGGAATGAAGAACGCAGCCGCGGCATGGGACAGGGGGGTGGAGATCAACATGCGCAGTGGTTCTGGAAACTCCCATTCCGCCATCTGGATCATGGTCATGTAGGAGGTGGCTTGATAGGTGCTCAGCACCCCCTTGGGCTTGCCGGTAGTACCACTGGTATAAATAAGGGAGGAGATATCCGAAGGGTCAATATCGGGGGCGACGAGAGCTTGTGGTTCAAAGGTTTCCGCCAGAGCCAGGTAATTGGCGCCGATATCATTGGGCCCCAGGCCCAGCAGAATCAACTCGGGGAAACGTTGTTTCAACTCGGCGGCCCGTTGCGCAAAAAGCCTTGCATCAAACACCAGGGCGTTTATTTCGGCGTGCTCGAGCACGTAGCTGTGGTCGTCCAGGGAGGCCATGGGATGCAGGGGGGAACCAATACATCCGGCGATTTGCATGGCTGCGATATTGGACAGCACTTCCGGCCGATTGCCCGAAATCACCGCGATGCGGGCGCCCTTGTGCAGCCCACTGGCCTGCAGCGCCTGTACCATCTGGCTGGTGATGCTGCGAACCTCAGCGTAGCTGACTACCTTGTTGTCGAGAAACAGACAGGGTTCATCGTGGTAGCGATTGAGCCCGTCGACCAGCAGGTGGGGCATCAGGGGAGGGTGATGAATGGTGTCGCTCATATCTTGCTACCTGTATTGTGCAAAACGGAAAGTATAGCGGTCATTTTCGCCTGGAGCATGGATGGGAGTGGCCACAGGCAATGACACACGGCCTGCATTCGCATGCGTGTGGCGCCGCATTGCGGCTAGCGCTCCAGTTTGAGCCCGCGCCGCAGCGCCTCCAGTCCCTCGTGGGAGCCACGCCTGGAAACCTCAGCTTCGGCCATGAGTTCAGAACCGTGAAAGGTACCGGGAAAATTGTGCAGTTCCACGGCGACCCCGGCTTGCAGCAGTTTGAGGGCGTACTCGATACCTTCATCACGCAGCGGGTCGAATTCCATGGTCGTTACATAGGCCGGTGGCAGTCCGCGCAATTCAGCTACACTGGCTCTGGCCGGGGCGGCGTAAATCGGCGCCTCTTCCCCGCCGGGACCGTAGCGGTCGCCAAGATAGTATTTCCAACTGAGCACGGCGTTGGGCCGATGCCATACTGGGGTGTCGGTAAACTCGGTCATGCTCACGGTTTGCAGGCGGTCGTCCAACTCAGGAATGGCCAGGTACTGAAAGCACAACGGCGGGCCGCCACGGTCGCGCGCCAGCAGCGCCAGGGCCGCGGCCAGTCCACCACCTGCGCTAACCCCGCGCACGCCAATCCGCTCCCGGTCCACCTGCAATGCCGCGGCCTGGGAGTGCATCCACTGCAGGGCCGCGTAGCAGTCTTCCAGGCCCGCCGGGTAGGGATGTTCGGGGGCCAGGCGGTAGTCAACGGAAACCACCACCACCTCAAGTTTGCGGCAGATCATTATCGCCTCGGCATGCTCGCTCTCGAGGTCTCCTATGGCAAATCCACCCCCATGAATATAGAGCAGGCCGGCGCTGGTCTGGTTCATCCCCTCGGGAGTATAGATACGCACCACCACGCCGGTGTCGCCCTCAGGACCCGGAATCGTGCGGTTTTCAATCATCGTGCCGGCATCGTCAAGCTGGCCGCCAAACTCCACCAGCATGGATTTCATCTCTTCCCGAGCGGCCACGGGGTCCTCAAAACTCAGCTTGGGAAGAAACTCGATGCTGCCGGCCAGTTCGGGATCAAAGTTGTATTTCACAGGGTTTTCCTCGTTCTTTTTTCTTGCGAAAACATTGGGGGCTGGGATATTACCTCATTCAGAGATAGAGCCGTAGGGGGCGCGCGTGCGCGCCCCGCAAACCACCGGTACTGGAATAACCCGCGGCGGGCCATGTGCCAGGAGGGTGCCCTGTGCCCGAAGGGTGCGCCATGGCAAGCCCCTTGGCTTTTCCGGTACCGGGACGACCAGTGCAGGTGCTGTAGAATCTGTTTCATGCGCACAATATATTGGCCTGCAAACCGGATACTATCGCTGTTGCCCACTGTCACGCTTTCGGGGGTGGCGGTGGAAGCGTAAGTCATGCTTTCATTGGCGTCATGACTGATGGGCAATTCAATGTGCATAAGGTGCTGGATGCCGCTCGTGCGGCAACCGGACTGGATGATTTCGGCGATGACTGGTTTCGCGAGGGCTTGGAAGTATTGCTGGAAACCTATGATCGCAATGTGGTGGATGAGGCGAGCCGTCGCCAGTGCCGGCAGGCGGTGGTTGCCAAGCTGGGCGTGCGACTGAAAATTCAGGCGGCCTATGTACGCTACCCGGAAATTCTTCGGCAAACCGTACAGACGCCTGTTGTGGTTACCGGGCTGCCGCGCACCGGCACTTCCGCGCTGGTCAACCTGTTGGCGGCGGACCCGGAGACCATGGCGCTGTTGTTGTGGCTGATTTATTACCCTGAACCGCTGCCGGGATGGCGGCCGGGAGACCCCGACCCACGCCACGACGCCATGGTGGCGCACCTGGAGGCCAACCGTAATCCGGAGTTTGACAAGATACACTACGCTCACCCGGACCTGCCGGAGGAGTGTGTGATGATGCACCAGTATTCCTTCGACGGTGTTCAAACCGGCTGGGAAATCATGCTGGAGCCCTATTGCCAATGGTTTCAGAATCACGATCTCGGCCCCCTTTACCGGGAGTATCGCGATCAACTGAAACTCCTGCAGTGGCGGCGTCCGGGGCGGCGCTGGGCGTTGAAGGCTCCGGCCCATATGTGGGCCCTGCCGCAATTCATGGCCCTGTTCCCCGATGCCGGCGTGGTTTGGGGGCATAGGGATGTAGTCAGTGTCGTTTCCTCCATCTGCTCCATGACCCGCATGGTCATGGGGCAGAACATGTGGAACAACGACCCTTCGAAAATCGATCTCAACTGGTTGGGAGGACAGGTCATGGAATGGTACGCACGCTCCCTGGAGCGGGGGCTGAGGCACCGCGCCGAACTGCCGGAGCAACGATTCCTGGACTATAGTCACGACGACCTGGTGGCGGACCCGTTGGCAACCGTCGGCGCCATTTACGACCGGTTCAACATCGAAATGAGTGCGGCGAGCCGCGCTGGACTTCAAGACCACGCTGACCGGCACCCTCAGCACAAACACGGCAAGCACGGGCACCGTCTACACGAGTTCGGCCTTACCGAGGCGCAGGTGCGGGAACGCTTCAGTTTTTATTCAAGCCTGATTTAATTGAAGGTTACTCACAGATTCATGTCTAGCGAAGATAGTTATCGGCGCTCATTAAGGGATCCTGAAACCTATTGGTCAGAACAAGCGAACAATGTCGATTGGTTCAAGAGCCCGGAAACTGCTCTTCAAGCAACAAAGTACGGCGCCTTGCAATGGTTCCCGGACGGAGAGCTGAACTCCTGTTTCCTGGCTGTTGACAAAAATGTGCTGGAAGGACGCGGGAATCAGATTGCATTCTACTATGAGTCCCCGGTCACTGACCAAAAGCAGGCGATTACTTACCAGGATTTGCTGGAACTGGTCAGCAGATTTGCTGGCGCCTTGCGTGATCAGGGTATCGAAAAAGGTGATCCGGTCATTATCTACATGCCGATGATACCGGAAGCTGCCGTGGCAATGCTGGCTTGCGCTCGATTGGGCGCCGTGCATTCTGTTGTGTTTGGTGGTTTTGCGGCAAATGAGTTGGCGTTGCGTATTGACGATGCGCAACCAAAACTTGTGGTAACGGCTTCCTGTGGTATCGAGTTTGACAATCTAATTGCCTATAAACCACTGGTCGATAAGGCTATTGCTCTGGCTACGCACAAACCCGCAAAAACGATTGTTTTCCAGAGGCCGATGCTGTCAGCGGATATCGATGCTGATGTTGATCTGGATTGGCGCGCCTTCCAGGAAGGGACAGAGCCAGCGGGTTGCGTGCCGGTTAAG
>JAPOQD010000117.1 GCA_026710905.1 Halieaceae bacterium
CGAGGTCGGGTCATCCTTGTGTCCTCCAAATCGGCAGTCCAATGCCAGCAGGATGAGCATAGCCGGAGCTAGGGACATGCGCCAGTGAATGACCGGATCGGTGGGAAAAAAGATGGGTGTCCTGTATGCCCCTCAAAAAGGTGGGTGTCCTTCCAAAAAAGGTGGGTGTCCTCTATTGCTTCTCTATTGCTTCTTGCTTCTATTGCTTATTGCTTATTGCTTATTGCTTATTGCTCCTTTCTATTGCTATGCAGCCGAAGCCTGTCGCCCCATGCGGGTAAGGCCCATGGTGTTGGCAACTCGGCGGGAAAACTACTTGCCAATGACCAGTTGGGAAATATCCGCCACCTGCAGGAACGAATCGCGCAGCGCCCGCAACAGGCGCAATCGGTTGTTGCGCAGGGCCGGGTCGTCGGTCATCACCATCACCTGGTCGAAAAAGCTGTCGATGGGGGCCTGCAACTCTGCCAGGCTGGCCAACAACTCGGTATAGCTTCCACTGGCCAATAGCTCCGCCAGCTTGCCGGCCTTGCTTTCGATGGCCTCCGCCAGCAGTTGCTCGGCGGGCTCGAGCAGCAAGTCTTTGTCGATTTTAGCGTCCGGTAAATCATCGGCCTGTCCCTCCAGAATGTTGGAGACGCGCTTGTTGGCGGCGGCCAGGGCTTTTGCCTGCGGCAGCCGGGTGAAGGCGTCCACCGCAAGTACCCGGCGGTGAATATCCAGGGGTTGCGACAGGTCCTTGGCGGCCACCGCCTTGAACACTTCCACCGCAACCCTTTCGTCTTCATACCAGGCCCGGAAGCGTTCAACCAGGTAGTCGAATACCAGCGCCGCGGTGTCTTCCCGCAGCAGACCAGCGGGGTATTGCCGAAGCGCCTGCTCGATGCAGTGGCGCAGGTCCAGCTCGAGTTCACCCTCGACTATGATACGCAGCACGCCGAGAGCCGCCCGCCGCAGTGCAAAGGGGTCGCGGGAGCCGGTTGGCGCCTGGCCGATGCCGAAAATGCCGACCAGCGTGTCGAGGCGGTCGGCGACGGCCAGGGTCATGGCCACGGGTTCCCCCGGAAGTTCCGCGCCGGAGCGCCTGGGCCAATAGTGCTGTTCCAGCGCAGCGGCCACGGCCGGGTGTTCGCCGTCGTGCAGCGCGTAATAGCGCCCGGCGGTTCCCTGCAAGCCGGCGAACTCGCCTACCATTTGCGTCAACAGGTCGGTCTTGCTGAGCAGGGCCGCCCGTTGCACCTGCCCGGCTTGCACGCCAACATCCTCGGCAATAAGGGTTCCCAGGCCGGACAGACGCAGGGTCTTGTCGTACAGCGAACCCAGCTTCTGCTGAAAAATGACGCCCTTGAGCCGCTCGGTACGCTCGGCCAGCGGGGTCTTGCGGTCGCTCTCAAAAAAGAATTCCGCATCGCTGAGCCGGGGGCGGATCACCCGTTCATTGCCGTGAATCACCTGGGCCGGGTCTTTGCTCTCCAGGTTGGCCACGGTAATGAAGTGCGGCAACAGGTGGCCCCCATCATCCACAACGGGGAAGTACTTCTGATGTTGTTTCATGACGTGGACCAGCACTTCCGGGGGCAATTGCAGGAATCTCTCCTCAAAATTTCCGCTCAGCGCCTGGGGCCATTCCACCAGCGCCGTCACCTCATCAAGCAATTCCGGGTCGATATCCGCTGCTCCGTTGAGGCTCGCTGCCTGCGTTTGCACCTGCTGGCGAATGCGTTCCCGGCGCTGTTCAAAACTGGCCATCACCCTGGCCTGCATAAGGACTTCCGCATATTCTTGCGCCGCAGCCAGGGTTAGCGCGGTGTTGCTGTGGACGCGATGGCCCTGGGTCTGATTGCCTGCCGCCTGGTCGAGGATACGGCAGGGAACGACCTTGTCTCCCAATAGCAGCACTACCCAACGGACTGGCCGGACAAACTCCGTGCGCGCCGCTCCCCAGCGCATACGCCGGGGCGCCGGCAACTGGTTGAGAACGGTTTCGATGATGCCACCCAGGCAATCCACGGCTTTGGCCCCGGGGGATACCGAGCGAAACGCCAACCTTGGGCCCTTGGCCGTTTCGGTGATGGCCAACTCATCCGCGGAAACCTGGTGCTTTGCGGCAAAGCCCAGGGCGGCCCTGGTCCACTGACCTTGCTGGTCCCTGGCGTTTTGCGCCGGTGGTCCGAGTATTTCCCTGTCGCGGCCAGCGGCCTGTAGTTGCAACCCTTCGACAATCATGGCCAGGCGCCGGGGGCTGGCGAAATGCTGCACTTCTCCATGGCCCAGGCCGTGTTCCGCCAGTGCCTCCGTGACCCCGGCGGCAAAGGTTTGCGCCAGTTGCAGCAGCCCTCTCGGCGGCAGTTCCTCGCAACCGATTTCTATCAACAGATGTTCGGTGTTCATCCTCGCCGGGCCGCCTCCGCGGCTAGAGTTTCCCCGCGCAGCGGTTCCGGCGCCAGGGGAAAGCCCAGTGCTGCGCGCGCCTGGAACCAGGCCTGCGCGACTTCGCGAGCCAGGTTGCGCACCCGCAGAATAAAGCGTTGCCGCTCGGTTACCGAGATGGCCTGGCGGGCATCCAGCAAATTGAAGGTGTGGGAGGCATGCAACACCTGTTCGTAGGCGGGCAGGGGCAAGGGAGGCTCGCACAGAAGCAGCCGCAGGCACTCCTGTTCACAGTGGTCGAACTGCCGGAACAGTTGCTCGGTGTCCGCTTCCTCGAAGTTGTAGCGTGACATCTCCACTTCGTTTTGATGAAAGACATCGCCGTAGCTGACCGGGCCGTCCGGCCCCTCGGTCCACAACAGTTCATAAACATTGTCCACACCCTGCAAATACATGGCGATACGCTCCAGGCCGTAGGTGATTTCCCCGGAAACCGGGTGACACTCCAGCCCCCCGGCCTGTTGGAAGTAAGTGAACTGGGTAACTTCCATGCCATTGAGCCAGACCTCCCAGCCCAGTCCCCAGGCCCCCAGGGTGGGCGACTCCCAGTTGTCTTCCACAAAGCGGATATCATGCACGGCGGAATCCACGCCGAGCTGCGTCAGTGATTCCAGGTAGAGTTCCTGAATAGTGTCCGGCGCGGGTTTCAACAGCACCTGAAACTGATAGTAGTGCTGCATGCGGTTCGGGTTTTCCCCGTAGCGCCCATCCGCCGGCCGGCGGCTGGGCTGCACATAGGCCGCATTCCAGGACTCCGGCCCTATGGCGCGTAAAAAGGTTGCGGGATGAAACGTGCCCGCACCGACTTCCAGGTCCAGTGGTTGTAGAACAACGCAGCCCTGGTCTCCCCAGAACTTTTCGAGAGCACGTATAAGCTCTTGAAAAGTAGTGATAATTTTCTTTGAAGTTGGCACCGAATGGCCCGCGTGGGGAAAAAGCGAGCTATTATAACTGCTCTGTTGGCGGCATAATACCTGCTCTTCCCGGCAGCCCTCGGCTGCTTAGATAAGGCTGAAACATGTTTTTCGGTAAATTGATAGCTGGCCTGATCGGCTACCAGATGTTTGGAATTCCCGGCCTGTTGTTCGGCCTTCTCATCGGCAGCATGTTCGACCGGGGGCTGTCTTCCAACCTTTCACTTGGCAACCCGCAGCAACTGGAGGAAATTCGCCAGTTGTTCTTCGAATGCTGTTTCAGCCTGCTCGGCCATATCGCCAAGGCAGACGGCCGGGTAACCCAGGAAGAAGTCTCCCATGCAGAGCAGGTTATGACCCAATTGGGAGTGTCCGGCGCCCAGCGGGGGCGGGCCATCGACTATTTCAAGGCGGGCGCCGCGCCCGATTTTCAACCCGAGCCGCTGCTGGCGCGGTTTCGGGAAGCCTCCCGCAGGCGCCCTCAGTTACAGCAGACCCTGTTGTTATTCCTGATCACCATGGCGCAGGCCGACGGGGACATTGATGACAGCGAAATGCAGGTATTACGGGCCTGTGCCGCCGGCCTTGGCTTCGGCGACAACGTTTTTCTCCGCCTGGTGCAGATGGCCCAGGCTCAGCAGCGTTTCCACCAGCATCAGCGGCAGCCGCAACAGCAGCGCCGGGATTTGGAGGCGGAAGCTTACCGGGCCCTGGGGGTAAACCCCGGCTGCAGCGACCGGGACCTCAAAAAAGCCTACCGCCGGCTGATGAGTGAAAACCATCCGGATAAATTGATTGCCCAGGGCGTACCCGAGGCGATGGTCAAGCTGGCCACGGAAAAAGCCCAGAAAATTCAGTCGGCCTACGAGACCTTGCGCAAAAGCCGAAAACAGGCGGCTGTCTAACCGCAATGTGGCGCCAGCACGCTAACAGTATCCGTTTCGCACTAGCCCGCATATCTCACCAACCTTCTACTGCGGCCGC
>JAPOQD010000035.1 GCA_026710905.1 Halieaceae bacterium
CTCGCTCCCGGTCAGCTCGTCCCCGGTCAGCTCCCCGGTCAGCTCCCCGGTCAGTTCCCCGGTCAGTTCCCCGGTCAGCTCCCCGGTCAGCTCCCCGGTCAGTTCCCCGGTCAGTTCCCCGGTCAGCTCCCCGGTCAGCTCCCCGGTCAGCTCCCCGGTCAGCTTTGGACGTTTGTCCGCCGAACTGGCTCATCCATCACAGCTTGCCAGGAGGGTCGGTTTCATTTTTTGAGTAAAAAATTGCTCAGGTCCACGAGTTTGTCGGTATTGATGTGGTCGACGTTTGCCTCGAGCAGTTCCTTCCACATCGCAGGGGTATCGGGCGTTGCCCAAAAGCGGACCCGGCGCCCGGAATTGTGAACTTGTTGTACGATACTTCTCACATTTCTGCGTTGGTTACTGGTGAGGCGCCGCCAATTGTCGCTGATCATCGGCATCAGGTGAGGGGCGGCGTCGGACTCCAGGTCGGTAAGCCGCCCGTCTATCCCGGCGTAGCGGGTCCGCTCTGCGGAGATGGTGGCTATGGGACGGTCGCCGGAGATAATGACCTGAATTGCCCGCCTGGTGATTTGGCCATCCTCCACGGTAGTGAGAATGTCTCGGTAGTTCACCAGCGTTTTCCGCAATACGGCGTAGACCTTTTCACCCTCGGTCTTTATATCGATCAACAACGTCAGCGTCTGCTGTGAATCATCGGGATAAACATGCCCGCCGTTGTCTCGAATATGTCGGGCCAGGGGTTCAAGATAGAGTTGCTGCAAGCTGTGACCTTTTGCAGCCTCGGCAAAATCGTGACCGACTCTCAAAATGCCCTGTATCAGGTAGATGTCCACTTCGATGCCACAAAAGCCGAGTTCCAGGGCATCGTGCAGCGGCCGCTCATTGAGATAGTCATTGTGCGCGTGCGCCTGCTTGAGCGGCTTGACCGCAGCCCAGTCTGCCCCACTGGCGGGCAGCACGATAACTATCGCGGCAATAAGCATGGCAACGGTGGTCAGGCGGTAGATGTTCATTGCTCACATCTCCATGAGAACATGTAATCCGGGCGCTTTCCCCATGGCGCCTTCAGCGGCCAGTACATTCTGTTCCTGTACAGCCCTTTTCATAATACCTGGCTTATCGCCGCTGACTGCAAGGAATCCATTTCGCTGTGGTTGCTCCCTGTTTCAGGCGCACGTAAATACCGATTTCACGGATATCTCTCTCCATTACGCAGATATTGATCATGGAGACGAAACGATAGGATGCAGGAGCATTTTTAGCCTATCCTTGATCCCTTTTGGTAAATTCTTGCACGATTTTGGCTCAAATTACCCCCTGGAGGGCTTCCAGGGTTTCCAATATCGGTGCAACTCAGTAGTATACGGTATTGCGCCGTATTGTTACGTATTGCTATTGCTTTAATTTTGGCCATATACTGACGAAAGCGCATCCACACGCTTGTTTGTGATTGAAGCTGGTTGCCACGAACCTTTTCAGGTTGTTGGTGATTCTGGATTGGTATTGAACAGCAGGAAAATCAGGGGGAAGACATGAGAGTAGTAACCACGAAAATTCCTTGGGACATGGCGCAAAAGCTTGACCAACTGTCGGAACAGGACGGCCGGTCCAAGTCCTGGGTGATTCGCCAGGCGCTTTCCGACTACCTGGGGAAAGTCGAAGAATTGGATCGATATATCCAGGAGGGTATCGACGCACACGAGGACGGCGGTCTGACCGGTCAGGAAGAAGTTGAGCGCGAGATTGAACAGTGGGGGCAAAAATGAAACGCCCTATCCGCTGGACGGAACCAGCACGACTTGACCTGCACAGAATCCTGGCCTGGCTGGAACAATCCATTGGGCGGGAACAGGCACTGGCTGAGGCCCGGCAAATTCTTTCGGGTTGTACCCAGTTGCAAACCCGCTCGCGCCTGGGTACGCCGGTAGGCCGAAAGTCTACCGGGGGCAAGGATATACGGTGCCTGGCCATGGCCCCGCATCACTTTCATTATGCGCTGACCGAAGAGGAAGTGGTGATACTCAGAATTCGTCACAGCGGAGAAGACCCCGACCAACTTGTGGAGATGCCTTAGTGGCAGCCTCCTGTCTTGGGGAAGGATGCCCCGAAAAAAGGGGTCAGAGCCCTTTAATCCCAGTTGAAAGGCCCCGCCGAGTAACCGAAGGGATTAAAGGGGATTAAAGGGCTCTGACCCCTTTTTTCTCCCTTTTTTCTCTGCGCCACTGTCACGACTTACTCGCCAGAAAGCATCAAGGCAATACGCAAACTCCTGGCCAGCGTTTCGCACAAGTTGGTTGATGGCCAGTTCCAATAACAACACGGATACACGTCTGGCATGGCAAACACTGGCTTTTGACGGCAAACCCATAAATATGGGAGACTGGGATCATGAAGACGACCATTGAGATTCCCGACACCACTTTCAGGCAAGTCAAGACCTATGCCGCGAGCAAGGGCATCAGCATGAAGCAATTCTTTACGGAAGCACTTGAAGAACAACTCCGCAGGTCCGCCGAATGTTCAGCCACCGCTTCAAGAGTACGGCCCTGGATGGCGGGTTTTGGCGCTCTCGCCGAGCTTTCGCAGGAGAACCGCCGGGTTCTCAAAAATATTGACGACGAATTTGAAAACCTCGACCCTGAAGATCTGGCATGATCGTTGACACCAACGCACTGTCAGCCTGGGCCGAAGGAATTGCGTCAATTGAGGAGCCGCTGCAATCTGCCGATCAACTGGTCGTACCGGTGATCGTTCTGGGAGAATATTATTTTGGAATTCGCCAATCACGCCATCGAAAGCGCTACGAGGATTGGATAAGGCGATACCTTAGGCTGGTTGAAGTTGCCGATGTCACGCAAACCACCGCTGACAGATTTGCTTTTATCCGCCTGCAACTGAAGCGCCAGGGAACTCCGATCCCGTCCAATGACGCCTGGATCGCTGCGCTAGCCTACCAACACCGGCTTCCGGTATTGAGCAATGACACACATTTCGACTTCGTTGAAGGCATCGCGCGTATCCCTTTTTAAGTAAAAACAGAAAAGGACACCCATCACGAAACGTCTGGTGCAGCCGAGCCAGCGCCAGATTGCGGCCAGTTCTGGCGATCGCCAGACGCCGGCCAATTTCAGGGAGAGGATGACCCTTCGGCAAAAGGATAAATCCCGTCCGGCATAACCGGGAAATACTGCGAAAATGATGACCAAAAGTGAGATACGGCGCGCCATCGGTGAACCCCATTTTTCCCGGGGTGATGCGTATTATCGGCAGCACAATGTCCAATCCGTCGAGATCAGATCGCCGACACGCCTCGAAAGTACGGTTTTGGGCGCCGGGCACAAGATTTACCGCCAGTCCATAACACTCACCTTCACAGCAGGTGGCGGTCTCCGCCGTGTTGTTGGCGAATGCTCCTGTCCGGTTGGTTTCAATTGCAAACATGTAGCCGCCGCCCTGCTTCACGCCGCTGCCCAGGTTGGCCCTGGGGGCAAGGCTGCCGGCGCAGCCGCCCCGGTCCCGGCCGGGCCGGCATCCGCTTCCCTGTCAGGCGACATGCGCTTCTGGCTCGATGACCTTTCCGATGCCCTGGAGTCCGGTGGGACGAAGTTCGGTCCGGTCCGCTACGAGCCGGCGTTGCGGCCCGCGGAGATGCAATCCGCGGAGGAAAGTTTGTTCTATGTGTTTCGCTCCAACTCACGTCATCAAGCCGAAATCACGCCCTACCAGGTGCGGCTCAAAAAGGACGGGACGGCCGCGGCCAATGCCAGGGGATATGACCATCGCCAGTACGCTGGTCAGGAAAAATTCCTGATCATGGATGATGCGGTCATTCTGTCCAAGCTCGACTATTTCTCGCAGAAGACCTGGCCGCCCAGCCACGCTTGGCCGGAGGGCGAGACGCTGCTGAATTTTCTGCGTGAGGTGGTGGATACCGGCCGTGCGCGGGCGGAAGACGTGCGGGGGCCCGTGCTGGAGTGGGGGCCGTTACGCCGAATACACTTTTCCTGGGCGATGAAAGAATCGGGTGACCAGGAGGTTCAAACTTGTTCGGCGGATGGGTCGGGGTTAACTCTCTTGCCCTTTCCCTCACTGGTTTATCTTGACCTCTCCAATGGCTTGATCGGCCTGGCGGAAACGGAGTTTTCCGCACCGCTCGCCGTGTGTATCGCAACTGCACCCCCGGTACCGCCCGAGGCGTCTGCTCACGTCGCCGGAGAACTGGCCCGCATCGGTGGCGTGGATGCTCCCAAACCCCGGGCGCTGGAAGTGCGGCAGCGCACGGACCTTGCTCCGCAGGCCGTGCTCACGCTGTACGGCGTGCACAGGAAACTTGCGGCCATTTCCCGAGCCTATCTGCGAGGCGCGGGTTTCGACGAACCCGCCCGGCAGATGTATCCCTGCGCCCGTCTGGAGATTCGCTATGAAGGCGCTCCCGAAAGGCTGCAACCGGGCAAGGGTGGAGACTTGCGGGTGGTGACAAAGCACGGCGTCACGGTATTTCGCCGCCGGCTTGAGGAGGAGAAACTGCTCTCCGGCAGACTCAAACATCTCACCGAGCGCCACGATGGATATCCGCCCGGATATTATAATTTTGGCGGACGCCGGATACCCAAAGGGCTAAGCCAGGCCAGCGTCCTGTTCCCTGCTATGGATGAGAAGAAAGATGGAGCCACGGCGTCCGCGCTCGCTTTCGTGACCGAAGCGGTACCCGAGCTGCGAGAGGAGGGATGGCGGGTCGAGATTGATGAGAGTTGGCCCTTCCGCCTGTATGAGGGACCGGTCAGCTTTGGCGCCGGAATTGAAACCACGGGCCCGGACTGGTTTTCGGTATCTCTGAGATTCGAAGCAGGGGACCAGGAAACTGACCTTACTCCGGTGATTCTTTCCATTATCGACGCCCTTCCGGTAAACGCGCAAGGTGAATTGGAAGACGGCTTCGATCTCGAAGACTTCCTCTCAGACCAGGTTCTTTACCCTGTTTTGGGAGACGGCTCCCGGGTGCGCATTGAGGGTGTGCGCCTCGCTCCCTTTGTCGCCGCCTTTCTCGAGGCCCAGGGTCTGTTTGAGTTCCACAAGGCGGAGGCGGGGCGCATCGCCACACTGGCGGAGGCGCTGGAGGGATGCGGTGCGCCCTGGCGAGGGGGCCGGGATCTGCTCGAATTCGGCGAACGGCTCCGTGTTCTGGCTGCCGCAACCGAGGTTCAGCAGCCCAGTGTTCTGCACGGCGTAATGCGCCCCTACCAACGGCTCGGTTACGGTTGGCTCCGCGCCCTTTGCGACAGCGGTTTCGGCGGCGCACTGGCCGACGATATGGGCCTGGGCAAGACCATCCAGGCCTTGGCCCTACTGGCTCACCGGCATCTCGAAACCGGCACGGACCGCCCCAGCCTCCTGGTCGCGCCCACCAGTCTGCTCGGCAACTGGGTGCGCGAAGCCGCGCGTTTTACTCCCGGCCTGAAACTTCTGGTCTTGCAGGGGCCGGACCGAAAACAGCGCTTCGCCGAAATTCCCGGGCAGCACCTGGCTCTCACCACCTACCCTTTGCTCAACCGCGACCACGAGGCCCTGTTTTCTCACGACTACGATCTGGTGATTCTGGACGAGGCCCAGGCAGTCAAGAATCCCGTCTCCGCGGCTGCCAGACGGATCCGCCAGATCAGCGCCCGCCAACGCATCGCACTCACCGGCACCCCGATGGAGAACAATCTTGAGGAACTCTGGGCGCTCTATGACTGGTTGATTCCCGGACTTCTGGGTGATCGAAAATCCTTCAACAAAATGTATCGCACACCGATCGAGAAACACGGCGACCAGGTCAAACAGCGTATTTTGTCCACGCGCCTGAAACCGTTTCTGCTGCGCCGCCGCAAGGATGAGGTCGCCAGCGACCTGCCGCCGAAGACCGAGATCGACGAGATCGTACCGATCACCGGCGGTCAACGTGTACTCTACGAGAGTATCCGCACAGCCATGGATGAGCGGGTACGCGAGGCGATTCGCGCCAAGGGCATTGCCGGCTCACGCATCACCATCCTCGATGCGCTCCTCAAACTGCGCCAGGTTTGCTGTGATCCCGCACTGGTCAAGCTTAACGCCGCGAAAGATATTCGGGAAAGCGCCAAGCGGGCGCGTTTATTCGAACTGCTGGAAGAACTGGCCGCGGAGGGCCGCAAGGTACTGGTGTTTTCACAGTTCGTGCAGATGTTGCGGCTGATCGAACAACAGGTCCGCAAGTACGGCTGGAGCTATGCAATGCTCCACGGCGGCACCACCAGGCGCGATGAGGAGATTGCCAAATTCCAGCAGGGCGATGCATCCCTGTTTCTGATCAGTCTCAAGGCCGGTGGTCTCGGGTTGAACCTCACCGCCGCGGATACGGTCATCCTCTACGACCCCTGGTGGAACCCCGCTGTCGAGCGACAGGCAATGGACCGGGCCCACCGGATCGGTCAGGACAAACCCGTTTTCATCCATCGCCTGATTGTCGAAGGCTCGGTCGAGTCCGCCATTCAGGCAATGCAGGCTCGAAAACAGGCCCTTGCCGATGCCCTGTTCGAAGGCGGCGGAGATGGGCCGATGGCCCTGACCCAGGATGATCTCAATGTCTTGCTGACGCCAATATCGTGAACCTGTAGCCGTGCCGGGTCTGTGACCGCGGGAGGCCGCTTTACGCAAGGTTCGCGTGAGTGTGTTTCGCGAGTATGACCGCAATGTCGCCGGGACTCCTAGATACATCCCACGACCAGCGGCCGAAACCGCCATGCACGTTGATGGCACGCACCCATTCATCAAGAAATCGGCGCTTGGTCATGTCCTGCTCACTATCGCGCCCCTTGGTTTCCAATACCAGCATTTCGTCTGATTTTAGCCGGATCAGAAAATCCGGACGGTACTTGCGCACCACGCCGCGATGGACGTAGAAGACCTCAAAGCCTAGATGATCGTTTTTTGCCCACGCGGCGACTTCAGGAGCGCGGTCAAGCGCATAAGCTTCCGATGCTTCCCATGTACTGTCATGGACACAGTAGTTGATGTGGCTGTGTGCCGCAGGCCCGCAAGGTTTACCGGTGTACCATGTCCTCATGTCGCCAGTCGAAAGGATCGGCCGGTCCCGGTCAAACACCGGCTCGACAGCTTCGGCGTTGTCGAAGCGTATGGCCTGCCAGAGGTGCTGAACGAGCTTCGTCATGTTGAGCGTGATGATGAGGCGACGCCTGAGATCATCGCGGTTGAACAGGGTCGGGGTAATCACGATGAAGTCAGATCGGATGATCTGTTCGATGAGCCGGACCAACTGTGCCAGCAGGATAGACTTGCCACCCTGCCAGTCTTCCTGCATCTGGTCGTAAACGTCCCGAGCAGTCTCGAAGATGATGCGTTGCGTCCGAAACTCATGTGCTAGCTTCTCCAGATCGATTTCCTCGATCTCCGTCGCGTCGGGTTTGCCATCGACGACCGGCGCGAGTTCCGCCAGGCTCGCCGTCTGCCCCGCATCGAGTTCCAGTGGTTGCAATGCTTGCCAATCCAGTGACAGGCGCGGGCGCAAGCGGTGGTCGATGCGGACCACGTTCGGCCATGAGATCGCGAAACCCGCCTTCTCTATCACTGGCTCGATAGCCGTCTTTGGCTGTGGAGGCGGTGGCGGGTCGTCCTCCCCACCCTCATGGGGCAGGAACGTGAACGGTACACCGAAGATGTTGACATATTCCGCTTCGAACAGGCCGGTAGCCGGGTTCACGTCATAGGAAGTACGGCGCAGGCCGCGTCCAACCACTTGCTCACAAAGAAGCTGACTGCTGAATGCGCGTAGGCCCATGATGTGGGTGACGGTCTTCGCATCCCATCCCTCAGAGAGCATTCCGACCGAAATCACATTCTGTATTCGCTCTCCCTCCTTCCCTGGTTGTCCCACGGTGTCCACCTGCAAACGGAGCAATTCCGCCTGTTGGTTCTTTGTTAGCTTGCGAGCAGAGCGGTCGTCCGCGTCTTCCCCGGCGGCCCCAACGGGTCCTATGACCGCGATAGGCTCTGCAACTTCTTCAGCGGATTTGAGCACCCTGGAATCGATATGGAGCGTCCGCTCAGGATCGCATAACTCTTTTATACGGACCCGGCGATGGTCGAAAGCATATTTGATCCGTGCCGCTGTTTCGGTACGGTTGGCGACGGTGATCATGACCGGCGGCGTGCTTGCCGAGCGGCCAGCCCAATCCCTGGCCGTATCACGCCAGTCATATCCAAGAAGGTAATAGCCGTTCATGACCAGATCCGGTAGCGGCTCCGCCGGGTTTGCCCTGCGGTTCAGATCGTCTTTCACCTCGTCATCGTTGTAAATGTGGTAGAGGCGAGATTTATAGGTTTTGGCATCGGGCACCGCGTCGTCGCGGATTACGACACGGGGCGTCTTCACCAGACCGGATTCGATGGCATCGTTGAGGCCGAAATCGCTCACGATCCAACCGAACAGTGCTTCTTCAGAACTCTGCTTACCAGAAGGCGCAAAGGGAGTAGCTGAGAAGTCGTAACAGGCGGCGATACCACGCGCCCGGTTGATCCGGTCCAGCCCGCCGATCCATTTTGTCGCTTCCTCAATATCGGCCTTTGTGACGCCCCTGACCTTGGTTTCGGCGGGGACGCGCCAAGCGTGATGAGCTTCATCGTTGATGACCATTATGTTTCTTGCGCGCGCCATGTCGCCGAGGACATCGCGCACATAGGATTCGTCGCTTTTGGCGCCGCGCTTGTCCACGCCACGCTTGCCAGTGATCTTCTCTTCTGTTTCCCAGTTAAGCGCATGCCAGTTTCGGATTATGACCCTGCCTTGGCGCAACTTGTCGAACATTGCTGGCGGCACGATGCGGAACGCTTCGTAGTAGTTTTCCGGATTGGAGGGGTCCAAAACTATCAGTCGGCTCTTGACGGTGAGTCCCGGCGCCACGATCAGGATATGCTTCGTGAACCTGGAATCCTGTGGCTGGGCCACCTTGTTCAGAATATGCCATGCCACAATCATGGACATGACAATGGTCTTGCCCGCGCCGGTCGCCATCTTGGCGCATAGTCGATGGAAAGCGCCACCATCAGATGGGATCTTCACCCCCACCTTGTCGGCTGCCGGCCCCTCAGCGAGCCAGATGAGAGTTTCCGCTGCCTCGATCTGGCAGAAGAAGAAACGCCGGCTGTCGAATTCCTCCGGGTCGGTCCAGTATTCCAGAAGCCTGCGAGTAATGCCGGAGGCGCCAGGATATCCCGCCTCGCGCCAGGCCCGCACACGCGGACGTATCTGATTAACGAGGGGGATTTCGACAAAAACGCCTGGATCGTCGAATGACTTGGAATCGGTCGACGCTACAACATATCCCGCCGGACGGCGCCCATCCGTGAGATCGAAAAGGCGCGTTTTCCGATCATAGCTCCAATGCCGGGTCGGCTCGTCATAAGGCGAATTAACAATCAGGCGGTCGATGGTTGCCCGGGCCACTACCCCTCCTCCGGGGTCAGGCGCGATTCGAGTAGCACGATCAAACTCGGGATATCCTCCTTCACCGTCTCCCAGACACGCAACAGGTTGACATCGAAGTAACCATGCACGAGACGATTTCGCATCCCGATGATTTGGGGCCAGGGGATTTCGGGTAGCGCTTTCCGACCTTCGCTGCTGACTCGGGATGCCGCCTCGCCGGCCACCTCCAGCGATTTCAGAGTGGCGAGTTGCGCCATACGATCCCGTTTAAAATCGGGGAAAGTCAGATTGGCGGCGAATTCCCTGGCATCGCGTGCGGCCAAAAGCATGTCAAGCAGATAAGCGTCGTCACGCCGCATAGATTGTCTCTGCCGATTGGAGAACGGACTCCCGGCGGATGTAGTTCGGGCTTCGTTCAACGTCCTCCCATTCGACCAAATCCACTTTCCTGGCTAGCTTTTCGCTCAATTCATTCTCCATTTGCGCCAGACCCAGCAGCGTATGCCGTGCCCCCGGGTCGAAGCGCACCAGCACATCGACATCGCTGTGAGAGCCGAAATCCTCACGTAGCACGGAGCCGAAGAGGGATAATTCCTGAACCCGCCAGCGTTCGCAGAATTCGGCGATTACGTCAGCGGGTATGGCGATTTGTGCGGTCATGCCTATAGCGCCCGATTTGCGTCCACATCAAAGCTGGCGGCCTTCAATTCCTGAATGACTTTCATCTTCCAGCCGCCTGCGGTATCCAACTTGATGTAGACGACGCCATCGTAGTCAGAAGGTATTTCCACGCCGTCCTTAAGCAAGGCGCAGACCCGCTCCCGACCTAGCTTTCCAATGAAGAATCCGAGTTCGAAAATGACATTCTGCCGCGCGCGGGCCTCAAGTCCATTCCCGTTCCCGGCAGGTTTACCGGCGTCGTCCGGGGTCAGCAGGACAACGGCAAATTTTACATCTGCGTAATCCTCGAACTTCTCAATGATCGTGCGGCCCTTGTTCGGTAGTTCATGCAGGATAACCGGTTCCAATTCCAGTTTTTCAAGAAACCGCGCGACTGCTTCCCGAGCAGACTCGTCCTGACCGTGAATCACGAAAACCTTGTTCAAATTCTGCGCAATGTTGTTCGTTGTAATAGAAATATCTGGAGAATTCCCGTCTTCTTCCCAATATTCTTCAATCACATCAATCATGGATTCAAACACGGCCTCGGCTGACCGCAAGCCTTTCTCGTGGGCTGCCTGTCTGTGAGAATCAGTTGTGTCCCAGGAATATTCTGGATGATAATGGATCGATTGAAAGTCCCTGAACTGATTTGAATTGCGCCCAAACGTTTTTTCGGTGGCCTCCCGTGCGAACATTTCCCATCTCTTGAACTCGGGCGAGTCAAAACGTAGCTCCTTTAATTCAGGTATTTCATTTAGAATTTTTTGCAGGCGCTCTATAGCTTCCGCCTTGGCCGGTCGAGTCATGGTTCCAACTCCACGATTTTCAGGCTCTCGATGCCCCGGTCATCGACGATCTTGACCGCCGCCCGGCCGCGCTCGCCCGGCTCGAACGGCAGAGAAACAGCGCCCCGATAAGCTTCGATAAGGCCAGTGTCGATTTCGGCCTTGAGATTGCGAGCGAGCCTGGCCCAGCCGTCCTTCGCTCCAGCCATCGGAAAGAAGACCTGGCGTGGAAACAGGCTGCGCCCGTCATAGTCGGGATCAAGCATCCACACGGCGATGCGGTTCGCGCTGCCGGATTCCACATTGCCGGTCTTGGTGTTGTAGTAGTCGAAGCCTTGTACGGAAACGCGGAACTTGCCCTTGTTGTCGCCGTCCTCAATGCGTTCGAGGGCGATGTCGGGCTGGCCGATCAGCCAGAAACTCTCGTTGCTTGCGCGCTTCTTCTTGAGGTCATCGGTCAGCAGATCGGCATTCATCTGCGCCTTGAGCAGAACAACGCCTGGCCAATTGGTCTCGTCAATGTCTTTCGAAGCCTCGGGGTCGAACTGGAATGCCGTGAAGACGACAATTTTGGGTTTAGGCACCAGGGTTTGAGCTTCCTCAATTGCAAGCGCGACTTGCCGCTGCTCAAGCGGTGCGTGATCAGGCCCGAACGAAATCGCTATACGTTCGGGGGCCCAGGCAGTTCCCTGTTCTCTGACCCATTCCAAGCCTGCATCATCGGGCCGCGTCTCGCCGTCGGCGTGCAACCATCGGCTTCCAGGCAAGGGCTCAAGCCGGGCAAAGGAAATGCGCTGCCCCTGTTTGCCCCGGATGCCGGTTTTCAGCAATTCGTCGCGCCAGTCGCTTTGCCACACAGTCGGTCCCATGCGAGCAACCGCGTTGTCCGCGGGCTGCGGTTTTTGATCATCTTCCATGAGGTCGTGCAAGGGCTTGACGCTTGGCGCGGGAACTGCCTCAACTGTGAAGGGGCCGGTGACGCGGGCTTTCTTGCGGTCGGTATGCGGCTGGTCGTAGAGTATGGTTTTACTGGGCGGCACGTCATAAGCTAGCGTTCCCGCCGAAACTTTGGAGACACTACGATATCGGAACCCGGCGCCGACCCCTTCGTCGGCATGTGCGAGTTCGTAGTAGTCGAAGTTCGTAGTCATCAGCCGTTGCCTGGCGATAGTAATTGCAACGCGTGATGTATCACATGTGATCCAGCGTCTACCCCATTGTTCAGCGACATAAGCGGCCGTGCCGCTTCCGCACGTTGGATCTAAGACCAAATCGCCCGGATCACTTGTCATCAGGATGCAGCGTTGCAGCAGCTTTGTTGCAGTCTGAACGATATAACGCTTGTCAACGGGGCGCGCCAAGTCCGCCCAGACATTGTTTAACCGTCTTCCTGGAATCTCGTCTTCATAATGCTTCCAGGCCAGTCTCTTGTGTTTCCCACTGAGATCCAGGCGGCCAATTTCATTCAATCGATCAAGCCCCTCCATACTCACTCGCCAGTGCTGGTTCTGCGGACAAATGTACGTTCTCTCGCCGATTTCGTAGGGTTCAGATCGTCCTGTACTTGATTCGTTTTGCGATGTCAGCATGGCTCGCTGAAACAATCTGGCGCCTGTGGGCAAGTTTCTATCCGGATCATCTTTTTCAGTGTTTGTTAGCGGACGGCAGGCGCCATCCTCGAGTTCTACCATGGCGTCCCAATTCATCTGCTCAACGACTTCCCGCCGCGTCAATTCTTCATACAACTGGCGATACTTGACCCTCGCTTTATCCTTCCCATACCAGAGCAAATAGTCAGCCACTTGTGGCAAGGTATTCGCGGAACTCCCCCCGGTCGTGGCATACGAAATCGTCGCCATTCGATTTTCGGCGCCGAATATCTCATCCATGAGTACGCCGGCGCGATGGACGTTCTCATCCCCGATTTGCACGAAACAGCTTCCGCTCTCGTGAAGTAGCTCACGCACCAGCAGAAGACGGTCCCGCAGATAGGCGAGGTAGGAATGGATGCCAAGCTCCCAAGTGTCACGAAATGCGCGGATCTGTTCCGGCTCGCCGGTCAGGTCGCCGTCCTTGCCGTCGGTAACCTCGCGCTGGTTGACGAATGGCTGAAAATTCGAGCCGTAGCGGATGCCGTAGGGCGGGTCGAGATAGACCGTTTGCACCTGCCCGCCCAGGCCCTCCTTTTCCAGCAAACTGTTCATGACCAGCAAGCTGTCGCCCGCGATCAGGCGGTTGCTCCAGTTGTGACGGTGCTGGTAGAAATCGATGGCCTGTCGAATGGGCGGGTTCTCATCCGGCTCTGTGAATAATGAGCGTTGCGGGTCCGCGCCGTTACGATTGCGCACGGCCTCAATGATGGTGCACGGATCAATCCGTTCGTGAACGTGTAGCGAAACCGTTGGAATCTCGAAGGATGTATGTTCGGCTTTGCCGGCCCAGTCGAGTTGTGGGTCGATGTGTGGATCGTGGGCGTAGGCCCTTGCACCTGCATCGGGATCGGTATCGGGCGTGACCAGGCCAACAGGCGGATTGTTCACCCGCTCCTTGCCGGTGTGCGCATAGGACTCAATATCCCGACTGGTGCTCTTGGCTCGCTTCGCCATCATTCTTCCTTACATTCGGGATACACGCGGGGTACATGAATTGTCTCCACAGAATACCATTGTATCTCTGTAGGCCATGCCGGGGCAGTCTACATTTGACAGCGATTCTTGTCACACCCCTACTTCGGCCCCGAAATCAAATCTACGGGAGAATACTGGTTTTCCGAAGCGCTGAAACTCGAAGCTGTGAATCAGAAGAAGATGGGCCGATGGCTCCGACGGAGGATGAACTCGATTACTTGCAGATGCCAATATCATAACAATATGGCCGAGCCGGGAACTGCTGGAATGAATACATACGGACAGTGCTCAGATGGACAGTGCTCAGACTGGCGCATCCGGTTTTTCAGTGTAGAATCCTTGAGGTTGACTGCGGCATGGTACTCACCTTGGCCGTTTCCAGTGACTGGGTTTTGAACATTGAAACTCGGGCGGGCCGAGGCGCGAATCACACTGGTTGCTGTTGGATGAATATCGGCGGGATAATTTCAAGTTACTCCTGAACCCCACAGGCTTTTCATGCTCGCAATCGTAACTCCAGAAACCAATTCGGTGCTGTTGTGTTTTGCTTTCGACAGCAGGCTGGTGCAGGCGAAAACCCAGATGGTGAAAAATTTTAATTTGCTCTATAAAACCGACAGTTTGTCAAAGAGAACCACCCATGTCCGCTGAACCTACCCTCTCAACATTGGCAACCTGCCTCAAGCCAATTCTTCGATCTGCTATCAATCAGGGAATGGTCCTCTATAGGGAGCGGCAGGCTGGTCGTACAGGTGTTGAGCCCAACCTCCTGGACAGTCGACTAGACGAGACGCTGAACCGGCTGCGGGCTGGAAAAGTCGAGGATTCCTGGTGGAGACAACTCCTGCATAAGCTTGGTCAAGAATTCATTGCTCCAGAGTTTCTCAAAAAGACAGATTTGCAACAATGGATTGCCGATGAAGGTGTGGCTGGTAACTTGAAGTCTCTGGCAAAGCGGAGGGTAATGGGAGATACCGAGAGCGATCCACATATTGTCACGGAACTAAAGAAAATCTACGCGAAGAAAACAGGTGAGGCTGAGCGCCTTGCAGGTGAACCGATAGATGTAATAGTTGACATTCTTGCTGCGGGATATCTTGCTTCTCTTTCCCCGGAGCAACATCCACTGGCCGGCATGCTACAAGAACTATCTGGTCAAATAAGAGAGGGTTTTGACCGTTCTGAAAGAACCCACCTAACCGCTTCGCCGGTACCGATCATCCAACAGTTCATAACGGACCGTGCCGAGAATGAATTAGCCGAGATTCTCTCGTTTAGAGCTTTTGATTCGGTCAGTTCACGGACAAAAATTCAGAAATTAGTACTACGGTTAAATGCTGGCGATCTTACAGCGGCCTGTATCTCCACCAAAATCAAGGTCTATCGATGGGCTACAAAATTATGTGCTCAAGACCATGAAACGCTACCTCAGGCCAAGGAATTCCGCACAGAGCTTCGGGAGATTGATCCAAATCTGGATCTAACCATAGAGGATGCCTTGGTTGCAGAGGCCGACGGAGACACAAAAAAAGCCCTTCGTCTTCTTAGAGATCAGAACGACCCGGAGTCTCGTTCAGTTCTTTTCGGATTGCTGTGCCGCCTTGAGGATGAACATACCGCCTTGACCTGGCTTGAGAAGCAAGATATTCGGGAGGATTCGTTATTGCTTACTCCCTCCGGCTGGTCCATGTGGGCCATTTGCATGGCCAAACTTGAAAAATGGAAAGCAGCCTCCCTCAGATTGGCCAGTTTGGAAGACCCATGGATGAAGATGCCAAGTCTTGCATGCATAGAGGGAAGCATCAACGCGGCAATGCTTTTACCGGATGAAAAGCGAAAAATGGTACTTGATCAGTTACCGTTACTCACTGGGATCACGCCAATTCTGGGGAGTGACGCCGAGAAATATCACGCTCGTGCTGTAAGCTGCTTCAAGTTTGTCGAACAAAGCCTTCAGGGTATTACCAATCAAAACTTGAAGGAGTACATTGCTGATTGGCTGCTTTGGCTTCGTTTAATGGATCCCAATTCTAAAGATTCGAGTGCCGCCTGCGATGAAATCAGACTGCGCATGAATCACGGCGAGGAGGCTGTTCAGGCAATTCCTTTTGCCATTGCTTTCGGTATTTCTTTTGATACACCTGCTCTGAAACATTATCTGGAAAACAGGGAAGCTCTGGGCGGGCTTGATGATGATGAGCGGTTGGCCGAATGCCTACTTTTTCAGAGGACGATGGAACCTGGAGACTTCGTACGCTACCTGGAAAAAAACAAGGATCGTTTGGGCAAATTGTCGCCCCCCTCTCGATTAGAAATGAACGTCGATGCCCTAGTGAGGGATGGGCAGGATGATAAGGCTCGTAACTTGGTCAAGGAAAACGAAGGAGGTTTTGAAAAAGTACATACTAACAGGCTTATGTTGATGATTGATGTCCCCGAAGGGACTGAACTTCGTCAACGACTAGAGGATATCTATGATCAGTCGGGTAGTTTCTCCGATTTGTATAATCTTATTTCATTCTTGAAATCAGCTGGTGATCGACCCGCACTTCTGCCACTGATACGCAAGTATTTCTCTCAAGTACGCACCGTCAAAAATGCCCTTGATGTCGTAAGTTGTCTGGTTAACCCTCCTGCTTTCGATCATGAGTCAGTGATTCAATTCTTGGAGGAAAATTCCGATCTTCTTGAACAAAGCTTAGATCTGAAATCAATCAAAGCTTGGGCAATGTTCCATGCAGGAAGGTTTCCGGAAGCACAAGAGATCAATGGCTTGCTTCTTGCTCAAAGGGACGATCAAAATGACTTATTTCTCGATACAAAAATTGCTTTTTCCTCTGGTGATTGGGAGCGTTTAACTGCGATCATTGATCGCGAGTGGCCTCGGAGGGAACATCTCCCCGCTAATGTCCTGATGAGTCTAGCTTGGTTAGCTGGTCAACAGGAACAGGTATCTGATCGCGCCCTTCAGTTGGCTATGCTGGCCGCGGAGAAAGCGCCGTCTGACCCTGAAATCTTGGCGGTTGCATACGGCCTGTTTTTTAAACTGGGTCGAGATGCAGACGCCAATCCGGAATGGCTCAGACGTGCAGTTGAACTTTCTTCTAGCGATGAAGGTCCTGTTTGGAGTGTCGATGTAAAGGAACTCACTACGGATTGGTTACCCAGGCAACATGACTACCAGCAGGAGGTCGAGCGTAAATGGCTCCGCGGAGAAATACCTATGGGCCTTGCGGCAAGTTTCGTCAATATGTCCTTGGTACAGTTTTTTCTCCGCTACCAAGGTCAAAATTTTTCTCATTTGGACGTCAGAAAGCAATTGATACTACCCATCGCGGCGGGTGTTCGGAGTCCGGTTGTAATCAAAGAGAATTGGAGTATCGGTTTAGATTTGACTTCAGTCATGGCGCTGGTTTACCTCGACCTTCTGAACGAAACCTTTGATGCGTTACATTCTTTAAAACTCTCTCCCGACATCATGGAGTGCTTGTGGCGGGAACGGGAGAAGGTTCGATTCCACCAGCCTTCTCGAATTGAGGCAGCCAAAAGAATCCTGAATCTCCATGACCAGGGAAAACTTAAAGCAGAGGAAAACCCGCCGCTGCCTGCCGACAACAGATCATCTGAGGTGGGGCCCGAGCTGGCTTCGCTGCTGGAATTGGCAAAGCATAAGTCCGGCAAGGTTATTTGTGTATTGCCGATCCGTAAATACGGCCCCTCGCTGGAACAGGAAGCCGACACCAGTGGTTATGATGATGTAATAATTTCAATAACGGACTTCTGTACCCAGTTGCATGATCAGGGAAAGATCGCTTTAGCCGACTATCATCGTGCAAAGCTTGTTTTACAGAGACAAATACAAACTGAGCCCGATAATTTTGCGCCTTTGAATTTTGAAGACCCTTTCTACATCGATAGAGCCGCGCTCCATTACCTGGAAGAAACCAAATTATTACTACCTATGGCCGGGGCTGGATTGGACATCCATGTTCATCCAGATGTTTTGGCGGAAATGCGCTCACTCAGTCAAACTGATGACACAAGCAGGTATCTTGTCGGTAAAATCGAGGAGATACGATGCGCCATAAAAGATGTGGTGAACTCGGGTAAAGCCACCTATCTACCTCGCGCTACCGATCAGAACGAACAAATCCAGGAACATGAAACTTTTGTGGAAGCTACAGTATCTTTATTTAGGGGCAGCGCTTTCTGCGATGCGATATGTATTGATGATCGCGTTTACAACCAGTTCTTGACCCAAAGTGAGCCTGGGCGTGAAGTCTCCATTATTTGTGTCTTGGACATATTGCAACATCTCGCGTCTCTTGAGCGCATCGATATTGTCGATTACTGGACAGCAAGACACAAGCTCCGGCAGGGCGGGTTCGGTATTATCCCGCTTTTGACTGATGAAATGGCTCATTGGCTAAGAGAGGCGAAGATCGATGACGGCCAACTGGTTGAAAGTGTTGAATTGAGGGCTATCCGACAGAATATAACTTGTGTTTCTACCCTGGATTGGACCACTCCAGAAGAAGAGCTTTCCTTGGCTAATAATATCACCGGAACTTGCATGCAAGTGATATTTGAGCTAGGGGATGATCAGTCTTTAGCACCGCAAAAAGCAACAATTTTAACTGATTGGATCTGGCGAAAGCTGATGACAACTGTAATTCCGGGTTACCGTCACTTCTCACCAAGCGATTATCCGAAATGGATACGAGAAGTGATGACCAAGCGTCTCGGGTGCCTGTTTGCACCCGTGCCCTCTCGGTCGCAGGAACACCATGTACAATACAACAATTGGATTGAGCAGGCTGTTCTCGGACCATTGTGGCCCGCAAATACCGATTTGACTGAGAGTGCGCTTGATTTCTCCATTGAGTCGATTTCACATATTTCCGAGAACGAGGATGCATTTGGAAATCTTTATCTCAGACAACTACCGATTAACCTTCGCAGAATAGTCTGCGCGAGGAATCCTGCTTTTGCGGAAAAGTCCGGATTTCGTGAAGAATGGGAATTTTCCATTGGCGAAGACATAAAACTCCTTGGTAGCAAACTGTTCAATGCTGTCAGGAAAGTGTTTGCGGATGGCGGAGAACTAACGGTTGAAAATAAAGTGGGAAATAACGTAACTGTCCAACTTGAATCGAAGGAGCAGAATATAGTTTTTGCACGGTTAGATAGCGAAGGAACTCCCCACAACAGTTTCCCGATACCAGAATTTTCTCTACTTTCGCCAAACAAGGAAATGCGAAATATTGCTTTACGCAAAGTTATTGAGCGTATCGGGCCTGCCACGAAAGATTTTCAGAATCTTTACGAGAAAATCCAACTACGACCACCAAACAGCCAGGAATTCTCCAGAATAATCAGTGAGTTGGCTAATGGTGTTGTGTCAATCCAATCTGTTTGTGCGAACAAAATGACGAGCGAGTCATCTTTTGGTCTTAGAGATCTCATACCTCAATCCGTTACCTATTTTGAGAAATTTTGTGGCCCCAATCCAGGTGCACTAGACCCGGATACATATTTTCAGGATGTTCTGGTTTCTTTCCGGATTGGCCTTCTTGGCTACAATCTTGGTGCTGGTCTGGATATCTGCTGTCTAGGAGCCCTGCGCGATGACCTGGCGCCAGGGCGATGGATTGAAAATTACGATAACGATGCAGTCTGGGAAGCTCTCTCGTCAAGTAAAGTACAAGGCACCCCCTTTTCGTTACTCGGCGCGCTCGATATAGCACTGTACAGACAGGAAGATGAAAGATTTCAGGATTTCGCCGCTGATGCAATTACTCAACTAACGGATGTGAACTTTGGGCGAAGAGATGGACTGGATATTTACGAGCTTCTTGCAATCCTGACCAGCCTTGTTATCAACCAGATAAATATTTTACCCAACGGGGCAAATTATCCTGGCTTCTGGAAGCGGATGTCAGCCTGGATGCAAGCAGGGTGGATTGTTCGAACTATGACAGAAGCCTTTATACCTATAGACATTAACTCGCTTCGGGAATGGGCGATTGACAACATGGTTAGGGCCGGAGCCTATTCAGGGTTGATAGATGCCAGGGAAGAGCCGATGTATTTTGGATCTTCTATAACCTCGCAAGACTTTCGCGGTGAAATGCTTCGTCGTCTTCAAGCCCTCAAGGTACTCCATGAAGGTCTGGGACACACCGTACCCCTAGCAGAAAATATCAATCATCTTATAACGGGACCTGAAGGAATGGCCTTGCCCGAAATTTTTTATTCACGTGGCCCCCTTGTTGCCCATAAGGGTCCGACGATTCCTATACCGAGTGAACATAGCGATTTGCTGGAAAAAGCCTGGGCTGAGAATAACCACCCATGGGCGATGCTTGTAACAGTATCTCAGTTATATGTATTGAGTGAAAAGGAACTAGATCGTGCAAGACAGAACATAATGGGGATAGTGGGTGAAGGCCAGGGTATTTCCTTACAGGTAGAAAATATGGATTTGGAACTTGCCAGTATCGTTGCGGCGGCTAGCCGTGATACGATTCTGGCCGATTCTCTCGGTAGAGTTGCTGTAAATATGGCTCGAATGGCCTCAAAAGAGAAAGAAATTCAAAAGATATTCCAGATCATTCTACAAGCTGCGGCGGCCTATGAAAAACGCGTTGAATGGTTTCATTGGCTTGAGGAAAAATTAGCACAAATTGCTACCTGTTTGCCTCAGGGTCAGAACAATGTATTAAGTCTATTTTTAGGCTGTCTTGATGAGATACAAGTGATTCTACCAGCAGATTCCTGGTTTCATATTCGAGCCAGATGCATCGCATTAGCTGGGGAAGCTTGACTCAGTACTTCAAACTTTTATCCAGGTGGTATTAGAGTTGTCAGGGTTATCTAGTTGTCTATTGCGTGGTAAAGAGAACCCTGAATGCAAGCGGAAATCAAGTCGCCAATAAGCATCGCTTCATCACTGTCGATCAGAGGAAGTCCGGTGATCTCGGCATGTGAAGGATCGGCTTCAAATTGGTGGGTGGCTGCTAAAGGAGCTTCGGTAATATTCAGAACCATAGAAATGCCCGAGGCTTCGGCATTGTCCGATATATATTGCTTCGTATCACCTACGTTGAGTTTTGCAAAACGTCCATTTTTTGACATTCCGAGTCTGGATAGCCGCCGTACTTCATCAAGTTGCTTATCATGGCCGTTTCCAACCAATACTTCCAGCCAGTTCACGGAGAGCCCTGTTTCACTCAATTTCAAAACGAACGCGCCTCCATCCACAGTTTCGCCATCAATGAGTGACGGTTTTACATATCGAACGACATGGTCGTCTTCAGGAATTTCGTTACCCGTCACGCGTATAACAGGTCCTTGAGATCAAATGCCTCGATCTGTCTTATAACGCCATCTATGGTATCGCGCCCAGTTACCCTGGAAATTGGCAATGACGAATCTCGATTCCTGAAAATTACATACTGGATTACGCATTTATCCAGAAACTGAAGACCGATATGATCGCCTCTGTCACTTTTCCAAACTGCACGAAGATTCCCATTCTCCAGAAGAACCAGCCGCCCCTGTTTTAAAAATAGAATTTTCTTGAAAAAAGCCATAAAGGTCGTGGAGGAATCAGGATTCAGAGAATAGCTCTCGGCTTCAGCCTGTTTTTTCAGAATTTCAATACGGTCATAATAGGCAGAAAACGTTTTGGGGAATTCAGAACCCTTGGCCTCGATTTCTCCACAATATGCTTCGACAGGATCAACGAATTGATAAGGAGAGGGGAGTCTTCTTTCCGGGGTTGAGAGCACTTGGGCGTTGCTTGCCGACCCGGAGTAATTGGGATACACCTTTGGTCCCATTGAACTGCGCATCTGCAAGAAATTGCGCTGTAGAAAATTCAAATACACATCTGGGTTTGGTTGTGAAAGAGACATAGTAGTTACCACTTCAAGAATAGCCAATTGTTACACAATCATGAATATATTGTAGTCCATTGTGGCGTTATAGCCACCCCAGCGCTGTGTAGATGAACACTTTCGATTATTTCTGGTTGCCGGTTAACGCTCGATGAGGGGTTTCGATGAAATGATGATGCACGTTTGGCCAGCAAGCATATGTTCAACGTGTCTGACCGGGACGGGTGCTTGTCAAGTGGGGAATCAGCGACCTGAACGAGACCACCCTCAAGTAACCGTCCTGGCAAGGTGAGCAGCCTCCAGTTGTCAGCCGATTCGAACCCGCAATATTGAAGGTTCCTGGACGACCACTGGGGTGGGCGAATCTCATTGTGGACAGGAAGCGGGCACCCGGCCAGCCGGATCGCGTCAACTGGCGCCATATGCAGGCCCAACCGAGAGCCGCGGGACCGGTTTCCCCTCCGGCCTTGCAAATCAGTGCTATAATCCGCGCCGTTTTTCAATCCCCCTTTCCACGCGGAGCGAGTTATGGGCTATACCCACATCAAGGCGCCTTCAGAAGGTGAAAAAATCACGGTAAACGAGGACTACACCCTCAATGTTTCCTCTAACCCGATTATCCCTTTCATCGAAGGTGATGGCATTGGTGTCGATATCAGCCCGGTCATGCTGGATGTTGTCAATACGGCGGTAGAGAAAGCCTATGGCGGCGACAGGCAAATTTCCTGGATGGAAGTCTACACCGGTGAAAAGGCCGCTGAACTGTACGATGGCGACTGGTTCCCGCAAGAAACCCTGGACGCCATCCGCGAATACGCCGTCGCCATCAAGGGTCCGCTGACCACCCCGGTCGGCGGGGGTTTCCGTTCGCTGAATGTAGCGCTGCGCCAGGAAATGGACCTTTATGTATGCTTGCGCCCGGTGCGCTGGTTCAAGGGTGTGCCCTCGCCAGTCCGGGAACCCCAGAAGTGCGACATGGTGATCTTCCGGGAGAATTCCGAAGACATTTATGCCGGCATTGAGTATCAGGCCAACTCCGAGGAGGCCAGCAAGGTAGTTGACTTCATCATCAACCAGATGGGCGCCACCAAGATCCGCTTCCCGCAAGGGGTGGGCATCGGCATCAAGCCGGTTTCCGAACAGGGCACCAAGCGCTTGGTGCGCAAGGCGATTCAGTATTGTATCGACCAGGATCTGCCCAGCGTCACCCTGGTGCACAAGGGCAACATCATGAAATTTACCGAGGGCGCCTTCCGCGACTGGGGCTACGAGTTGGCCATGGAGGAATTCGGCGGTGAACTCCTGGACGGAGGCCCCTGGATTTCCATAAGCAATCCCAAAACCGGAAATCAGATCGTGATCAAGGATGTGATTGCCGACGCCATGCTCCAGCAAATTCTGACCCGCCCCCAGGAATACAGTGTGGTGGCCACGCTGAACCTGAACGGGGACTATCTGTCCGATGCCCTGGCCGCACAGGTCGGTGGCATCGGTATTGCGCCAGGGGCCAATCTTGGCGATGGTATCGCCCTGTTTGAGGCGACCCACGGTACCGCCCCAAAATACGCGGGACAGGACAAGGTTAATCCCGGCTCCCTGATCTTATCTGCGGAAATGATGCTGCGTCACCTGGGCTGGAATGAAGCTGCCGAGCTGATTATCCAGGGCATGAACGGTGCGATTCAGGCCGGCACGGTCACCTACGACTTTGAACGTCTGATGGAAGGCGCCGAGTTGAAAAGCTGTTCCGACTTCGGCCGGGAAATTATCAGGCACATGGCCTGATTCCTGTCAGAAACGTTTTCGAAAGCCGGTTGAACCCGGCTTTTTTGTGCGCGCTGATTTTCTCGTATAATGAGCGTATGCGAGATGCAATCGTTACAGCAATTTATCGGATGGCCGACGTCGACGATGGGGATGAGCCGATGCGGGAGGGCGATACCGCCGTTCTGGAATCGGAACCCAAACTCCAACGCCCACCCCTGTACAAGGTGATCTTGATAAACGACGATTACACCCCCATGGAGTTTGTGGTGGAAGTGCTGGAAGTATTCTTTCGCATGAGCCGGGAACAGGCCACTCATATCATGTTGATGGTGCATACGCGCGGCCGCGGCGTATGTGGTATTTTCTCCCGGGATATTGCAGAGTCCAAGGCGGCGGCCGTGAATCAGTACGCCAGGGAGCACCAGCACCCCCTGTTGTGTGAAATCGAAGCAGCAGAGGACTGACCGGGGAGGCCGGAGACATGTTGAGCAAGGATCTTGAGCAAACACTGAACCAGGCGTTCAGCCATGCTCGCGCCAAGCGGCACGAGTTCATGACCGTGGAACACCTGTTGCTGGCTCTGCTGGACAACAAGGACGCGCTTGAGGTTCTCACCGCCTGTGGTTCCGACATTTCCAACCTGCGTGGCGATCTCACGGAATTCGTTGACGCAACGACTCCGTTGATTTCCGAGCAGAGCAAGAGTCGTGAGACCCAGCCCACGCTGGGTTTCCGGCGGGTACTGCAACGGGCGGTATTTCATGTGCAGTCCTCGGGCAAGACAGAGGTCACCGGCGCCAATGTCCTGGTCGCCATTTTCAACGAGCAGGAGAGTCAGGCGGTCTATTTCCTGAAGATGCAGCGTATCGCAAGGCTCGATGTGGTGAACTACATAACCCATGGCATTTCCAAGGTGGGGGAAGACGGCCAGGGTGGCGCGGAGCCGGCCCCCGGCGAGGAGGCGAATGGCCGGGAAGGGCAGGGCAGTATGCTCGATCAGTTCGCCACCAACCTGAACGAGGAGGCCGCTGCGGGACGTATTGACCCCCTGATCGGCCGCATGCTGGAAGTTGAGAGGGTGTCCCAGATTCTGTCTCGCAGGCGCAAGAACAACCCCCTGCTGGTTGGTGAATCCGGTGTCGGGAAAACGGCCATTGCCGAGGGTCTGGCCAAGCTGGTGGTGGACGGCGAGGTGCCGGAGATTCTGCGCAGCAGTGTGGTCTATGCGCTTGACCTGGGTTCGCTGCTGGCCGGGACAAAATATCGCGGCGACTTCGAAAAGCGTCTGAAAGGGCTGCTGGTGGAATTGGACAAACAGCCGGGCGCGATTCTCTTTATTGACGAAATTCATACCATCATCGGTGCGGGCGCCGCTTCCGGCGGGGTCATGGATGCCTCCAATCTGCTCAAACCCATGCTTGCCGCCGGCAAGTTGCGCTGCATCGGTTCTACCACTTTTCAGGAATATCGAGGTATTTTTGACAAGGACAAGGCCCTCAGCCGCCGCTTTCAAAAGGTGGATGTGCTGGAGCCTTCCGCGCATGAAACCTATTTGATACTCAAGGGCCTGAAGAGCCGCTTCGAGGAGCACCACCACCTGCGTTACACCGACAAGGCCCTGCGTGCGGCTTCCGAATTGTCCGAGCGGCATATCAACGACCGCTTTCTGCCGGACAAGGCCATTGACGTGATTGATGAGGCGGGCGCCTACCAGCAGTTGCAACCACCTTCAAAACGCAAAAAGCTGGTTGGCGTGAATGATGTGGAAGCAGTAGTCGCCAAGATAGCGCGCATCCCGCCCAAGTCTGTCAGCGCCTCCGACAAGGAGGCGCTGCAGAAGCTGGAGGCCAATCTGAAAATGGTGGTGTTCGGCCAGGACCAGCCGGTCGAGAGCCTGGCGGCCGCGATCAAACTGGCGCGGGCCGGTCTCAAACCGGTTGAAAAGCCCATTGGCTCCTTTCTGTTTGCCGGTCCGACCGGGGTCGGCAAAACCGAGGTGAGCCGCCAATTGGCCAGGATTCTCGGCCTGGAGTTGATTCGCTTCGATATGTCCGAGTACATGGAGCGGCACACGGTATCGCGGCTGATCGGGGCGCCCCCCGGCTATGTCGGCTTCGATCAGGGTGGCTTGCTCACCGATGCGGTCACCAAAAACCCGCACAGCGTGCTGCTGCTGGATGAAGTGGAAAAGGCCCATCCAGAAGTATTCAACCTGCTGCTGCAGGTGATGGACCACGGTTCGCTGACCGACAACAATGGCAGGCGCGCCGATTTTCGCAATGTGATTCTGATCATGACCACCAATGCCGGGGCTGAAAGTATCAGCCGCCGTTCCATCGGCTTTAGCGTTCAGGACCACAGCAGCGATGCCATGGAAGCGATCAAGCGGATGTTTACCCCGGAATTTCGCAACCGCATAGACAGCGTTATCCAGTTTAATCCGTTGAGTACCGAGGTAATTCTCACCGTGGTGGACAAATTTCTGGTGGAACTGCAGGCGCAACTCGACGATAAACGAGTCCACTTGATGGTCAGCGAGAAGGCCCGCGAATGGCTGGTGGAGAAGGGCTACGATATTCATATGGGGGCGCGCCCGATGGAGCGGGTAATCCAGGAAAATATCAAGAAGCCCCTGGCGGAAATGTTGCTGTTCGGCGAGTTCGCCAAGCAGGGCGGCACTGTCCAGGTCGACCTCGCCGAGGACGGCAGCAGCCTGCAGGTCAGCACTGAAGACATATCCGAACCGGCGGAAGAGCCGGTTTGACGCTCACCACCGGCAGGTGGATTCTGTCGTACCCAGGCCGCATGCCAAGCTGAGTAGCAGTGCAGACAACTCAGATTGACTCGATAATCGTCCCAGTCTGGAGAGTGCGCGACGAGCATGCGGCTCGCTTCGATTACGATGTGGAAAAGATCTTTCGAAATATTCGGGCCATGCAGGAATCATCTGATGGGGAATATGTACGCTATACCGCTCGCATTAATGTTGTAGTACTTGGCGGCCCTCCTATGTCGTGATGGTATGAAATGGGGCCGAGGTAGTAACCACCCCATCAGAGCAGGGACAGGGATTGTAGCATCCGCGCACTCTCGGTCTTGAAGCGATCGACAACCGTGGCAATGTCGGCTTCCGGGCAGACACTTTGCAGGAACACCAGCGGGCCGATAAAAGCGTTTAGCAGTAAATTTACACAAAACACTTCCGCATCGACCGATTCCTCGAACTCCGTACCCTGAAAATGCGAGCGAATACCGCTGACCAGTTCGTCCCAGTTGGGATACAGCGTCCTGATGTCTCCGGCGGCAAGACAGTCGTTGATCCACATCTTCAGTAATTCGGGATTTTCCAGTACGAACCGATAGATATGGTCCATGCGCGCCTGTGGCGGCTTATCCGGTTTGAACGCATCTGCCAGCATACCGGCAGACCACGCCTTGACCTCTTCGATCAGCATTTCCCTGCTGTCGAAATGGTAGTACACCGTCGTTCGATTGATGCCGACTTCTCTGGCCAGGGCGGCCATCGACAGCGCCTCAACTCCTTTATCGGCAACAAGGCGGACGGCCGCTTCGATCAGTTCGGCGTGAGTTTCCTCGAACGCCTTATTGCGTCGCTGCTGTTTGCCTGCACTGCTGGTCATCGCTATCGCCCTACTCAATGGGGAGTCAACTGGACGATACCTGCTGTGGGAAATTTATACAACACATGTGTTGCATTTACGACATATCTGTTGTAATTTCTATTCGACTTTTCAGTCAGTACCTGCCAGCGAGGATAAGGGCATGAGCGTAACGACGTCAGACTTCCAACCGGCGGAAAATGGGGATGCCGCCCTTCTCGGAACAGAACCCGTCCCCGCCGGCCCCTACTACCAGCCGGCCTACTTCGAGCTCGAGCGTGAGGCGATTTTCAAAAAAACCTGGATGCAGATCGGCCACATCTGCGAGCTTCCGGAGCCGGGCAGTTTCATAGTGCGGGAGTTCGAGTGTGCCAACGCCTCCATCCTGGTAACCCGCACAGCAGACAACGAAATAAGCGCGTTCCACAATGTCTGTACCCACCGCGGCACCGTGCTGGTCGAGGAAACGGACGGCAAGCGCTCACGCTTCAGTTGCCCCTACCACCGTTGGACCTTTGCCAACTCGGGGGAACTGATCTCGGCGCCGGACTTCGACAGGTTTTACGTCGACAAAGCCAACTGCGCCCTGCCAGAGGTCGCCGTTGCTGTCTGCGCCGGACTGATTTTTATCAACCTGGACAAACGCCCTGAACAGACCCTGCGAGAGTTCCTCGGGCCGCTGGCAGAAAAGCTGGAGGGAACACCCATGGCCCGGGCGACGGCTTTTTCCGAGTATGTTTACGAGGTCAATGCCAACTGGAAGCTCACCTACGACAATTTCCAAGAGAACTACCACCTGCGCTTTATCCACCCCCGTTCCGGTGAGATGGCCGGAGGACCGGAAAATCCCTTCGGTTACCCCGACAAGTTCGGCTTCCACGGGCCGCATCGCACCCAGACCATCTGGAGCAATCCGGACCCGAAGCCCAAGCCATTCCAGATGATGGCCTTTACCAAAGTCGCACGGTTCGCCATGGCCGATGAGCTGGATATGGTGACCAAGGATTACTACGGCGTATTCCCCAACCTGTTTGTATTGGGCACTGCGACAACCCACTTTTGCCAGTGGATCATGCCCATTGCAGCAGACCGCACCCGCAGCGTCATCCGGCTGTACTGGATTGGCGAGGACGACTGTGCTTCCCGACGCTTCGCGCGTGAATTCTCACTGGCTACCGCGCAGGACATTCACTCTGAGGACCGCGCGGTCATAGAGGCGGGTCACCGGGGGCTGGCCAGCGGGGCACTTTCACACATCCACTTCCAGTCGCAGGAAGTGCTGTGCAGGCACCTGTTCAACGAGGTGGACAGCCGCGTCCAGGCCTACAAGGCGGCGCGGGAAGCCGCTGGAGGCATGCCGTGAGCAATCGTCGAGCATTATTGCCTGTGGGATTCGAGGCACTGGAACCGTTTGCCGATGCCTGGGCTGTAACGGGCGCCGCCGATCGCATGCAGCGTCGCCTGGACAGCACAGCACTGGAACGGGAGGCCTTCTTCAGGGCAGGTTGTGACCTGGTCCCC
>JAPOQD010000087.1 GCA_026710905.1 Halieaceae bacterium
AGATGCAGCCCCATCCGCCGATAACTGACGCGCTGATTGCCTGCCGTCAACTGGGACGCGGCGAGTTGAAGCGAAACGGGATTGATGTCCAGGCCCTTGATGACATCCTCGACCGCCAGTTTCTGAAGCTGGTTCAGCGTCTCGGCGTCCGCGCCTTGCTCAAGAGCTCTGCGCTTCATGTCGGTAAGCATGGCTGCAAGCAAAGTGCCGCTGCCACATGCCAAATCCACAGTCTTGTGTCGCCGCCAGACTTCGGGGTCTGACCAATTCAGGTCTCCACAGGCGTCCAGCGTCAATCGAGCGGCGAGTGAGGCGGCGACAGGTCTGGTAAAGAACGCGCCGTCGGATGCCTGGTTACCCATGACACGGTTGAACAGCGGCCCGGCGTGGTCGGCGCCCATGTCCGCGTAGGTCTCGGCGATGCGTTCCGCTTCCGCGGCGAGATGATGCAGGGCACGTTCCAGACCGGCGGTTTTGCCCGTAGTCTCGACCGCATAGATGGCTTCGAGGGCAGGTTCCAGCACCGGACGGAAGTCGTGGCGCATGATGCGCTCCCATTCACGGCTCATCTTCCGAACGACATCGGCCTGATTCTTGATCAGGGAGAGGTCACTGATGCCCGCCAGCCAGCCACCGTTACTGATGCGCTGGTGCAGCATGGCGGCGTTCATCATCAGCAGCGCGGCGATGGTGCAGCCGTCCGCCTGTTTCTTGCCTGTCTCCTTGAGCCGGTCCAGCCCAAAGTGCCGATTCAGCGCGGGAAGCAATCCATCCGCCCGCATATGATGAGCCGCTTCGGTGACGCTCGACTCCAAAATATTCAAATCGCGTATCACTCGATTATCGCTAAGCCCGGACTTCGAGAGCAGGTTCATCTTTATGGCGCTGCCGTAGTCTTCCAGTCCGCTTAGCTTGAGCATGAGTTGTCCCGTTTCCTCCGCTCGTTCTTTGGCGGTCTTCCGGGGTTTGCGATGGCTGCCCGACTGCACGCGATAACCGCCCTCACCGGTATTTATCATCTTCCGGGCTTTGGCTTTGGTTTTCTGAATGTTGACGATGCCCCTCGCCTCACCTGCTTTGGGCTTGTCGCGGGTGACCGAGTTCGCGCGAAGTTCAACGGACCCGTCACTATTTTTCTTCCCCGTGAGGACTTGAGTCAGATCCACTGTGCCTGAATCGTATTCGGCGGTCGGTTCTTTGCTGCCCGCATCACCGTGCGCGTCAAGAACCAATGCACTTGCGCCATAGTCGGTGCGCATTCCTTCGATCGGCGATATGCCGGCTTCGGTGCGGGACTTGCCTGCCAATGCCTGCTCGACTGCTTCCTGCGCGGCGCCGGGAGGACCTTCGACTTCGCCGTACTGTATGCGCCTGCCTTCACCCGAGGCGACCGCCACCAATGTGCGCTCCACCGGCGGCGGCTTGGGAATGTACAACTGCAAGAGTTCCTCAAGATTTTCTTCGATACGCTGGTCGTGGGCGCGCAATGCGAGCAATATCTGCCCCAGTTCCTGCCACCCTTCCTCTGCGGCGCTATTGCTCAGCCACTTCTCCGGGTCGGCAGTGGGTGGAATCAGTATGGGGCAGACTATATAGCCCAGTTCCTTGCCGGGTGCGGTACGCATCGCGCGACCGACGGCCTGCACGACATCAATGGGACTCTTGCGAGCTTCCAGAAACGCCACCGCGCTCAATGACGGCGAATCGGTGCCCTCTCCGAATATTCCCACATTTATGATGCCGTGTGGGTGCGCCGCGTCAGCGGCAGCCAGCCGTCCCTTCGCGGTTTCACGCGCAGCAGCGTTGCTCGAAGCGTCCAGGTGTTCGAGACTGTAATCGGACACCGTCCTTCCGTCCGCATTTTCGCTGAGCCATTGTGAGACCCATTTCTTAACGTTAGCGGATTGGAGGTCCGCCGCCATATTTTTTGACTTGTCCACCGTGTTCATGAAGGCAATGCACGACTTGATGTCGACTTCTTTGCCCTGGGTGGCGCCACCCATCGTTAGCGCGAATGCCAAGCCGCGGAGATAATCCGTGGTCGTCAGCTTGTTGTGTCCCGTGCTCTTCGTGTTCTTTGCCAGAATATTGGCTGTCTTGAACGCCTCGGGATCGTTGATGCCCATGGCGATGATTCGGTAGTCGGACAGCCAGCGGTTGCGGACAGCTTCGAGGTAGCTTTTGCGGTATAACTCCACCCCAAAAGTGGTCTCGTCGTCCATCGAACGTACTATCCAGCCAGGATTGCCGGTTGGCCGCTTGCCGTCGTAGATACGCGGCGTGGCCGTCTGATAAACGCGGTAAGTAACAGGAAATCTGTCGCTGTCATGGCAGACGGTGAAGTCGCGAAGACGCTTTTCCTCTTTGCTGGCGGTGGCGGATTTGGAGTTTCTGCGCTTCAGCCCTGCCGTTCTGTGCGCTTCGTCGGCAATCACTACACTCGCCTTGACACCTGCGCTCAGCAGGGCTTCCGATACTCTGGCGCTGCTCTGGTAAGTGCCGATGAGAACCTTGATTCCGTTATCCAGACTACTCTGGCACATCCAGTCCGCTATTTCGCCGGCATCGGTGGTCACCTTGCCCTTCACTTCGGAAGCGCTGACATTGCTGTTATCCACTGTCGGATCGAGCGTGGCATTCCGGCGCCCTTCTTTGCTCGGGTCATAGCCCGCCGTGGCATCCGAGCAGACCGCCAGCACGTCAATGGAAACAGAGGTGTATTGCAAGTATTCACGCCTGACCTGGCCAACGAGCGCTATGGACGGACACAGCACAATAGATAGTCCGCCCACAGACGAGAGTTCTTCAATGATCCGAAGCGATATGCGCGTTTTTCCCGTTCCGCAGGGCAGAATGATTCTGCCTCGGGCCTCGCCTACAGGTAATCCACCGCTCACCGAGCGTTCCTGTTCCCTGAGTATTCGGATGCTGTTGGCGACGGCTTCGTTTTGCATGCAGGTTTTTGTTTGCAGCCGTTCTTCACCTTGGGGATTGGGCTGGCAGTGATCGCCCTCCTGGGGTGCAACGTCCGCCTGCCGCTGATGATGAAGATCGTTTGTGATGTTGACCAGCTTGAGGGGCTCCGAGTGCATTGACGCTGACTGAGTAGCGCCACTGGCAAGTGGATTGTCGCCATTGGTAACGATCCAGCGCTCAGCCCAGAAATCTGAAGCGGATGCAGCCGCGAATTTTGCTATCTCGTTGTTATTGATTGAGGATCCGCGCCCCTCGCTGTCAAGACGGCGCGATTTGCATTGGATTGCGATGTATTTACCATCGTTGCGGCGCGTGGCTACGGCGTCTATTCCCACATCCAGCCTGGTGGTTTCAGGAAAGTGTTTCTCTCTATCGGGCCACTCGTCCCAGTGCCAGCACTCCGCGATGTCCCACTCCTTGATAAACGGGCCGGACTCCACAGTGACAACTTCCAGCCATTCGCCATCGGTTTCCTGCGGATTCATCTCGTCTGTTTTTCTGAGCGCCGTATCGATGGTGTCTTGCGCAGTTGAGATATTGATCGCTTGTTCCTCTTGGGACATGTTCCTTACCCGTCGGCCATCTATTGTATCAGCAGGACGAAAAACACCCCCAGTTCTCTCAATACTACCCGCCGTGTATACTTCTACGTTATCGTGAAAATATGGTCCGGGCAACAGGTGGGAGTTGCTCAATATTGGCCGGAGTGGCTCACATCCAACTTAGTTCTCCGAACCCAGGACGAGAGCGCCTGAGCTGTAGACCGAAAGCAGCTTAAATAAGGTTCCGGGGTCGGAGTAAAGTACCGAAGTATAACGTCCCGCTTTTGTCGCAATGTTGCGTTTTACTCCGGCACTTTATTCCGACCCCACTAATCCGTCAGCCAGTTATCCAGAAGTAGACCTTCGACCCGTCTGAATTCACTGGTATTGTTAGTTACCAGTGTCAGGCTTTCACTGCGGGCATGGCCTGCTATATGTAGATCATTGGGCTCAATTACAGCACCTTGCCGTTCCAACCCACTTTTGATTTCACCATAGTGGTGCGCAGCTCTTTGCCCATATTCGAGGACGTGTAAACGAGATATAAAATCCTCAACGCGACGCAAGGCTCTGACCGGATTATTACTTTTCTTTGCGCCATGTAACAACTCCGCTAATGTGATTGCGCTGATACACAAAAATTCAGCGTTTTCATTAAACGTGTCCAGAATACTGACAGGCCTTTCATTGATAATGTAGATGGATATGTCCGTATCAAGCATGTACTTGATCATTCAAGTGGATCCCTGTCCTGCTGCATCCCTTGTTCGCCCCGTTCAATGCGAATGTCCTCACAGTCATCCGCCAGGAAAAAACTATCCCAGGTCTGATCAACCGGAGACAGTACACGATCACACCCTACTACCCGCACCTTGACTTTTTTAACCTGTGGCGGAAAGCGGGTTTCAGCCGGCAGTCGAACGGCCTGAGTGCGGTTATTTTCAAATACGGAACCGGTTGCCATCAGAGACCTCCTGAACTTATAAGATAAAAGATGCAGTCAGTATAGGTAATATATTGGTATATAGCAATGATATATAGCTGAAGAACGGTGTCAACGCTGGTTGTGGCCGGTAAGACTACTATCATGAACTCAAAGATTATCCAACAGGGCTTGCCACTGCCTGCTCTCCAGTTCCGGGGTAAACAGGTGTTTGCGTTTTACTCCGGCACTTTACTCCGACCCCGCTACTCCTATACTCTCCTTACCCCGTAAAATCCAGCAAGGATAGTGCGAATTGCACATAGAGGATGCTCCATCCCCGTCAGCAGCCAGAGCCAGCGGCGTGCTGCTGCCGATTTTTTCGCTGCCTTCGCGATTCGGTATCGGTGACCTCGGTAATAGCGCCTACCGATTCGCGGATCAATTGCAGGCGGCCGGACAGCGATATTGGCAAGTACTGCCGCTCAATCCACCGAACGCCGGGGCCGGTGGGTCGCCTTATGACAGCTGTTCCAATTACGCCGGCAATCCCTTGCTGATCGACCTGGCTACTCTCGCCAAGTCAGGACTGTTGACGGACGATGAGTTAATTCTTCCCCATGATCTGCCGGCAAATCGCATCGACTACGAACAGGTCAGCAGATTCAAGATGGCAGCACTGGACAAGGCTGCTTCGCGTCTTGCACAAAGCGGCGGCCGAAATGAATTCGAGGACTTCCGCAGACAGCAGCAAAACTGGCTGGATGACTATTCACTGTTCATGGCGCTGAAGGCGGAATTCCCCGGGCAATCCTGGACCGATTGGCCCGCCGGACTGCGTGACCGCGACCCGGCCGCGCTCGCGGATGCGAGACGGCGGCTGGCAACGGAAATCGAGCACCGACAAATCCAGCAGTACTTTTTCTTCCGGCAATGGCGGCAACTCAAGAATTATTGCAATGAAAAAGGACTGTTGATCTTCGGCGACATGCCCATCTATTCTAACCTGGAATGCGCCGATGTCTGGGCTGACAGCGAAATCTATCAGCTAGATCAGGACAAGCGGCCGACTGCGGTGTCAGGCGTTCCGCCGGACTATTTCAGCCCGGACGGGCAACTCTGGAACAACCCACTGTACGACTGGCAGGAACTGGAACGGCGGGGTTTTGACTGGTGGATCGGGCGCATGGGCGCCCTGTTAGCGTTTTTCGATATCGTTCGTATCGATCATTTCCGGGGCCTGGTGCAATACTGGGAAGTTCCGATTCACAGCGAAACCGCGATTCACGGAAGCTGGCGGCAGGCCCCGACACATGAACTATTCGCCGCGCTCAAATCTGCTTTTCCACACTTGCCCGTCGTTGCGGAAGACCTCGGCGTCATAACGCCCGATGTGGTGCAGGCTCGGGACCATTATGAACTGCCGGGTATGCTGGTGATGCAATTCGCCTTTTTCGACGACCATGCCGACAATCCCTACCTGCCGCAAAATCACCGGGAAAACTCGGTGATCTATTTCGGCACTCATGACAACAACACCGCCCGTGGCTGGCTCGAAGAGGATTGCGACAATGCCGTGAAATGGCGCCTGTGCAGACATGTTTCCTGGGCGGACGAGAAGACGGAAATGGTTTCCCGTTTGCTCGAACTGGTCATGTCATCGCGAGCGCGAACTGCTATTGTCAGCGTCCAGGATCTGCTGGCGCTGTCCTCCCGGGCGCGAATCAATGTGCCTGGAACCATAACCGGCAACTGGAGTTGGCGGTTGAGCGACACGGAATTCAAGAATATCGACTGGGACCTGCTCGCTGAGCTCAGCCGGCGGAGCGATCGCCATATAGCTGCTCGCAATACTCTCGCGCCGAATCCTCCCAACTGAATCTGCAGGCGGCGGCGGCCCGGCAAATGTCTTCCCAGCGCTCTGGTGATTGGCGCATCAGCGACAGCGCCTGTCTGAATTTGTGTACGAAGGCGGCGGCCTGATGAGCCTGGTCGCGGCCGGTAAAGGTGAAACCGTCGACATTGTTTTTGATCGTGTCTTTCAGGCCGCCGACACGATGAGCGAGACAAGGCTGGCCCGAGCGCATGGCCAGCATCTGACCGATACCGCAAGGCTCGAAGGAACTTGGCATCAGAAAGAGGCTGCCAATAGTGTAGATAGACTGCGACAGGGGTTCGGAATAGCCTTTTAGAAACAGGAAATTTTCGTAACGGGTGGCGCAGCGGGTAAAAAATCCTTCAATCTCCGCGTCACCGCTTCCGAGCAGGACAAAAACGTGATCCGGCGGCAGTTCGGCGAGAATGTTTTCCAGGCATGTCCTGCCGTTTTCAATCACCACCTCGAACAACGCCGTTTTCTGTGGAGTCAGCCGTGAAATCGACGTTATCCAATGCGCCGGGGGTCGTTGGCGCCATCGCTCCAGCCGCTCAAGGGCAATGTAATGGCTGCTTTCCACCTGAGGGCTGTCGCCGGTCCACTGCAAGACCTGCTGCCTGGCAGCATCGACAAGTTCTTCTGATGAAATCAAGCCAGGGGCTGGCTCGCCGTACTCGCAACCATTGAGGATTCCACTCAACCTGCCTGCTTGATGCGCACGTTGCAGGTCGCGTTCGAGTCCTTCGCCACCATGGAAACCGATCTCGGATTGATTGCTCTTGCGGATTTCCCTGGCGTAGGCAGGCGAGACCGTGTGTACCTTGTCGCAGAGATTGATCGCCGCGCGCAACGGATTGAAACAGTCCGGATATCTGGGGTCGGCTATAACCTTCCTCTTGAATTTCAGTCCTGGAAACCAGGCTTCCAGCGAAGAGTCATCATGGGCAAAGGGCCGGATGCCTTGCATGGCCAGATTGTGAATCGTGACTACCAGCCGGGCGTCGGCGATGCGCGCGTAACGCGGGTCAAAGCGGATCAGCAAGGCGGCGAAGGCAGCGTGCCAGTCGTGCAGATGAATGACATCGACATCTCCCAGCCGATTCTCGGCCAGCAGTCGGCAGGCCGCGGCGCCGAACAGCGCGAACTTGGACGCGTCGGAAGCGAACGGCCGTTCCGGCGGATCGTCGCAATAGATACGGCCCGGCCCGCCGACAGCGAACAGTGGACAATCGAGTAGCCAGCAACGAACGCCGCTGTCCTGGCTACGAAAGTGACTGACTTCAACCTGAAGTGTTTCCTGGCGAAACGGGACCTTGAGCGGGGGCTGCGGTTCGGCGCCGGTCAATCCGGCGAAGTGCTGGTAGCCGGGCATGACGACATCGATTTCGTGTCCCATGCCGACCAGCGCCTGGGGAATATCCCTGACCACGTCACCAAGACCGCCGATCTTCGCGCCGGGAATCGAGCCGTTTTCAGCGGCAAACATGCAGATTTTCACTTCGCTGCCACCTTTAATCAGGTAATCACATCAGGGGCCGTTCGTCCGGTGAATTCGGCCATGTTGGAGACTTCGCCGGCCGCTTGCAGGGATTGTGCGAGCATTCGCTGGGTATCGAGCCCCAGAAGCGCAGGATCGGTTTCGTACTTGTCGCAATACAGGCGCAAGGTCGCGTTCGACGTGCCGGTGCCGGACAATCGGAAAACAGCGCGGCTGCCGTCATTGAAGAAAATGCGCACGCCCTGCTCTTCGCTGACACTGCCATCGACCGGATCGGTGTAGGTGAAATCGTCCGCGGCCTGTATACTCAATTCTCCCGCCTGCCGCCCCGGGAGTCCCGATACACCTTCGCGCAGGCGACTGATCATTTCTCCGGCCCTCCCGGCGTCGAGTCCTTCGTAGTCGTGCCGGGTGAAATAATCGCGACCGAATTGCGACCAGTGCTCCCGAACGATGGAACGCGCCGGTTTGCGCGACTTGACGATGATATTAAGCCAGAACAGCACCGCCCACAAGCCGTCTTTCTCCCGGACGTGACTCGAACCTGTGCCAAAGCTTTCCTCGCCGCAGATAGTGATCTTATCTGCGTCCATCAGATTGCCAAAATACTTCCAGCCTACAGGAGTCTCGTAACAGGGGATTTCCAGGACTCGCGCCACCCGGTCCAGCGCCCGGCTTGTCGGCATGGACCGCGCCACGCCGGCAAGGCCCTCCTGATATTTCGGAACAAGCCCGGCGTTAGCGGCGAGCACCGCAAGAGAATCGCAGGGATTGATGTAGAAACCGCTACCCAGCACCATGTTGCGATCACCGTCTCCGTCCGAAGCCGCACCGAAAGCCAGCGGCGCATCACCATTCATTCGTTCGACCAGTTCACGCGCATGGACCAGGTTCGGGTCCGGATGTATGCCGCCGAAACTTTCACTGGGTGCGCCGTTGATCACGGTTCCAGGTTCCGCACCAAGCTGCTCTTCCAGTATCGTCCTGGCGTAGGGGCCGGTGACCGCGTGCATGGCGTCAAAGCACATGTGGAAGCGGCGGTTGGTGAGCAATTGTGAGATTTTTTCAAAATCGAAGATCGAGGCCATCAAGTCCGCGTAGTCGGCAACGGGATCGATTATCTCGATTTCCATGCCGCCCAGTTCGCTCCGCCCGATCCTTTCAAGATCTATTTCGTCGGCTTCGATCGTCAGGTACTTGTCGATGGTCAAGGTGTGCCGATAGATCTTCTCCGTTACCGCTTCCGGCGCGGGGCCGCCGTTAGCGCCGTTGAACTTCACGCCAAAATCCGCGTCTGGCCCGCCGGGATTATGGCTCGCCGAGAGTATGATGCCGCCGTCGGTTCCATACTTGCGGATTATGCAGGACATCGCCGGCGTCGAGAGGATTCCATCCCGCCCGATCAGCAATTTGCTGAAGCCGTTGGCTGCCGCCATCCTGGCGATGATCTGAATGGCCTGGCGATTGTAATATCGCCCATCGCCACCAACCGCGAGCCGCTTGCCCTGGCAATCACCAAGCATGTTGAAAATCGCCTGTACGAAGTTCTCCAGATAATGCACCCGGGTGAATTCAGTGACTTTTTTGCGTAAGCCCGAAGTACCTGGTTTCTGGCCAGCGTAAGGGGTGGTTTCGATGGTTTTTATCATACTCATTTCTTCATTGTACCCTGGTTAAACATACCCCTCTGGCTGTCCCAACATGCCCCGGGTCACGAGAACCACACCGTTCTGGGAAACGCGGAAGCCGCTGGCGATGTCCTGTTCCCGGTCGTGACCGATGACCATGCCGTCGGGGACCCAGCAGCCCCGGTCGACGATCACGTTTTTCAGGTGGCAATGCCGACTGATATCGGCGCCGGGCAAGATCACCGAATTCTCCACGGTGCTGTAGGAACGCACGCGAACGTTGCTGAACAACAGGGAACGCCGCACCACGGCGCCGGAAATGATACAGCCACCGGAAACCATGGAATCCACTGCCATGCCGCGACGGTCTTCTTCGTCGAACACGAATTTTGCCGGTGGCAATTGCTCCTGGTAGGTCCATATCGGCCAGTGCGGATCGTAGAGATTTAATTGTGGCTCAGCGCTGATCATTTCCATATTCGCCTGCCAGAACGTATCCAGCGTGCCGACATCGCGCCAGTAGGCCCGTTCGTCGGTCTCCTCCTCACGAAAGGCAAAGGCCCTGACATGGTGATCGTTGATCAGCGAGGGAATGATGTCATTGCCAAAATCGTGGCTCGACTCGGGATTTCTCGAATCATTGATGAGTTGCTCGAACAGAAACTCCGTGCGGAAAACATAATTGCCCATCGAGGCCAGCGTAAGCGTGTCGTTGCCGGGAACCGGCGTGGGATGTGCGGGTTTTTCCTCGAAGCCGGTGACCCGGTTGTTTGCGTCAACCTGCATGACCCCATAGGCATTCGCCGCTTCTTCAACCGGCACTTCCAGACAGCATACCGACATGTCGGCGTCGCTTTTCGCAAAATCCATCAACATCTGGGAATAATCCATCTGATACACATGATCGCCGGACAGAATCAAGACGAATTCCGGCTGTTCGGCGCGGATGATATCAAGATTCTGATAGATCGCGTCCGCTGTGCCCTGGTACCAGTCGTCCGAGTATCGCTGAGAAGCCGGCAGCACTTCGACGAATTCCCCAAGTTCCTTCTTGAAATGGCTCCAGCCGCGCACCAGGTGCCGAACCAGCGAATGCGCCTTGTACTGGGTCAATACGCCGATGCGGCGGATGCCCGAGTTGATGCAATTCGAAAGAGGGAAGTCGATAATGCGGTACTTGCCGCCGAAATACAGCGCCGGTTTCGCCCGCCAGTTAGTCAGTTCATACAATCGGGAACCGCGACCGCCGGCGAGGATGAGCGCCAAAGTAGCGCGCGTCAGACGGCTTCGGGGTGATCTGCCCTGCAATGGTTTTTGCAATGTTCTTGCCTCCGGTGGTTGGTTAATTTCTCTTGTCAGCGAACCAGATACCGTCCCGATAATCTCTGATAGTACGATCACTGGAAAAGCGGCCGCTTGACGCCACATTCGCAATGCTCATCCGCGACCAGAGCGATTTGTCCGCAAATGCCATCCCGGCCCGGACCTGGGCATCTACGAATCCACGAAAATCCGCTGCCGTCATCCAGGGTTCATGGGGGCTGAGGACAGCGGCGATGATATCCTGAAACAGGCCCGATTCGGACAGATCGAAATGTCCGCTGTCGATCAGGTTAATCACCTGCGTGAGATCGCTGTCGCCGGCGATGATTTCATCAGGCCGATATGACAGGCGCGCCGCGCGCACCTCGTTCGCTGTCAGTCCGAACAGGAAAAAGTTCTCCTTTCCCACCGCCTCTAGAATCTCGATATTGGCGCCGTCGAGAGTTCCGATCGTAACCGCCCCATTCATCATGAATTTCATGTTGCCGGTGCCCGAAGCTTCGTTGCCGGCGGTGGAGATTTGTTCCGACAGGTCCGTGCCGGGGCAGATCACCTCCATGGAAGTGACCCGGTAATCAGGCAGGAATGCGACCCGTAACCAGTCCTTGCAAGCGTTTTCGCGGTTGACCACGGCAGCGACGTTGTTGATCAGCTTGATGATGCGCTTGGCCATGACATAGCCCGGCGCCGCCTTGCCGCCGATCAGAACGCAGCGCGGCTGCAAGCCGTTGGTGTCACCGCGCAAAATGCGATCGTAGACATGAATGATGTGCAACACGTTCAGCAATTGCCGCTTGTACTCGTGAATCCGTTTTACCTGCACGTCGAACAACCACTCGGCATCGAATTCGACCTCGCATTCACGCCGCACGAGGTCTTTTAGCCGCGTCTTGTTCTCACGCCTGGCGGCCATGAAACGGCGGCTGAATTCGCTGTCGGTGGCATGGGCGCGCAAGGCCTTCAATTCGTCCAGATCGCGAATCCAGCCGTTGCCGATCGTTTCGGTGATTAACCTGCTCAAACCCCGATTGCAATGTGCCAGCCAGCGCCTTGGAGTAACGCCATTGGTCTTGCTGTTGAACTTTTCGGGCCACAATTCGAAAAAATCGCGAAACAGGGTTTGGGTCAGCAGATCGCTGTGCAATTCAGAAACGCCGTTGACCGAATAACTGCCGACGATACCGAGAAAGGCCATTCTGATGACGGGCCAGTCGCCGCCGCTGATGATCGACATGCGTTCGCGGCGCTCGGCGTCACCCGGCCATCGATCTTCGACCGTGGCCAGGAAACGCTCGTTTATTTCATAGATGATATCGAGCAGGCGCGGAAGCAATTGCTCAAACAGACCGACCTGCCAGACTTCCAGAGCTTCCGGCAGTAAAGTGTGATTCGTGTAGGCCATGCAACTCGTAGTAATGTCCCAGGCTTCGTTCCAGCCCAGCCCGTGATCGTCCATGAGCAGGCGCATCAGTTCAGCAATGGCTATCGTAGGATGAGTATCGTTCAACTGGAACACGCATTTTTCCGCGAAGCTGCTGAAATCCTCGCCATGATCCCGGCGCCAGCGCCAGATCACGTTCTGCAGGCTCGCCGAAGCGAGGAAATATTGCTGCCGCAGGCGCAATTCCTTGCCGGCCTCGCTGGCATCGTTTGGGTAGAGCACCATGGTGATCTGCTCAGCGAGATTTTTTGCCGCGACCGCGTCTGTGTAGCTGCCTGCGTTGAATTCTTCCAGATTGAACTTGTCTGTCGCCTCGGACTTCCACAAGCGTAAGGTATTTACCGTATCGTTACGGTAGCCGGGAATCGGCAGGTCGTAGGGGACGGCGAGCACATCCGTGGTATCGACCCAACGCACCTGTAATTCACCGGATTTGTCGACCTGTTTTTCGAGACGGCCAAAAAACTTGACCAGTCTGCTGTCATCGGGGCTTTCGATTTCCCATGGATTGCCGTAACGCAGCCAGGGGTCGGGCTGTTCCACCTGATTGCCGTCCTGAATCGTCTGGCGGAACATGCCGTATTCGTAACGGATGCCATATCCCGTGACGGGAATTTCCAGCGTTGCGCAACTGTCCAGAAAGCAGGCCGCCAGACGTCCGAGTCCGCCGTTGCCGAGACCGGCGTCCGCTTCCTCGTTTTCCAGTTGTTCCAGCCGGCAGGAATACGCCTTGACCGCCTCCCGCACTTCGTCCTCGAGCTGCAAATTGAGCAAGGCGTTGGTCAATGTTCGACCCATCAGGAATTCCATGGACAGATAGTTAACGCGTTTGACCTGTTCCCGGCGGTAGCGTTCGCGAGTGGCGCGCCAGCGGCCGATCATGCGATCGCGCACGGTTATTGCCAGTGCGGTATACAGGTAATGGTGAGAATCGCCGATCTCGTCGCGGCCGAGAGTGTACTCAAAATGGCGTTTCAGATCACGGCTGATGTCTTCGGCCGAGTCGACAGGCGCATGCGAATTTTCATTCATGATGGTTCGCCCTCTATCGCGGGTTCGCCTGATTCAAGGGGCGGATTGCCGAGAATTTTAATCGATTGGGCAGGCAGTTCGATGCTGGCGCCGGCAGAGAATTCCGCTTCCACCTTTTCCCGTTCCATGGCGGCAGTATCAATAATCATTTCCCAGATTCCTTCGGGCCGGGCCGGCAAGCGGAAACTTTCGGCATGGCGCGAGGCATTGAAGATGACCAGCAGGTGTCGCGAGTCCGGCTCGCCACCTTCGGTCAGCAGATAGCCAAGTACCCTGCGTTCCTGCTCATGCCAGTTTTCGTCACTCATCGGATTCCCCTGACCGGTCAGCCACTGGATACCGTCGTCGCCGGTCCCGTCGGGGTGATGCCGGTATTCTCCGGCCTGCAAGGCCGGGAAGCGCCGCCGCAATTCCAGTAATCTGCGAGTGAATTGCTGCAAAGACCGGCCGTGGAACGTTATTCCTTCCCAGTCAATCCAGTTAAGACGGCTGTCGTGACACCAGGCATTATTGTTGCCCGACTGGCTGCGGCCGAATTCATCTCCCGCGGTAATCATCGGTACGCCTTGCGAAACGGCCAACGTCGTCAAGAAGTTTCGCTGTCGGCGCCAGCGTCTCGCATCGACTTCGGGATCGTCGGTTGGACCTTCCACGCCTTGATTGTCGCCGTAATTACTGCCATGCCCATCCTTGTTCTGTTCATGGTTCGCTTCGTTATGGCGCTGCTCGAAGCTGACGAGATCGCGCAATGTGAAACCGTCGTGGGACGCCGCAAAGTTTATGCTCGCCCAGGGTCGGCGTCCAGCATGTTCAAACAGGTCGCCCGAGCCGTGCAGGCAGCGTGCGAGTTCCGGCAACTGATCTGAGTCACCGCGCCAAAAGCGGCGAATGGTATCACGATAGCGGTCGTTCCACTCGCTCCAGCCGGCAGGAAATCCACCGAGTTGATACCCGCCGGGGCCGATATCCCAGGGTTCGGCGATCAATTTGACTCCGGCAAGTACGGGGTCCTGGGCCACTGTCTGGAAAATCGGTGCGTAAGGATCAAAACCGCGTTCCTTGCGGCCCAGTACGGCGGCCAGATCGAAACGGAAGCCGTCGATTCCCATTTCACCGGCCCAATAGCGCAGGCTGTCCATGATCAGCCGCAGCACCTGTGGATGCGCGATGTTGAGAGTGTTCCCGCAACCACTGTCGTTGATGTAGAAACGCCTGTCGCCGGGCAACAACTGGTAGTAGGTCAGATTATCTATGCCCTTGAAACTGAGCGTGGGACCAAGGTGATCACCTTCACAGGTGTGGTTGTACACCACGTCGAGAATGACTTCCAGACCGGCGTCGTGAAAGCGATCGACCATTTCACGAAAATCAACCGCACCGCCGGCGCCAAGATAGCCGGAATGAAGACAGAAGAAATTCAGACTGTTATAGCCCCAGTAGTTCACCAGTCCCCTGTTCAGCACATTGGATTCGCTGATGAAGGCGTGCACCGGCATCAGTTCCACCGAAGTGATTCCCAGCGCCTTCAGATAGTCGATGACCCTGGGCTGGGCCAGGCCCGCAAAGGCGCCGCGCAAAGATTCCGGGATATCCGGATGTAGCCGGGTAAAGCCCTTTACGTGACATTCGTAAATGACGGTCTGCGGCCAGGGCGTCAGCGGCCGGTGGCGCATGGGAGCGGAGGTGGACCCGGCGGTTACGACCGCCTTCGGCATATGGTCCGCGTTGTCGCGCCGGTCAGGCGC
>JAPOQD010000092.1 GCA_026710905.1 Halieaceae bacterium
ACGTTGGTGCAATACGCGGGTCAGGTTTCATCGAAGCCAGCCGCGGGATACAGACAACAGCCGATACTCTCGATCCCGAAAGCCAGTTCCCGTTTGTCCCTGGTCTGCTCCCTTAAGCGCGGGCTGGTTGGGTGCTGGTGTTGCAGCACAATGTCCAGGACTTCGTGGGGCAACAGCCTGGACAAGGCCAATTCGAGGCCGGGATGATGCTGGCCCAGGTGATGTTCTCCCAGGTCCTGGCCATTGATCAGTACCCTGGTAAGCTCGTTTTCGCCGTAATAGCGCCCCTTGATGAAAATCCGCACCCCACAGTGAACGGGTAGCAGATGTTGGCGCCACAGCCTCAGCCGCAAGCGTGACTCGTCGCCGGCGCTCCAGCGGCCCCAGCTCTCCCCTGTCTGCCAACCGCTATATAGCGACGCCCCCTGTTTCATGGCGGGTCCGCGCAAGGGGGGGCCGCTATGGCTGGGCGTTGTATCCACGGCCTCTATTTCAGCGGCTCGCTGCTTTAGCCGCTCGGTCTGGGCCCGATTATCGTCCAGCTTCCAGCAGGGTTTTTCCAGGTCGAAGCCAGCGGCCGGGCCGGCCAGGTAATGCCGGGCCAGTTGCCGATTGGCGGCGTCGTAGTAGGAACGGATGGCCGCTGCGCCGGCCTGGGAAAGGAAATGCCTGCGGCCGCCGCCACCGGCTGCGATGGTGGACAGGGATACATCGATGCGCCGCCGCAAATCGGCTTCACTCATGCCATGCCGCCGCCACTCCTGCAACAACAGCGCAGTTTCCACATCAAGGCTGGTATTGACGTTGTCGGGCAGACGCACAAAACCGGCGCCGGTTTTCAGCGCCAACTGCAATAGAAAATCGTCCACCACATCGTTTCGATAGAGACGTTCCCGGTCATACACCCTGGCCACGAAATTCGCCTGCGGAAGTGCCCTGCGCCAACGTTCCAGCAGGCGAAAATAATTACGTGACGGGTGCAGACGGATACGCTGTGAATACAGCCGCTGCAACAAGCCCCTGGGCTGTTCCACTGATTCCACGGGCAGCCGGTGTTGCAGTTCCTTGACCAGTTGCAGATATCCTGTCTGGGCAATAGCGGCCTGTTCCCGCAAATAGACCAGCACGGTAATTTCCTCCACGGGCAGGCTTCGGCGCAAGCGGCGGATGCGGTAGCCGGAAAAGTTGTGCAGCCCCTCCCAGGACAGTACCGCCAGCCGAAAACCTTGCCGCCGGGCCAGCCTCAGTTCCTCCGCCAAGGCTGACAGGCGCCGCGCATCATGGGGTTCGAACAGGGCTGCATGGCCATTACCAGCCCCCAGTCCGGCGCCGGGAATACAGACACCCCGGGACTGCAGCCAATCCCGATTCAAATACAAGTGTTGCTGAATCGCCTTGGTGCCGGTCTTGTCGGTGCCGATGTGGAGCAGCAAGCGCATTGATTATCCTGGGGGGCGGATGATCAGGGTATCGTCGCGCTGCACCATTTCCAGGCCGTCCAGGAAAGACATGCCCAGCAGTACTACGTCGCCCGGCATGCCCGGCACTACCACGGCGCGTACGTCGCGGCGCTGGATGGGACCGATCTGTACGCTGTCCAACGTCACCAGCCAACTGTGCACCACCCCGCCGGCGGTAAGGCTGGTGGTGGGGGCGCCCCGTTGCAGCCCGAGTCGGTCGGCGCTGGAAGCCGACATGGACACCAAGGTGGCGCCGGTATCCACCAGAAACTCCACCGTCTGTTGATTGATTGCGCCGTTGGCCAGATAGTGTCCGGAGCGGTTACGGCGCAACACTACCTCGGCGGAGCCGCCGGCGCTGGTAACCAGTGAGAGATTGCGATTGGGATTGCGCCGGGTATCCAGCAGTCCGGAAAAATACAGTGTAAGCATGACCAGGACGGTGGCCCAGAACAAGGCAATCATCCATGGACCAAAACGGCCGCCAGACTGGTTAACCCGCATATCTCACCAACGTTCGTCGCGAGGGCGTTGCAGCGCCGCTGTGGCGGGGGGCACGGACGGAAAGACATTGAAGGCTGTTGGAGGCGCCGGGCGCACCAGTGCGACCCGTGTGGACGGCCCGCCACACGGGGGGGTCAAACGGC
>JAPOQD010000086.1 GCA_026710905.1 Halieaceae bacterium
ATAGTGTCAACTATGCCTTCAGCGTCTTTCCGTCCGTGCGCCCCGCCACAGCGGCGCTGCAACGCCCTCGCGACGAACGTTGGTGAGATATGCGGGTTAGAAGCGTGGCTCAGCTCCGGCCCTGGTGGCTGTTGACAGCCGCTGTCCTGCTCGCCGGCAGCGCCGTTGCCGAGCCCCCGCAGGCCAAGCCTGGCAGTCAGTTTACCGGCGCGGCCCAATGCGCCGGTTGTCACCAGCAGCAGTACCGGGACTGGCTTGGCTCACATCATGCGCTGGCCATGCAGCGGGCTGCCGAGCAGACCGTACTGGGCGATTTCGAGGATGCCCGGTTTCTCTACAACGGCATTGAAAGCCGTTTTTTTCGCCAGGGCGACAGCTACCGGGTGCGCACCGATGGCCCTTCGGGAAAGCTGGAGGATTATCGGGTCGAATACGTGTTCGGCGTCTACCCCCTGCAACAGTATTTGCTGGCGTTGCCCGGCGGCCGTCTCAATGCCCTGAGCATTGCCTGGGACAGCCGGCCGGCGGAGCAGGGCGGCCAGCGCTGGTTTCACCTCTACCCGGAGCAGGGTATTGACGCCGAGGACCCGTTGCACTGGAGCGGGCCGTATCACAACTGGAACAGCCGCTGCGCGGAATGCCACAGCACCGATTTACAGAAAAATTTTGTGGCGGACAACAACACCTACCACACCACCTGGGCAGAGCTGAATGTGGCCTGCGAAGCCTGTCACGGCCCCGGCCAGGCGCATGTTGAAAGCGCTCGGGCTGGTAGGCTCAGCGCCGCCGGGCAGTTCGACCTGCCAGTGGACCTCGCTGCCCGTGGGTCGTGGCGTTTTCCCGAGGGGGAAAGTATTGCCCGCCGACGGCTGCCATCGACGGAGAACTCCCGGGAGCAGCCACTGGGGGTGACCTCCCAGCCACCAACAGCGGCGAACCTCCAGCAAAAGTCACTGGCAGAGTCCTCCCGGCAGCAGCCCCTGGGGGTGACCTCCCGGCCACCAACGGCGGTGAACCTCCAGCAGCAGTTACTGGCAGAGTCCTCCCGGCAGGTAGAAAGTTGCGGGCGCTGCCACTCACGCCGCAGCAATCTGGGCAGTTACCAATATGGCGGGCACTTGCTCGACACCCATCTTCCCAGCCTGCTGGCACAACCGCTCTACCATGCGGACGGTCAGATTCGGGATGAAGTCTATGTATACGGCTCCTTTTTGCAAAGCAGGATGCATCAGGCCGGAGTGGTTTGCAGCAATTGCCACGACCCACACAGCAACCAGTTGCGGGCGCCGGGCAACGGCGTCTGCGCTCAGTGTCATCGCGCCGATGTCTACGCCGCCGCCAGCCATCACCACCACCCGGCCGGTTCCGGCGGCAGCCTCTGCGTCAATTGCCACATGCCGGAAACCACCTACATGGTGGTGGACCCGCGCCGGGACCACAGCATGCGCATTCCAAGGCCGGACCTGAGCGTGGTGATGCACACCCCCAATGCCTGCAACCAGTGCCATCAGGACCGGGACGCCGCCTGGTCGCTGGAAGCGTTGCGCAAATGGGGTGTGGACTTCGACGATACCGGCACGCACCCGGCCCGGGCCATGGCGCAGGCGCGGCGGGGGGATGCACGCGCTATACCCGCATTGCAGGAACTGGCGCTCGACCCCGAATCAGCATCTATCTGGCGGGCTACCGCCATGGTGGAACTGGGGCAATTCGACCGCCGGGAGACCTGGCAAAGCGCCCGGCAACTGCTGCAATCTGCCGACCCCCTGCTGCGCCTGTCGGCAGTGCGGTCGCTGGATTTTCCGGCGCCGCAACAGCGCTGGCAAGTATTCAAGCCGATGCTCGGCGACCCGTCTCGTGCGGTGCGCGTGGAACTGGCGCGGGTGCTGGCGGATATTCCGCTAGCGCAACTGGATCCGGCTGACCGCCAGATGCTGGAAGCGCTTTATGCCGAGTATGAACAGGTGCTCGCACAGGATGCGGACATGCCGGGGGCGCAACTGCAATTGGCGGGATTGCACCGCGCCCGCCGGCAATGGCCGGAAGCCGAGGCAGCTTACCTGCAAGCCTTGCGTATCGATCCGCACCTGGTTCCGGCGCTGTTGAACCTGGCGGACCTGTACCGCAGTCTGGGGAGGGAAAGCGAAGCGCGGGTTCTGTTACAAAAGGCCACTGGCGTCGCGCCGGAGCAGGGCGCCGTCTGGCACGCCCTGGGGCTGCTGGAGGTTCGCGCCGGCCGGCGTGAACAGGCCCTGGTCCACCTGCGGGAAGCCGCGCAATTGGAACGCAGCGGGGTGCAGTTCCGCTATGTGTACGCCATCGCCCTGCACGACAGCGGTGAGGCCGGCGCAGCCATCAAGCAATTGCAGCAAATTCACCGCGATGCACCGGAAAACCCCGACATCCTGATGGCCCTGGTCAATTACTGCAGAGAGGCCGGGCGCCTGGAGGAAGCGCGCCGCTACTCGGAAATACTCGGGCAGCTCACCCCGTAACCCACCCCTTTTCTTGCTGCATAACAGGGCAGACCATCCGTAGGGGCTCGCCATGGCGCACCCTCCGGGCACAGGGCCCGCGGGCCGCACATGTGCGGCCCCTACGGCGCGAGGGCGCTGGTCTCCACGGAAAAAAGCGGAAAAAAGGGGTCAGAGCGGAAAAAAGGGCTCTGACCCCTTTTTTATCGGAGCGCATTTTGTGGGGAATCTTCGGCTATTTGCAGATAACGGCGTTCAAGGTCGTATTCAGCCGTTGGTTTGATCTCCACGCGAAATGTCTTCAACGACTGAACCCGTGCCGGGCTTCAAATTCCTTGCTGAACTCGCTCAGCGGCCTGCCCTGTTCCGAAAGGGCCTGACGAATATTTTGAAGGCTCTCCGCATAGTCGGCCAAGGCGGCCATTTTTTCGTATGTTTCGGCATCCTGGACGACTACCGCGGCTTTTCCGTTCACGGTCAGAATCTCTGGCCGTTTGCTTTCGGTCAAGCGTTTGATGTGCTCGGCCGGCTTGCGGCTGAATTCCGTCACTGTATGTATATCCGAACTTTGAAACATGCTGCAAGCTCCAAAACAGAGAATAGTCGTATTATTGTCTGTTTACCTGACTGCGGAGATTTTGGCAAGTAAAAGCGTCTCCGAAACACTCGCCGTGGCGTGGCGTTCAGGTAAGATAGCCGCCGGAAGTAAACGAGGTCAGGCGCATGTTGCGGCGCAACAGCAACTCCGGTGAAAGCGGCAAGCGTGTTGAGCGGGAGACCCGGAATCCGGGTGTTTGGCGCCGTTTCATCACGGCGTTGCAGCGGAGCCTGCCCGTTCGAAGCAAGGCCGGGGCGGGTACAAAACGTTCCGGCGGCCACCTTGCGCCCGGCGCCACAGCGACTGGTCAGCCCGGCCAAGTGATGAACCCTGCGGAGTTTGGGCGCAGCCGGGCCTGGTTTCAGCCACTGGAGGTTTCCCGCTACCGGGGCTGGCTGGCCGAGGACTACGAGGCGCTCAACGGGCGCCTGCGAGCGCTGTCCAGCTTGCCTCGGCCGGTGTTTGACCGGGCCTGGAAAAACCTGCCCAACTACCCGGCCTACCGGATTGTCGGCCAGGCGGACTATTGCCAGCACCACCGCGAGCGATTCTTCGAACTGGCCAACATCGTGGCGGAGCTGGCGTCTCAATTTGAGCGCCCCCGGATGCTGGAGGTGGGGGTATCGGCCTTCTCCAATCTCTATTCCGAACTGTTTCCCGAACTGCATTTGGAGGTGTTGGAGCGACCCGTCTCTGCCGATTACCCAGGCTATACCGCGGAGCGATGCCGACAGATCGCCGCTTGCAAAAATGTGCATATGCTGGATTTGAACGCGCCCGATGCCCGCCAGGTTCTGGAGTCCGGCGCCATCAAGGGTTTTCAACTGGTTCTCTGCACCGAAGTGCTGTCGGTCTTGCAGGCCAACCCCGAGGAGGTGTTGGCCGGTTTGCTGCACGGCCTGGCGCCGGGTGGTTTCCTGGTGATCAGCAGCAGAAATTTTTTGGCGGCCGAGGCGCGGCAGGCGCTGCGGGAGGGCTTCAACCCGGCCCCGTATTATCCGCCGGGCAGCGGCAATTGGGACAGGCATCACGAGTACCGGGATTTTACCGCCGCGGAATTGTTCGAATTGGCCGGGCAAATAGGTGCGCAAGTTGCCGCTTTCCACTTTTCCGCGTGCCTGGACAACCCGGAGCAATTACAGCACATGCCGGAAGACCAATGGAGAACCCTGGTGATGGTGTTGCAGCGCCCCGCCGGCACTCTGCCATCAGTGGCCGATGAAGATCGGGAAGTGGTGTTGCACATTGGTTCCGACAAGGCCGGCAGCACGGCGATTCAAACGCATCTTTACGCCAACCGGTCCTGGTTGCGCAGCCGCGGCGTGCATGTGCCGGAAGTTTTTTTCAACAGAGAACATGGGCACGCCGATCTATTCCGCATGGACCAGCTCGATCTCCTCATCCACGACATCCGTACCAGGGGCAGGTATCAGCCAAAGGTATTGTTGAGCTACGAGGGCGCGCATTTTCTCGAGGAGGAAAAGCTGGAAAAACTGGCGGCGGCCCTCGCGCCCTGGCAGGTCCGCATCATTTTTTATTTGCGGGAACAGGCCGAAATTATTCAGAGCGGTGAATTGCAGCGAATAAAAAGCCGGGAAATCCACACCCTTCGCCCCCTTGCGGGCCAGGCGCCCCTGCATGAAACGCGGGATTACTACGCCACGCTCAAGCGCTGGGAGAAAATATTCCCGGGGCTGGTCTGTGAGCCGGTATTTTTTGCTCGGGAAGATTTTCCCCGGGGCAATGTGGTGGCCGATCTTTTGCAGCGCCTGGGTTGCGAAGCAGACCAGGGGTTCGTGTTCCACGATACGGATATCAATACCAGCCTCGATGTGCCGAGCGCGCTGGCTGTCGAACGCTTTGCCGCGGAACAATCACCCGATGAACGGGAACTGAAATCTTTTATTGACAGCCTGTTAGTACGGATACGCACGCACGGTCAAGGTCAGCGCCATTTTTACAATGCCGGGGAAGTGGCCACAATGCGCGACTTCTACCGGCCGAATAACCGCCGGCTGATTGAAGAATACGGGGTATCCCGAAAATTGCTTGACCAGCCCCCCCAAGTAACTGCGGAACAGGGGCTGGATGACCCCGAGCTGACATCCCGGGTAGAAGAAATCCTGGACTGGTTCAGGCAACTGCAGGACTACCCCTTATGCTTTGATGGCGCCCAGGTACGGCAGTATCTGGCGCAGTATCTGGGGCCTGGCTGGTCAGGCTATGAAAAGCATGGCCACTGGAGTCTGGGCAACCGTTCCCTGGTGAAATTTCGCCTGCCGCTGCGGGCCACACTGCCGGCCTGGCGGTGGCTGGAAATCCACTTGCATGGCGACTACGCCGATGACATTCCGTGTTGCAGCAGAATTCAACTGAACGGCGCTGACCTGGGCGAATTCAACCTGGAGGAAGAGCCGGTGATTTTTCCCCTGGCCCAACTTCCCGGCGACATGCACTTGGACTTGCTGTTGGTGCACCCGGTGAAGAAAGACACGCCTGTCTTTTTTGCCGAGCGTCTGTTGATCCACTACAGGTAGGAGAAACAGGGTCGGTGCAGGCTCCTAGACCCGCAACAGCGCGCTAGCGCCCTCCCACAACAGTGTCACCCCCAGCACCATCAGAAAGAAACTGATGATGTAGTAATACCTGCCGGGCTCGGTGCGCCGCACTGCCCAGTGACCGATGGCGACTCCCAGTGGCGCCAGCGGAACCAACACCAGTGATGCAACCAGGTTGGCGGCGCCGAGTTGGCCGAGGGAATAATAGGGCAGCAGCTTGACCGCGTTCACCACGGCAAAAAATATACCCGAGGTGCCGGCGAACAGTAGTGGGTCGAGACGCTTGGGCATCAGGTACATGGTAAGCGGGGGCCCGCCGGCATGGATGCTGAAGCTGGTGAAACCGGCGATGGCGCCGAACATCGAACCGCTGGCGAATTGGTAGCCGGGCGGGCTGGGCGGACTCAAGCGCCACAGGTTCTGCGCGCCGAAGACCAGTGACAGCAGCCCGACAATGATTCGCAGATGGGCATCGTTCAAGTACTCAAAACTCAGGTACCCCAGGAAGATGCCGGCCAGGGCTCCCGGCAGCAGTACTTGCAGCGCGCGCATGTCGAAAATTTTCCAATAGGTTTTCACCACCACGACATCCATGACCACCAGGATCGGCAGCAGTATGGCCGCCGCCTGGGAGGGAGGCATCACCAGGGCCATCAGCGGCACCGCCAGCACCGCCGCGGGCCCGGCGAAACCACCCTTGGCGATGCCGTACAACATGACTCCCGGCACCGCCACCAGGTAGAAAAGAGGATCAGTCAACATCGTACGGGAGCAGCGCGGGATGCCGCGGCCGGGAATTGACCATTGCGCGCCATGGAATTGAGAGGTTCCGGCACATTGGGGGGCGGTCGGGAATGAGCCTGGCGCTCCGTGTGCCCTCTGGCACTGCGCAGTTCCGGCGACAGGGCGGTTTTCACAACCCGGGCGCCGCTGGCGGGGTATCCAGGTCGAAAATGCCGTGTTGGTCGGTACGGAAGAAGGGATTGTGGGCCACTTCCCACAGGTGGCCATCGGGATCGCTGAAATAACCGGAATAGCCGCCCCAGGATGCTTCGGTGGGTTCCTTGATGGCCCCGGCGCCGGCTTGTGTTGCGCGGGCGAAGAACGCGTCAACCGCTTGCCGCGATGTTTGATTGGCGGCCAGTGTAACTCCCCGAAACCCCTCCCCGGCCTCTTCGACATTGGCATCTTCGGCAAGCTCGGCCCGGCCTATCAAGCCGAGCACCAGGTTGTGCCCGATCAGAAAGCGAACACTCTCCTGGCTTTGGCTGGCCGTGCGCCAGCCGAGGGCCTCATAAAACCGGGCGGAGAACGCCACGTCGCCGACGCCAAGGCTCACCATGCTAATGGAAGGAACAGTGGTCATCGGCTAATCTCCAGATTTTCAAACAGTTCATGATAGCGGGTTTTAACCAGGAAAAGGGGTCGGTGACAACCTGTGTAGGGACTCGCCATGGCGTACCCTCCGGGCACAGGGCACGCCGCTGGTCATCTGGGCAGCGCAGGTCTGCGGGTCGCGCATGCGCGACCCCTTGGCTCAAGGGCGCAGGTCTCGGCCAGTCATCACGCCAATACCGAACGGTTACGCACAGGGTTATTGAGAAGTTACCATTTAGATGGGTGTCCCATGCTTTTAATTTAGATGGGTGTCCCATGCTTTACCTCGACTCCCCGCAACTGTAGGGGCTCTCCATGGAGCACCCTCCGGGCACAGGGCCCGCGGGCCGCGCATGCGCGGCCCCTTGTTTGTTTTAATAGTGCTGCCGACAGCCCACCGGTGGGCCGCCGGCAGGC
>JAPOQD010000017.1 GCA_026710905.1 Halieaceae bacterium
GCGTTGCAGCGCCGCTGTGGCGGGGCGCACGGACGGAAAGACGCTGAAGGCATAGTTGACACTATGTCGAAGCGGCTTGGAGGAGTACGCCCCGCCACGGCGAGTGATGCGGCGGCCACAGCAGGAGGTTGGTGAGATATGCGGGTTAGGAACGAACCCTGCCGATACAGCCACTGGACCGGCTCCAGCAATTAATCGCACCGTGCCTGGCAGAGAGCAGGTGTTTTACCGATGCAGTCCACCGGCGTTTCTGGTATTTTTAGCAACCGCAACATTCGACTCTCAGGAAACCTCAAAATGAATGCGCCGGAAAAGATTGACGCGCTGCAAGTACAGCAACAGGCCGAGCGGGAAATTTCCCTGCTGATCGACCGTTCGCGCGCCGCCCAGCAGCAAATCGCCGAATACACCCAACAACAGGTGGACGAACTGATCACCGCCATGGTCTACGCCGTGGCCCGGGACGACCGCGCCGAACAGATCGCCCGGTTCACGATTGAAGAAACCCAGTTGGGGAATTACCAGGGCAAATATCTCAAGATTCATCGCAAGACCCGGGCCGCGCTGATGGACATCATCGACGACAAATCCGTCGGTGTGATCGAGGAGGATACCCAGCGCAACATCGTCAAGATCGCCAAGCCGGTGGGGGTGATCGGCGCCCTGGCTCCTTCCACCAACCCGGAAGCGACCCCGGTGATCAAGGCCATTGCGGCGGTGAAAGGGCGCAATTCCATCATCATTGCCCCCCATCCAAGGGCCAAGCTCACCAACAAGATGATCTGCGATTTCCTGCGCGAGGCCCTGCTCGCCTGCGGCGCGCCCGCGGACCTGGTAATCGGTATCGAAACCCCGACCCTGGAGCTGACCAATGAACTCATGCGCCAGTGTGACCGGGTGCTGGCCACCGGCGGCGGCGCCATGGTCAAGGCGGCCTATTCCAGCGGCACTCCGGCCCTGGGCGTTGGTGTGGGCAATGCCTGCATCACGGTGGATGACACCGCCGACCTCGACGAAGCCGCGGAGAAAATCCGTATCTCCAAAACCCTGGATCTGGCGGCTTCCTGTTCTGCCGACAATTCGGTTTTGGTGTTCGAGTCGATCCATGACCAACTACTGGAGAGATTGCGCCAGCAGGGCGGTCATGTGCTGAACGCAGAGGAGAAACAGAAACTTCAGGACACCATCTGGGTGGATGGCTATCTCAATACCGCCATCGTCGCCCAGCCTGTCGAGAAGATCGCCGCCATGGCGGGTATCGAACTGCCCGATGAGACGCAGTTCTTGATCGTTCCTGAAACCGGCGCCGGGCCTGATCATCCGTTCTCCGGGGAAAAGCTGTCGGTGGTCATGGCGCTGTACAAGGTCAAGGACATTGACGACGCCATCCGCGTCACCAACCTGATCCAGGCCTACCAGGGGCAGGGCCATTCCTGCGGCATCTACTCCTACAGCGATGACAATATCATGAGCTTTGCTCACGCCACCCGAACCTCGCGGGTCATGGTCAACCAGCCGCAGGCCGCGTCCAACAGCGGCAACCTGTGGAATGGCATGCGCCAGACCTTCTCCCTGGGTTGCGGTTCCTGGGGTGGCAATGCCACTCACCACAATATCACCTGGCGTGACCTGATTAACGAGACCTGGGTATCCAAACCCCTGGAAAACAGCAAGGAAATACCACCTGACCAGGAACTGTTCGGTGCGGTGATGGCCAAGTTCGATTAACCGTGGATTTCTCCCTGTCCCAGCAGCAGCGGGCCTTCGTTGATAGCGCGCGCACATTTTCCGAACGCGCCCTGGCGCCTAATGCCGCGCATTGGGATGCAGCGGCCCTGTTTCCGAAAGACGTCCTGCGCGAGGCTGGCGAACTGGGTTTCATGGGGATGTATACCCCCGAACGGGCGGGCGGGCTGGAACTGTCGCGCCTTGATGCCAGCCTGATCGTTGAAGAACTTGCCCGTGGCTGCACCACCACCGCGGCCTTTCTCACCATCCACAATATGGCCACCAACATGGCCGGGCGCTATTGCCAGCCTTCGGTCATCGATCAATGGTGCCCCGGCCTGGTGAGCGGCGAGTTGCTGGCGTCCTATTGTCTCACCGAATCCGGAGCCGGCTCGGATGCAGCCTCGCTGCGCACCAGCGCGGTGCTGGACGGAGATCACTACGTGGTCAACGGCAGCAAGGCGTTTATTTCCGGGGCTGGGCAAACGGACGTACTGGTGGTGATGCTGCGCACCGGAGGCGCCGGTCCCAAGGGCATCACCGCCTTGCTGGTTCCGGCCACGGCCGAGGGCATCTCCTATGGCAAGAAAGAAAGCAAGATGGGCTGGAACGCGCAGCCTACCTGCAGCATCAATTTCGATAATGTACGGGTACCGGCCGCCAACCGGCTGGGGGCGGAAGGGCAGGGTTTCGCCATCGCCATGGAGGGCCTGGACGGGGGCCGCATCAATATCGCCACCTGCTCGGTGGGCACAGCCCGGCAGGCCCTGGAAGAAGCCACGGCCTACGTGCGGGAGCGCAAGCAATTCGGCCGGGCCATCAGCGAATTCCAGTCCGCCCAATTTACCCTGGCGGACATGCTGACGGAACTGGTCGCGGCCCGGCAGATGATCCGCCTGTCGGCGGCCAAGCTGGACAGCGGCGATGCGGAGGCCACCAGTTACTGCGCCATGGCCAAACGCTTTGCCACGGATATGGGCTTCAAAGTGTGTAACGATGCCCTGCAATTGTTCGGCGGCTATGGTTATATGAAGGAGTACCCGCTGGAGCGCCATGTGCGCGACACCCGGGTGCATCAAATTCTGGAAGGAACCAACGAAATCATGCGGGTCATTGTGTCCCGCAGAATGTTGATGGAAGGCGCCCTGGAGGTTATCACATGAGTTTCAGCACATCCGATAAATTGAAAGTGGAAATCAGCGGGCGCACCGCCCTGGTGGTCATCGATAATCCGGCCGCCAATACCTGGGATACGGAAAGCCTGCCGGCGCTGGAACAACTGGTGGAAAAACTGAATGCCGAGCGCTCCATTTTCGCCCTGGTGATTACTGGCGCCGGTGACAAGTTCTTCTCCGCCGGCGCCGACCTCAAGCTGTTCGCCGACGGCGACCCCGGGGCCGCCAGGGAAATGGCCGAGTTGTTTGGCAAGGCCTTCGAGCGGCTGGCGGATTTTCGCGGGGTATCCATCGCCGCCGTCAATGGGTTCGCCATGGGCGGCGGCCTGGAGACGGCCCTGGCCTGTGACCTCCGCATCGCCGAGGAACAGGCCCAACTCGCCCTGCCGGAAGCGAAAGTCGGCCTGCTGCCCTGCGCCGGCGGCACCCAGCGCCTGTCCTGGCTGGTGGGCGAGGGCTGGGCCAAGAAAATCATTCTCTGTGGTGAACGGGTTGATGCGGCTACGGCCCTGCGCATCGGCCTGGTGGAAGAAGTAACGCCGCGTGGCGGCGCGCTGCAGCGCGCCATGGAACTGGCCGGGCAGGTGGGCGGGCAGAGCCCCATCTCCGTGACCTACTGCAAGGAACTGATTCATCGGGCCCGCGACCACGCGCTCGGCGATGCCCTGCCCCATGAGCGGCAAAAATTCGTTGATCTGTTCAGTACCGAAGATCAGCGCGAGGGAGTCAATGCTTTCCTGGAGAAGCGCAAACCCGAATGGAAAAACGGCTGATGTCCACGGTGTTCAGCGCACGTTGTAACCGTGGCGCGGGAATAACACGAATAACTTTTTGACAGACGTGAACTTTCTCAACAACCTCAAGCGATCTGACGCCAAATGCCGGCCCTAGTTCTGTTTGAAGAAACTGCCGGCGTCGTCGGCAAGCTGGGCTGCATCACCCTGAATGCCCCGGCCACCCTGAATTCACTGACCCTGGAGATGGTGGACCTGATCCAGGCGCGGCTGGACGCTTGGCGCGAAGACCCGGAGCTGGCGGCAATCTTCATCGTTGGCGCCGGGGAAAAAGGGCTCTGCGCAGGTGGTGATGTGCAGGCTTTGCGCAATTCTTCCCTTGCTCAACCCGGCGGCCCCTGTGAATACGCCGAGGCCTTCTTCGCCAGGGAATACCGGATGAATTACAGCCTGCACACCTATCCCAAACCGTTGATTTGCTGGGGGCACGGCATTGTCATGGGCGGCGGCCTCGGGATCCTGGCGGGCTGCTCTCACCGGGTGGTGACCGAACGCACCCGTATCGCCATGCCGGAAGTCGGCATCGCCCTGTTCCCGGACGTAGGCGGCAGTTGGTTCCTGAATCATATGCCCGGCAAGACCGGTGAGTTTCTGGCGCTGACCGGAGCTTCCATCAACGCCGCCGACGCCTTGTTCACCGGGATAGGAGACCGCTTTATCTCCAGTGAAATGGAATGCGCTGTTCTGGAACAACTGGGCCGGCAGCATTGGCTTGCCGACGCTGAGGCCAACCACGCCCTGGTGCGCGGCGTATTGCAGGATTTTGCCGAAAGAAGTAGCGAGGCCCTACCCGGTGGGCAGGTCGAGCCGCATCTGGAACTCATCAACAGTCTGTGCGATACCGAAAATGTGCATGTTCTGATCGATAACATTTGCAGCCTGGTAACGGACGACCCCTGGCTGGTTCGGGCCAGGGACAACCTGGCTGCCGGGTCGCCGCTGGCTGCGTGCTGGATCTATCGGCAGTTGCGGGAGACCCGGCACGCCTCTCTTCGGGAAGTGTTTCAGGCGGAAATCCAGTTGGTCACCAACATCATCCGCTACCCGGAATTTGCCGAGGGGGTACGTGCGCTGCTGGTCGACAAGGACCGCAAGCCGGCCTGGGCCTATCCGGCTTCGCGGCAGGTGCCCGATGCCGTGCTGGACAAGTTTTTTACCGCACCCTGGGAACGCAACCCGCTGGCGGATTTGTAGGGTGGATCTCGACAGGCTCGTACTTTCAGACGGGGCGAGAAGCAAGACCACAAACGAGTCCGGGCAAGGCCTGGTTACGTGGCGAGTGCTGTTTACACAGACCAATTTGGAAATAACTGCAGGAGACAATCATGGCGGCCATAGCATTTATCGGCCTCGGTAATATGGGCGGACCGATGGCCGCAAACCTGGTTCGCGCCGCTCACCAGGTGACGGTTTTCGACCTGGTTCCGGAAGCTTGCGCCAAGATACAGGAGGCCGGCGCCGAAGTGGCGGACTCGGCTGCGGCCGCGGTGGCCGGATGTGAATTTTTGATCAGCATGCTGCCTGCGGGCCGGCATGTAGCGGAGCTTTACACCGGCGTAGATGGCCTGCTCGACCAACTCGACAGCCAGGTCACAGTGCTGGATTGCAGCACCATCGACGCGGCCACCGCGCGCGCAACCGGCGAGGCCGCCGGGGAGCGTGGCATCGGCTTCATGGATGCGCCGGTATCCGGCGGCGTGGCTGCTGCTACCGCGGGCACCCTGGCCTTCATGTGCGGCGGCGAGGCGGAAACTTTTGAGCGCGCCAAAACGGTTCTCGCCGATATGGGCAAGAACATGTTCCACGCCGGCCCCGCCGGGGCCGGTCAGGTGGCCAAGGCCTGTAACAACATGTTGCTGGCGATTCACATGATCGGCACCACCGAAGCGCTGGAGATGGGTGCTCGCAATGGATTGGACCCAGCGGTGCTCTCGCAGATCATGCTGGCCAGTTCCGGGCGCAACTGGTCTCTGGAAGTCTACAACCCCTGGCCCGGGGTGATGGAATCCGCGCCCGCCAGCAAGGGGTATGCGCCCGGATTCATGGTCGACCTGATGGTCAAGGATCTGGGCCTGGCCATGGAAATGGCCGGCCAGGCGGGGGTGGACAACCGCATGGGTCAGTTGGCCCGGCAGTTGTACGAGGCCCACCAGCAGCAGGGCAACGGCCGCAGGGATTTCTCCAGTATCCAGGAAATGCTGAGTGCTTGATGCGACTGGTGCGACGGATAGCAATCAAGGATCGGCGGCAGGCAACTAGCGATAATTGAAAGCGACAGGCAAGTAAAACAGGAGACCGAACATGTCCTATGTGCTGGTGGAAAAACCGCTTCCCCATGTTAGCTGCATTACTCTGAACCGGCCCGAACGGATGAACGCCATGGCCTTCGATGTGATGGTTCCGTTCAGGGAGGCGCTGGAAGAAGTCAGTTTCGACAACGACACCAGGGTGGTCATTATTACCGGCGCTGGGGAGGGGTTCTGCTCCGGCGCCGACCTGGAAGATCCGGGCTGGATGGATATCTTCGACGGACTGACCATGCCCGGCATCGCCCGGCGCGCCATGCGCATCCTCGACGATGTGGTGAAGACGATTCACGGCTTGCATCAGCCGGTTATCGCCGCCATTAACGGCCCTGCCATCGGCGGTGGGTTTTGCCTTGCAATGGCCGCGGATATCCGCGTGGCCTCGGAGCGCGCCAGGTTCCGTGCGGCCGGTATCAACAACGGCTTGACCTCGGGAGAACTGGGCCTGAGCTACCTGCTGCCCAAGGCCATCGGCAGCACCAGGGCCTTCGAAATCATGCTCAGCGGGCGCGATGTGGATGCCGGGGAAGCGGAGCGAATCGGCATCGTCTCACACTGTGTGGCCCACGAGCGCTTGCTGGAGGAATGTCACGCCATTGCCGAGCGTATCATCGGCTACAGCCAACTCGGCGTGGAGTTGAGCAAGCAGTTGCTGTGGGCCGGCCTGGATGCGGGCAGCCTGCCCGCCCACATGAACCACGAGGGGCACGCCCAGTTGTTTGTGAGGATGACCACCAAGAATTTCGAGGAGGCAGTCAAGGCTCGGCGGGAAGGGCGCGCGCCGGATTACAAGGATTGATCCGGGGCTCTGCTCAGGACCATGCTGCGTTGGTCAAGCGGCTCGAAACTCCCGTTCGTCAATGATATTCTGAAGCTTGGCATGTCTCTGCCTGTCTGATTGACATGCCGTGGAAATTAGCGCTAGCAACAATCTGTCAAGCGGTTACTGCCTCTTGTTTCGAATTCTCAAAACCTGGAATTTCGTGGCAAGCTGCAAACCCGCCTTGTAAGCAAAGGAGCGTTGAATACCATGTTCCCACTGTCTAACTTGTTACGGCGCTTTGTACGCATCGGCAGCCTGAAAGTTATTGATGCCGGCGGCAGGGAGCATGTATTTTCCGGTGAGCCGGGACCAAGCGTTACGCTGTCGATCAACAAGCCGTCGCTGTATTACAAGATATTCTTCAACCCCGGGCTGTACTTCGGCGAGGCCTACATGGACGGAAGCCTGAGATTCGAAAGCGGCAGTCTACGCGACTTCACGGAACTCTATTTTCTTAATGAACAGAGACTTTACAGTCATCCCTTTCAAAGACTGGTGCGCCGTATAGCCATTAAATTCCGGCGCTTTCAACAGAATAATTCCATTACCCGGTCGCGGAGAAAGATTGCTCACCACTATGACATCGGCAATGCGTTTTACAGATTGTTTCTCGATGAGGACATGCAGTATTCCTGCGCCTATTTTGAAAAGCCGGACAACAGCCTGGAGCAGGCGCAACAGAACAAAAAACGCCTGGTAGCCGCCAAGCTGGACCTGAAACCGAACCTCAGGATTCTTGATATCGGCAGTGGCTGGGGAGGGCTGGCTCTGTACCTTGCATCCCTGGATGAAACTATTGAGGTTCTGGGAGTCACCCTTTCCCAGGAACAGCACCAACTGTCCAACGAGCGAGCGCGCAAAGCAGGCCTCGATGGGCGGGTGCGCTTCGAGATTCGTGATTACCGGGAATTGGATGGAACTTTCGACCGTATCGTTTCGGTCGGAATGTTCGAGCACGTCGGCGTTCATTACTACAAACAGTTCTTTGACAGGGTCGGCGATCTATTACGTGAAGACGGGATCGCCCTGCTGCACGCGATTGGTCATAAAAACCCGCCGGAATACACCAGCGCCTGGTTGCGAAAATATATCTTTCCGGGTGGCTATACACCGGCATTGTCGGAGGTCTTCGCCGCGACCGAACGCAGCGGCCTCTGGGTCGATGATGTTGAAATTCTGCGGCTTCACTACTCCTACACCCTGCGCGAGTGGAATCGCAGATTTTGGGAAAACTACGACGCCGTGGAGGAAATGTTCGATACGAGGTTTTGCAGGATGTGGGAGTTTTACCTGACTATCTCGGAGGAATTGTTCCGCAGCGGTTCGCGGCTGGTGTTTCAGATGCAGCTTTCCCGCAGACGCGACGCGATGCCCATTACCAGAGACTACATCGGCGAGAACCAACAGAAATTACGGGAGCTTGGCGTTTAGCCCGTCTACGGCAGCCCCAACTCCGCTACAAATTTTCGAAACGGCAATACCCTGATGCCATCCGCCGTTTGATAATCCTTATTGGACAGATGCACTTGGTAGAACGCAGGTATATCCGTACGTTCCTTGAAATACTTCAGTTGCGGCGCAAGCTCCCGGTCACCAACTTTGCACTCCACGGCGAATAATGGCTGATGCTCCCTGATGACCACAAAATCCACTTCACGGCGGCCGGTGTCTCGCAGATAACGCAATTCCATGGCATAGCCTTCCCGGTCTTCCTGGAAGTGACAATATTTGAGCAGTTGGGAAGCCACCAGGTTTTCAAACCGTGCGCCAGGATCAGTAAGGACAGACCAATCCCAGAAATACAGTTTCTGTTCCTTCTTCACGGCCCGGATTGAAGGCGCCCCATAGGGAGAAATTCGGAAGGTCAAATACAGGTTGTCGAAAATGGTGAGCCAGCGGCGCACCGAGTCGTGGGATACCTGCAACTGTTGCCGCAGTGATTGTAGCGACAGGGGTGCGGATACCCGGTCCAGCAAGGCTGTATATAACAGTTCCAGCAAGCTGATTTCGTTGACCCGCTCCAGGCTGACCAAATCTTCCATCAATACCCGCGATTGCCGTTCCAGGCGCCAGCGCCGCCAATGGCGAGTGTTTTGTTTTGCCAGCGGTTCCGGGAACCCGCCGAACTTCAGTAGCGCATTCAGGTCATCCTGGTTGGGCCGGGAGGAAATTTCCGCCAGAGAGTAAGGGTGCAGACGAAAATAGTGATAGCGGCCCTGCAGCGAGTCACCGCCTTTCCGATAGTGGTCCAGCCTCGCAGAGCCGGTAACCAGGGCGGCCCGCCGTGGAAAATGCTGGTCATAAAACCCCTTCAGCAAACCCCGCCAGCGGGCGTATTTGTGTATTTCATCGAATATCAGCAGCTTTCCGGGGGGCAGTTCATTGTGCAGAATTCTGTTACGGTCACTGTCGATATCCCAGTTCAGGTAGGCCGGGTGCTTTGCCGTGGCGCCCAGCAGGTGCAGGGCGAGCGTCGTCTTGCCGACTTGTCTAGGCCCGCCGATGAATACCAGCTTTTCAGTGAGGTCCTCCCTACACTGGTCAGCGATATAGCGGTGGGTAGTCAGTTCGGGCATTAGTCACCTGATTCTTTTTTGCTTGACCAAAAATAACTCATGACTAATTTTGGGTCAAGCAAAAAATTTCAAGGCCTGGTGGCAGGAAAAGGCGCTAGCGGTCAGAACGTGTAACGCAGAGACAGGCGCAGCCCATGACCCCTCAATTTCGCCTGTGTCGGAGCAAGGTCCAGCACCAGTGGCTCCCGGCTGCCATCGCGCCAGACGACACGGCCCCCGGCCCCGGCCGTTTCGATGTCACCGTAGTCCGTGTACCGCCAGGCGAGATCAAGCGTCATCTGCTCGGCCACGGACAGGTCCAGCCCTGCGGTCAGCATCCAGGCCAGGTTGGTGTGGCTGTCGCCGGGAACGAGGGTCGTCGTTCTTGGAAAAGCCATGCTCGTCTCATCGATTTTGACCTGGGCGGCGCCGATGCCCGCGCCAATAAATGGGCTGAATGGGCCGAGCTTGGGCACACCCACTTCAGTGAGGTCGGAGTAAGCTGCCAGCATCCCCAATCGGGTGGACAGATCCGCGGAAACCGATTGCCGGCGTGAGGGGTCCAGGAAGTTGGCTCGGCCATCGAAAGCGAAAGAGGGCCGATATTCAAGCAGGACCTCAAGCCTCAAGGCCTGCGTAATGGTATATCCGAGCCCAAGCTCGAAACCGGTCACAGTTTCGAAGTCCCCGCTCGAGCGCAAAGGCGCACCGTCGCCGCCCCTGCCACAGCCGTAAAGAGCCGCCGGGGCAAGGCTCATACAATCCTTGTCCGTGAAGCGGGTTTCCTCCGGGCGGTCCAGACCAACTCCTGCTCGCAGGTAGAATTCTTCCGCGATGGCCGCTACCGGGCGCAACAATATTGCTGTCGCGGTCAAGGTCAGCAGCGACGTGAAGCGGGGATTGCGAATGATCCTGCCGACAACTCGAGCTCGATTTATACAGATACGAGTTGAACCAGCGCCTTGTGCGGAGAGGCGAGCAAAGACCCTGGACCAATCCTGCAACAACATACTCACTTTCGTAGCGCCTTCATGGCGCTTCTCGAAGGCAAGCTGCAGGGCTGTAGCGCGACAATCAGGGTGAGGCAATGCGGATGACGGGTTCTCATCTTGATTGTCGCTGTAGACCGGGCGGCCAGCCTCTGGAGAAGGGGGTCAAGGCAAGGCTTCTTATTGGTTCCACGGTTGAAAATATATCCTTTAATTTCGCAAATATAGGGTTCAGAGGCATTTTTCAGGTGTTTTTGATCAATTTCCGCATATTTTATCTCCCAAATGAGTTAAATCTTGTTTTGGTGGGTAGCCACAATGCCCGTTATTGGTATTGTGTGGTATTTCATTTTATTACAAAGTATTAAACTCTATTCAATTTTGGCTGTTTCGAGACTTGAGGCGGGTGACCATTCCTGTTTGTGGTTGCCGCTGTTCGCCGGTCAGTGGCGCACAACGGAACTGTCCGGAAAGGCATAACCACGAGCGACAGAGTTTGCCTGCTCATGTAACCTTGGTAAGCAAAAGCCCGGTACGGAATTTCCATTGAGGATTTGACCATGACCAAAAAGGAACAATCGCAGAGCCTGGCGGTTTTGATTGATGCCGACAATACCAGCGCACGTTATGCGCAAGCAATCTTTGAGGAGATCGCTATCCTGGGCGAAGCCAATGTGCGGAGAATCTACGGCGATTTCTCCAGCGGCCGTCTCGCCGGTTGGGACAAGGAGGTCCAGTCGCTGGCGATCCTGCAGCAGCAGCAGCGCAACAACACCACCGGCAAGAATGCCGCCGACATCGCCCTGGTGATTGACGCCATGGACCTGATGCACAAGGGCATGCTGGATGGCTTCTGCCTGATCAGTTCCGACAGTGATTTCACCCGCTTGGCGCAACGCCTGCGGGAAGATGGGATGGTGGTCTACGGCTTTGGCGAGCGCAAGACTCCGGAAGCGTTTCGCAGCGCCTGCAACCGTTTCATTTATGTTGATAACCTGGTAAAGGCCGGGGTGGAGAAGGGGAGCGGCAAGACGGCCGCGGCGGCGCCTTCGACAAAAAAGGAAGCTCCCTCAAAGTCCGTGAGTATCATCGTCAGGGCGATAGAGGAATCGGACGACGATGGCTGGGCGAATCTTGGCGTCATCGGTACCCGGATACTCGGCACATTACCGGATTTCGACCCGCGCACCTACGGCTGTCCCAATCTGAGTACGCTGGTCTCCAAGTCGGGTGGTTTTGATATCCGCAAGGAACCGGGCAGCGCCGTGTATATTCGCCGCAAGGTTTCGGCTGGCAAGGCTGCGGGTAAATCGGCCGGCGGCAAGGCCTAGGAGCCTGCGCCAGTGTTCGTCGCGAGGGCTGTTAAGCGCAACAGGAGCGCCGCTAATGCCCGCCTCCGCCATCTCTTTACGTACACCGGCAAGGCCCTGATCTTCTCCAGTGTCAAAGGGCTGCTGTTGCGTAGCTCCGGGTCGTGACGATGACGGTGAGAACCCCTTCAAAAAATATCCGCTTGGCAAGCCCCCGCCGAAAATGACATATTGCAGGCCCCAGTCGGAGTATTCGCTTTGCTGTACGGCCTGGATGACCATCCGCCGCCGCTGGCCAGGTTGCTGGCGGCGCTGCAACACCTGTTGGCAATCTTTGTCAGCATCATCACGGCGCCTTTGCTGATTTGCATCGGCATGGGTCTCGATGCACGCGAGACCAGCTACATGATCAGCAGCGCCCTGGTTATCTCGGGCGTGGCCACCTATATTCAGGTGCGGCGCTTTGGGCGGGTGGGTTCGGGCCTGCTCTCTGTTCAGGGCACCAGTTTTACCTTTGTCGGCCCGTTGATCTTTGCCGCCGAGACCATGCGGGATCAGTACACGATGGACCAACTGCTGGGGATTATTTTTGGCTGCACCATGGCAGGCGCAATCATGATGATGATATTGAGCCAATACCTGCATCGCCTGCAGCGGGTCATCACCCCGACAGTAACCGGTACAGCGGTGATGATGCTCGGATTGTCACTGATTCTGGTCACACTCAATAACCTGCAATTTGAATATGATGCAGCCAGGCAGGCAGGCGCCGAGGCCTGGTTGGTGCCGGCCTATGCCCTGGGGGTGATGGCGCTGATCATCCTGTTGGCGACGCGCCGTTCTCCGTGGTGGCGGCTGGCTTCGATCAGCATCGGGCTGGGCCTGGGCACCCTGCTAGCCTGGGCCACTGGCCGGATTGATTTTTCCGCCATGTCCGAGTTGCCAACATTCTTCTACCCGCAACTGCTGCTCTATGAGCCTGGTTTCAACCTGGGCATTTTCCTGTCCCTGTTGCCGATTTACCTGGTGACGGCAGCCGAGAGTATTGGCGATTTGACCGCGACCTCCAGGCTGTCCGGGCAACCACTGTCCGGTGCGCCCTATTGGCGGCGCATCCAGGGTGGAGTTCTCGGCGATGGTTTCAACTCGCTTCTCGCCGCCCTGTTCAACACCTTCCCCAATACCACCTTCAGTCAGAACAACGGCGTGATCCGGCTGACCGGCGTGGCCAGCCGGCAGGTGGGTGTGTGGCTGGCGGCCATGTTGGTGATCATGGGTACCTTTCCCGTCCTCGGTGGATTGTTTCAGGTGATGCCCAAGGGCCTGCTGTATGGAGCGACCTTGCTGATGTTTACCCTGGTGGGGTATGCGGGCTGGCAGATTGTGAGTTCATCGGCAGCCGGGCGCCGCGCCTGGGGGATAGTCGTCAGTTCATTATTGATCGGGCTGGTGGCCAGCCGTGTACCGGCCATGGTGGATGATATGCCAACAGTTCTGGGCATGATGCTGGGCTTCCCGGTCGCGCCCACCACGGTTTGCGCAGTGTTGCTGGAGTGGTTGCTGCCGCGGGGGAGACTTGCCCATGCCCACTGAAAAGACCTTGTGGATCAAGCATCCGCTGGCCAGTTATAGCGCCTGCGGGGAGGATGCATCCGCCGGGGTGCTGGTCAAGGGGTCTACCATCGCCGAGGTATTGCCGGCGGGCCAGCGGCCCAGCGCAAGGCCGGATCAGGTGTTTGATGCCGGCGCCCATGTGTTGCTGCCGGGCCTGGTCAATAGTCACCATCATTTCTATCAGACTTTGACCCGCGCCTATCCGGCGGCGTTGAACAAGCAGCTGTTCGACTGGCTCAGAAGCCTCTATCCGTTGTGGGCGGGGCTGACCCCGGACATGTTGCACTGTGCAACGCGCGTGGCGCTGGCGGAACTGTTGCTGTCCGGTTGCACCACGTCGGCGGATCATCATTACCTGTTCCCCGCCGGCATGGGGGAGGCGTTCGACGCCCAGGCCGAGGCGGCCGCGGAAATGGGCGCCCGGGTGACCCTCAGCCGCGGCTCCATGTCCATGGGCGAGGACCAGGGCGGCTTGCCTCCCCGCTCTGTGGTTGAGTCCGAGGTCGACATACTGCGCGATAGCGAACGCGTCATCGACAGGTTTCACGACCATCGTGAAGGCGCCTGGCTGCAGGTGGCGCTGGCGCCATGTTCGCCTTTTTCCGTGAGTGAATCACTGATGCGCGACACCGCGGCCCTGGCGCTGGACAAAGGCGTCAGGCTGCACACACACCTGTCTGAGACCCATGATGAAGAGGCTTTCTGTCGGGATATGTTCGGTTGCCGCAGCATTGACTATCTGGAGCGGGCCGGGTGGCTGAACCAGCACGCCTGGGTGGCCCATGGCATTCATTTCGATGACGCGGAAATCGCCCGTCTCGGGGCTGCCGGGGTAGGGATTGCGCATTGCCCTGGTTCCAACATGATGCTGGCCTCGGGTATTTGCCGAAACCTGGAGTTGGAAGCGGCCGGTGCGGCTGTTGGCCTGGCAGTGGACGGCTCGGCCTCCAATGATGCCAGCAACATGATGCTGGAAGTGAGACTGGCCCTGTATCTGCAGCGGCTGCGCTACGGCGCGGCGGCAGTCAGTCACCTGGATGCCTTGCGTTGGGCCACTTCCGGCTCGGCTGCGCTATTGGGCCGAGCTGATATCGGCAGCCTGGCGGCAGGCAAGCAGGCCGATCTTGCCCTGTTCAAGTTGGATGACATTGCCTTTGCCGGCAGCCATGATCCGCTGGCGGCGCTGGTCCTGTGCGGCGCCCGGCGCGCCGACCGGGTCATGACCGGTGGCGAGTGGAGGGTAAAGGACGGGGAACTCATCGACGTAGACCCGGGCGCGTTGATCGCTGAACAAAATCGCCAGGCGATGTTATTGGCAAAAGCGCAGCAATAACTACAGGGGCAAACAGGGCATGCAACTTCTCGAAAAACTGTTCCGGCTGAGTGAACACGAAACGAAGGTGAGTACCGAACTGCTGGCGGGGTTTACCACCTTTGTCACCATGGCCTACATCATGTTCGTCAATCCGCAAATGATGGTCTCCGCGGGTATGGACCAGGGCGCCAGTTTTGTCGCCACCTGTCTGGCCGCGGCGCTGGCCTGTTTCATCATGGGCTTGTACGCCAACTGGCCGGTTGGCCTGGCGCCGGGCATGGGTCTTAACGCCTTTTTCACCTATACCGTGGTCGGGGAGATGGGCTACAGTTGGCAGGTGGCGCTGGGGGCGGTGTTCCTGGCCGGGGTACTGTTCGTGATCCTCAGCGTGACCCGGCTGCGGGCCTGGATGCTGAACAGCATCCCCATGAATCTTCGCCTTGCCATAGGCTGCGGCGTCGGCCTGTTCATCGGCATGGTCGGCTTGCAGAGTGCGGGCATCGTGGTTTCAAATCCCGCCACGGTTCTGGCCCTGGGCGACTTTTCACAGCCCGAGCCGATGCTGGCCGCCCTGGGTTTTGTGTTGATCGCGGCCCTGTCGGTGCGCCGGGTTACCGGCGCCATCATGTTGGGAGTGCTGCTGCTGACCGGCATCGGCCTGGCCACCGGGCTGGTAGAGTATCAGGGCCTGGTCTCCGCGCCTCCCAGCCTGGCCCCCACCTTCATGGCGCTGGATATTGCCGGGGCCCTGGATGTGGCGATGATTTCGGTCATTATCGCCATTCTTTTCATTAACCTGTTCGATACCGCGGGAACCCTGGTGGGGGTGGCCGGCCGCGCCGGTTTGATCGATCTGCATGGGCGCATTGATAACATGGACCGAGCGCTGAAGGCGGACAGTTCTTCCAGTGTGGTGGGCGCACTCATGGGTTGCTCCCCGGTAACCAGTTATGTGGAAAGCGCGGCCGGGGTGGAAGCGGGCGGGCGCACCGGGCTGACCGCGGTAACCGTTGGGGGGCTGTTTGTGCTGGCGACGTTTTTCGCCCCGCTGGCCGGCATGGTGCCGGCCTATGCCACCGCCGGCGCCCTGGTGTATGTCGCCCTGCTGATGCTCTCGGGAATGCGCAGCCTGGATTGGGACGATGGCACGGAACTGATCCCGGCCCTGTTGACCATCATCATGATTCCCTTGTCGTTCTCCATCGCCGAAGGCATCGCCGTGGGCTTTATCACCTATGTGGGGGTGAAGACCCTGAGCGGACGGGCGGCCCAGGTGAGCTTTGGCGCCTGGTTTCTGGCCGCCATCTTCCTGGCCAGGTTCAGCTTTCTCTAGGGGAACAAGGGGGCCATGGCCCCCCTAGATATTCGACAGGCGGATCAGAAATCGATGCCGGCGCGCAGCATGTACTGGCGCGGCGAAATCAATTGATCGCCGGTGGCGCCGACGCCGAATACATCGGTGAAGCGGGCATTGACGCCGTCTTCATCGGTCAGGTTCCTGCCGATCAAGGCAATATGCCAGGGGCCGCCCAAGGGCGCAAAACGCAACACCAGGTCGAAGGTGTCGTAATCATCCACTTCATCGGTGATCGGGTTGTTGAAAATTCGATGTTTGAAATCTCCGCGGTAGGTGTATTGCAAGGCGCCATCGAAGCTGCCCCAGGCACCCAGATCGGTGTTGTAGCTGAGCGCCAGATTGGCGGTGAAGCTGGGGGTTTTGGCCAGTTCGTTACCCTTTACGTCGGTGATTTTCCCGGCCCGGGCGATCTGGATATCCGGGCCGAACAGTGGGGAGCCCTGCGCCAGCAGCGCATTGGTGGCGCCTTCCGACTCAACGTTGTCCAGCGCCAGGTGGGAAGCGGTGATTTCCGTTTCCAGCCAGGCCATGCGGGCATCGATGATCAGCGAATCGGTGACGAAGGCAGCGAATTCCAGTTCACCACCGAAGATTTCCGACTCGGGGATGTTGCCAACACCGCCTTCAAATACCTCGGGGTCGGTTGCCTGGTATTGCAGGTTCTCGTAATCGTAGTAAAACAGGGCGGCGTTGACCCGCACCCGGCCATCGGCCAGGTCGGTCTTGATGCCCAGTTCAAAGGCGTCAACGGTTTCTTCCTCGAAGATGGGCAACACCACGATGGGGGCGATTTCCTGCTCGCGGCCGAAGGTCAGGTTGCTGCCGCCGGGTTTGAAACCGCGGGTGAAGGACAGGTAGCCCATGGTGGAATCGTTGAGGTCGTGTTCGAAAGCCAGCCGCCCGGTCCACTTCTCGCTTTCGATCTCGAGAATTTCCGTGCCCCCGCGCCCATAGAAATTGGTGACCTCGCTGTACACCTCATCATCCGTGTAACGCAGGCCCGCCACCATGCGGGTGGCGATGGTGAAGTTGAAGGTCCCCTGACCATACACGGAAATGGACTCCCGCTGCGGCTTTGAGTCCGAAATAAAGCCCGCATCCGCCGGCGCAAAGGTGGTGATCTCCTGCACCGTGAAGGGGTCGAATTTCCCGTCAAAGCCGAAGTCCAGGCGCTCGAGGATGCTGATGTCCACCTCGGTGTCGAGGTAGAACACCCCGGCTACCCAATCCAGTTTGCCAAATGCCGGTTGCGCCGAGATCAGGTTGATCTCCTGGGTAACGGTTTTCTGGCGATTGGTCTCCGGGTCGAAGTAACTGGGCAATTGGGCGAAGGGCGGCAGCGAGGCCAGATCGTTGCGGTCGTTGTCGCGCAGGATGGCAATGTCGTCATCCTGGTAACTGCTTAGCGACTTGATGCTGAAGCTGGCCAGGTCCCACTCCAGCACCAGACTGTAGAGCTGGGATTCCAATTCGTAACTGGATAGGGAGTCCTGCGCCAGCTTGCGCGGGTTGGGCGTCGGGTCCAGCAGGCCTTTCTGAGCCTGGCCGTTGACGTCCTCGTCAAAGTACTGGGCTGTCATATGGGCGCGGAAGGTATCGGCTGGCTCCCACAGCAGCCGCAGGCGCGCGGAAACGCGGTCGGCATCGTCCAGATCCTGTCCGTTGACGATATTGTCGGTGAAGCCTTCGTGCTGGTTGGACTGCAGCGACATGCGCGCCGCAAAGTTCTCGCTGACCGGCATATTGACCGCGGCCCTGACCCGCAGCAGGTCGTAGTCGCCCACGGTCACGTCCGCCTTGCCGTAGACCTCATCCATGGTAGGCGCCTGGGTGATGACATTGATCGCGCCGCCGGTTGAATTCTGTCCAAACAAAGTACCCTGCGGCCCGCGCAGCACCTCGATTCGCTCCAGGTCGAGAAAGTCGGTTTGCAAGGCGAAGGGGGAGGCCACATAGATACCGTCCAGGTGGTAGGAAACCGACGGATTGGCAATGGCGTTCTGGTTGGCTTCATTGCCGACCCCGCGAATCGTAATGACGGTTTTGAAGCCCTCGTTCTTGGCGATGTTCACGCCTGGGGCCACCGCACTCAGGTCGACGAACGTGGCCAGTTGCCGGTTGTCCAGGTTTTCGGCAGTCAGTGCGGTAACCGCCTGGGACAGATCCTGCAAACTCTCGGTGCGTTTTTCGGCTGTTACCAGGACCTCTTCAAAGACCGGCCGCTCTGACTGGGCCAGTGCATTGGAAGTGATGGCGGCAATGGCCAGGCACAAGGGATAGATGCAGAAAAACAATTTTTTCATGGGTAACTCCTCAATAACCATGTGCGTAAACGTTCGGTATTGGCGAGATGACTGGCCGAGACCAGCGCCCCGCGCCGTAGGGGCCGCACATGTGCGGCCCGCTATCCACCAGCGCCCGAATGGCCAGCGGTGGGCCATGCGCCCGGAGGGTGTCCTGTGCCCGAAGGGTGCGCCATGAGAGTTTCCTTTTGTAATGGCCTTCGGGAGCAGTCGGAACGGATTTGCTTTGTTCTAGCCCGCATATTGCATCAGTGGATGCGATGATCGCGCAGGATTTTACGCCGAAACGCGTCCTCGCGACCGAAAGCATAGTGGTGACTATGGTTGAGGGAGCATGGTCGCGTCTCGGCGTAAAAGACCAGCGAGCGCGCATCCAGCGCACTTCGTAACCGTGTCAATGCTGAGTAAACAGGAATGACTCCTTGATGGACATGAACTTTCTAAATAACCTCAAGCGATCTGGTGCAATATGCGGGCTAGTTATCACAGCGGAGAATATGAACCCGGCGAGGCGCCAGCACAATAGCGGACAGAAAAATTTACAGTTTCCATCCCACGGAACTTGCAAACCCTCGGAAAATTCTGTATTTACTGACAGCACTGTCAGATTTTCAGTCCAGCATGATTCGATTTCTGCACAAGCATGAAAAGAGCGAAGTGGACGGGTTCGATCCCAATACCCCGGTACTGGACTATTTACGCGACCACCTCGACAAAATCGGGACCAAGGAAGGCTGCGCCGCCGGGGACTGCGGGGCCTGTACCGTGGTGCTGGGCGAGTTGGACGGTGGGGAACTTCGTTATCGTGCGGTGAATTCCTGTATCACCCCGATTGGGCATTTGCAGGGCAAACAGCTCATCACCGTGGAAGACCTCAGGCAAGGCAAGGAACTGCACCCGGTGCAGCAGGCGCTGGTTGACTGTCACGGCTCCCAGTGCGGGTTTTGCACACCCGGTTTTGTCATGTCCCTGTTCGCGCACCGGAACAGCTTCGCCGGGCCCGAGCGCCGGGAAATTCTGCGCTCACTCGGGGGTAACCTGTGCCGCTGCACCGGCTATCGCCCGATTATCGACGCGGCCGTGCAGATGTATGACTCCGCCGCCACGGACAGCTTCAGCCAGGGCCGCGAGCAAACCTGCGCCGCCCTGCTGGAGTTGCGGGAAACGGCGGAGCCTGCGCAGTTGCGGCTGGCGCAAAAGTCCTGGCGCGCCCCGCGCAGCGTGCTGGAACTGGCGCGACAGCTTGAGCAGACTGCCGGCGCGCGGCTGGTGGCCGGCGGCACTGACCTGATCCTGGAAATCACCCAGGGTCTGGCTGAGATCGAGACGCTGATCTTCACCGGAGCGGTCAGCGAAATGAAGGAAATTGCAGACCGGGAACAGGTGCTGGAGATCGGGGCTGCGGTCAGCCTCAGCGATTGCGAGGCGCTATTGGCGCACTACTGGCCGGACCTGGAAGAGCTGATTGACAGGTTCGGCTCCGTGCAGATTCGCAACCAGGCAACGCTCGGAGGCAATATCGCCAATGCCTCGCCGATTGGCGATATGCCTCCGGCGCTGATTGCTCTCGATGCGCAACTCCTGCTGCGCCGTGGCCGGGACACGCGGCTGGTTTCGCTGGAAGATTTCTTTACCGGCTACCGCAGCACCTTGTTGGAACCAGCCGAGTTCATAGAGCGCATCCGTATTCCCAAAACATCGGGCAGCGGCGAGCTGCGGGTGTACAAGATCAGCAAGCGTCTCGAGGATGATATTTCCGCAGTGTGCGGCGCCTTCAACATCCGCCTGGAAGATGGTTTGGTGACGGTGGCCCGCATCGCCTTCGGCGGCATGGCCGAAACCCCGGGACGGGCCGGCCACTGCGAGCAGGCGCTGCTGGGGCAGCCCTGGAATCGCGCCACCATTGATAAGGCGATGGCGGCACTGGCGCTGGACTTTTCTCCCATCTCGGATTTCCGGGCCAGTGCCGAATATCGCCGGCAAGTGGCGCAGAATCTATTGCTGCGCCGCTTCCTGGAACCGGCGCCGCCGGCTTCACAGCCGCGGGTAAGCCACTATGCCTGACCACGGGTCAGCCGACCTGCAGGCTAGCGCCGGCAGGCCCCTGCAGCACGACAGCGCCCACAAGCACGTCAGTGGCGAGGCACTGTACATGGACGACCTGCCCCGGCCCAAGGGGTTGCTGCACGCCTATGTGGGGCTGAGCAGTGTGGCCCACGCCGAACTGCTCAAACTGGACCTGGAAGCCGTGAAAGCGGCGCCCGGAGTAGTGGAGGTGATCAGCGCTGCCGATGTCCCGGGGTCCCTGGACATCGGCCCGGTGTATCCCGGTGACCCCCTGTTGGTGGAAAGGGAGATTGAATTTCACGGCCAGGTGCTGTTTGCGGTTGCGGCGGAAAGCTACACCGAGGCGCGCCGGGCGGCGCGTCTGGCCGAAGTGGAGAGCGCAGCCTTGCCGGCAATCCTCAGCATTGGGCAGGGCCTCGAAGAGCAATTTTTTGTGCGCCCCGGTCACAGCCAGCGGCGCGGCGATGTGGCCCGGGCCCTGGCCCGCGCGCCGAAACGCTTGCGCGGAAGTTTGCGCAGCGGCGCCCAGGAGCAGTTGTACGTGGAGGGTCAGGTCTCACTTTGCCTGCCCCAGGAGGACGGGGGCATGCTGGTCTACAGTTCCACACAGCACCCCACCGATGGCCAGAAGCTGGTGGCCAGGGTGCTGGATATCCCCATGAGCCGGGTGACCGTGGAGGTGCGGCGCATGGGCGGCGCTTTCGGCGGCAAGGAGACCAATGCCAATCAATGGGCCTGCATTGCCGCGGTGCTGGCGCACAAAACCGGCAGACCGGTGAAACTGCGCCTGGCCAGGGCCGACGACATGACGGCCACCGGCAAGCGGCACCCTTTCCTGAGTCACTACGATGTGGGCTTTGACGAGGAAGGGCGAATTCTGGGCCTGGAGCTGGAGCTGGCCGCGGGCTGCGGCATGTCCCCGGACCTTTCCGACGCCATTGTCGATCGCGCCATGTCCCATGCAGACAACGCCTATTTCCTCCCTGCCGCGCATATTGAGGGGCTCCGGGTAAAGACGCACATGGTTTCCAATACCGCGTTTCGCGGTTTCGGCGGCCCCCAGGGAATGCTCGCCATTGAGAATGTCATCGAGCAAATCGCCACGGCTACCGGGCTGGACCCGCTGGACGTGCGCAAGCGCAATTTCTACGCCGCCGAGGCGGGCCGCGATACCACCCATTATGGCCAGCAACTGGAGCAACACATCATCGGGCCGTTGGTGGAACGGCTGGAGCAGAGCGCGGACTACCGCGGGCGGCGCTCCGCGATCAGGGAGTTCAACCTCACCAGCCCGGTGCTGAAGCGAGGCATTGCCCTGACCCCGGTAAAGTTTGGTATCTCCTTTACCGTGCAGCACCTCAACCAGGCGGGGGCGTTGCTGCACGTGTATACCGACGGCAGTATTCATTTGAACCACGGCGGCACCGAAATGGGCCAGGGTTTGTATATCAAGGTGGCCCAGGTGGTCGCGCAGGAATTCCAGGTAGCCCCGGAAACCATTAGCTGCAGCGCCGCGCGCACCGACAAGGTGCCCAACACATCGTCTACCGCGGCCTCGTCGGGCAGTGATCTGAATGGTATGGCCGCCCGCGATGCAGCGCGCACCATCAAGCAGCGTTTGATCGACTTCGCCGGTGAGCATTTTGCGGTGAGCCCGGAGTCCGTGCGCTTCAGCAAGGGACGGGTAACAGCCGGCGAGCAGGAAATGTCTTTCCCTGAGCTGGCCCGGCTGGCCTGGCTCAACCGGGTATCCCTGTCCGCCACGGGTTTCTACCGTACCCCCAAAATCCACTATGACCGCGACACGGCCACTGGCCGGCCCTACTTCTACTATGCCTACGGCGCGGCTGTTTCCGAAGTGTTGATCGACACCCTGACCGGCGAGTACAAGGTGTTGCGGGTGGATATTTGCCACGATGTGGGTACCTCCTTGAATCCGGCCATTGATATCGGCCAGATAGAGGGCGGTTTTATTCAGGGTATGGGCTGGCTGACCACCGAGGAACTGGCATGGGATACACAAGGCCGGCTGCAGACCAATAACCTCTCCACCTACAAGATTCCGGCGATAGGTGATACGCCACCGGTATTCAAGATTGAATTATTGCCGGACAGCCCCAATGCCGAGGCCACCATATTCCATTCCAAGGCGGTGGGAGAGCCGCCGCTGATGCTGAGTATTTCGGTGTGGGCGGCGCTGCGTGACGCCGTATGCAGCCTGGCCGGCTACCGGCGCAGTCCCGGCTTCCATGCGCCCGCGACTCCCGAGGCGGTGTTGCGGGCCTGCCGGGAGATGCAGCAATGAGCGAGTTGAAGAGATCGGTGAGCCGGCCAGATGCGGCCGGGGAGTTGCGGCAGTGAGCGAACTGAAGACCTGGGTGAACTGGCTGGACGCGGCCGGGAAGTTGCAATCCGCGGGTGAGGACTACGTGCTGGTGACGGTGTTGGGTGTACGTGGGTCAACGCCGCGTGACAATGGCGCCAAGATGGTGATTGCCCGCGCAGACAGTTATGGCAGCATCGGCGGCGGCCACCTTGAATACCGCGCTCACCAGATAGCCGCGGAGATGCTGGCGCAAAAGACCTCCGCGCAGCGTCTTGAGCACGTCGCCCTGGGTCCATCACTGGGGCAGTGCTGTGGTGGGCGCACAAGTTTGTTGTTTGAAAGTTTTTTGGAAGGGCAATGGAACCTGATGCTGTTCGGCGCCGGGCATGTGGGAGCCGCCCTCGCGCCGATTCTGGCGCAGTTGCCGGTGCGCCTGCGCTGGGTCGACAGCCGCGAGAAATTTCTTCAGCATGCCTTGCCGGCCACAGTGGAGGCTATCTACAGTGATGAACCGGCCAGTGAAGCGGCGGCCATGCCGGCGCACAGCGGCTATGTGATCATGACTCATGATCATCAGCAGGATTACGAGATTTTGCAGGCGGTTTTGGCGCGGGGAGATGCCGGTTACGTGGGGCTGATCGGCTCGAAAACCAAGTGGCGCCGCTTTCAACTGCGCATGCAACACCAGGGTAGGCCGGAGGAATTCTTTGCGGGAGTGCGCTGCCCGGTGGGTCTTGCCGGCGTACCCGGCAAACTGCCCATGGAAATTGCGGTTTCCATCGCCGCCGAATTGATCTGCTTCCAGCATGCCCGGGACGGGGAGCGGACCACTCTACGCGGCCTGACCGGGGCGGCGCTGGAACCCGTGCAGCCGTCATGAACCGATTTGCCCTGCGCTGCGCACGCAGCATTATCGATGGCGCCGAACAAGCCGCTACCGTGGTGGTCGAGGAGGGCCGCATCGCAGAGATTCTGGCCTACGACACCGACCCGGGTTGCCCCCTGGAAAATCTGGGTGACCGGATCCTGATGCCGGGCCTGGTCGATACCCATGTACATATCAATGAACCCGGCCGCACCGAGTGGGAAGGCTTCGACACGGCGACTCAGGCCGCGGCGGCAGGCGGCATCACCACGCTGGTGGATATGCCGCTGAACTGTACCCCGGTAACCACTACCGCGCAGGCCCTGCAGCAGAAACTGGACTGCCTCGGCGGCCAGCTTTGGGTGGACTGTGGTTTCTGGGGCGGTGTGGTGCCGGACAACCTGGAAGCGCTGGAAGAGCTGCTCGAAGCCGGGGTGCTGGGGGTGAAATCCTTTACCATCGATTCCGGTATTGACGATTTTCCGCCGGTCGATGAGCGGCATATCCGGCAGGCGATGCCGCTCATCGCCAAATTTGGCCTGCCCTACCTGATACACGCGGAACTGGACCGAGGTCCGAAGCCAACCGCGGTAATCGGCAGCAGTTATCGTGGATTCCTGGATTCCCGGCCGCGCCGTTGGGAGAACGAGGCGATTGCGCTGATGATCGATCTGGCCACCGAGGCCCGGCAACAGGGACATGATGTGCGGGTGCACATCGTGCATCTTTCCTCCTCCGATGCCCTTGGGGCTATTGGGCAGGCGCGGCAGCGGGGCTTGCGGATCACCGCCGAAACCTGTCCCCACTATCTCACTTTGGCGGCGGAGAACTGCGCAGATGGCGAACCCGTATACAAATGCTGTCCGCCCATTCGTGAAGAAGAGAATCGACAGGCCCTGTGGCGGGGGCTGGAGCAGGGCATCATTGACTTCGTGGTATCGGATCATTCCCCCTGCACCCCCCGCTTGAAACACCTGGAAAGTGGTGACCTGGAGCAGGCATGGGGCGGAATTTCCTCACTGCAATTCGGCCTGCCGCTGATCTGGAGCGAGGCAAGTGAGCGCGGCATCGGCCTGGCGGAGGTGGTGCAATGGATGGCCGCCAGCCCAGCCAGGTTTGCCGGGCTGGCCGGAACAAAAGGTGAGATTGCCGAGGGTTGCGATGCAGACCTGGTGGTCTTTAATGACAATGCCGGGTTCACCATCAGGCCGGAGTTGATCAGGTATCGGCACAAAATGACACCGTACCGGGACAGACCGGTATTCGGCGTGGTGGAGCGCACCATGGTGCGAGGCCAGGTGGTGTTTGCCGATGGAGAAATCCTCGGCGGCCCTATCGGGCAGCCCCTGTTGCGCGGGGCCTTGCCTGCTACCCACCCGCAATGGCGGGGTACTGCAGCGTGAGCGCATTGGCCGAGCAAGCTGCGGTGTATTCCCAGCGCTTTATCGACCTGGCCGGCGAACGGTTGGGGGGAGAGGCGCTGGACTGTTCTGACCAATGGTTTGCCGAGTGCGCCAATCTGGTCAAGCCCGCCGCTCCCATCTTTCGCCAGGGGCATTTTGTGGATACCGGCCAGTGGATGGACGGGTGGGAAACCCGCCGCAGTTTCGGCCGCCGGGCGCGGCGTGAAAGCGGCGCGGACCGCGACTGGTGCGTATTGCGCCTGGGTGTACCGGGCATCATCCACGCAGTGGATATCGATACCACGCATTTCATCGGCAATGCCCCTGAATACGGCTCCCTGGAAGGCGCCTGCATCGAGGACGGAGTTCCCGGCAGCGCCGAGTGGCGTGAGATCCTGGGAAAACAGGCACTGGCTGCGGATGCCCACAACCTGTTCGAGCCGGAGCCCGCGGCTGCCGTAACCCACCTGCGGCTGAACATTTACCCCGACGGCGGCGTGGCCCGGCTGCGGGCCTGGGGAACCGTGCATATCGACCCGTCAGCATTCCCCACCGGCGCCCACATCGATCTGGCCAGTGTGCTGCATGGCGGGCGCAGCCTGCTGTGCAGTGACCGGTTTTACAGTTCGCCCGGCAATCTGCTGCTGCCCGGCGCTGGCCTGAACATGGGCGACGGCTGGGAGACCCGCCGCCGCCGTGACCCCGGCAACGATTGGTGCATCATCAAGCTGGGCCTGCCCGGCAGCATTCGCAAGGTGGAATTGGACACCGCCCACTTCAAGGGTAACTACCCTGACCGATTCAGCCTGGAGGCGGTGCAAACGGAACGGGAGGACCTCGATGCCCCGGATATACCCTGGCAACCCATCATCCCCGAAACCATTCTGGATGCGCACCGCCTGCACACCTATGTGGAGGAAATCCTGGCGCCGGAGCAAGACAGTTTCACCCATGTTCGCCTGAATATTTTTCCCGATGGCGGGGTCAGCCGCCTGCGGGTCATCGGCGAGCCCCACCGGGGGGCGTGGCAATGAGTTTGCAGCAGCTCAATACAGCGGCGGAGCCCGAGGCGCGCCGATGCCTGCTGCAGTGCTGCGCCAGCAAAACCTGGGTGAGCCGGCTGCTGGAGCGGCGGCCCTTTGCCGGCGCGGCGCAACTGCGGGAAGCGGCCGACCGGGCCTGGCGGGGGCTGAGTGAAAAGGATTATCTGCAAGCCTTTGCGGGCCACCCGGAAATTGGAGACCTGAACTCTCTGCGGGCCCGGTATGCCGATACCAGCGCGCTGGCGGCGGGAGAACAGTCCGGGGTCGAGGGAGCCTCGGATGAGCTTGTCGAGGAACTGCAGCGGGGAAACCGCGCCTACCAGGAAAAATTCGGTTTCATCTTTATCGTTTGCGCCACCGGCAAGAGCGCCGGGGAGATGCTGGAGCTGTTACAACAACGACTCCCCAATAGCCGCGAGGTCGAACTTGATAATGCGGTGCGGGAGCAACGCAAGATTTTTCAATTGAGGCTGGAGAAACTGCTGTGAGCCAAATTAGCACCCATATCCTGGATACCGCGCGGGGCTGTCCGGCAGCGGGAGTCACCCTGTCCCTGCACCGGATCAGCGACACCGGAGAGCGGCGGCAACTTGCTGAAGCTGTCACCAACGACGATGGCCGGGCCGGCAATTTACTTTCCCGGGAAGTGGTGTTGGAGGCGGGAGCCTACTGCCTTCACTTCGACACCGCTGCTTATTTCGAGGGGCTGGGTCTGGAGGCCTTTTACCCCTTCGTGGAAGTGGTGTTCCGTATCGATGCAGGCGGCCGGCATTATCACGTTCCACTGCTGCTGTCCCCGTTCGGCTATTCCACCTATCGGGGAAGTTAGTGCGCCGTTCCCTGAAGCCGGAAGCACTGACCGCGGCGGGGTTCGCCCCGTTCGGCGATGTGCTCGGCGCCACGGAGCTGAAGGACACGCTCAGCATCAACCACGGCCAGACGCAGCGCTACCACCGGCTGGCCAGCGTGGACATCGCCGGCCAGGCCGGGCCGCCCATCATCAGTATTTTTCGCAGTCAGCCGGTGAGTCTGCCGTTCACGGTCGCCGTCATGGAGCGGCATCCCCTGGGCAGTCAGGCCTTCATGCCCCTGTCCGGTTTGCCTTACCTGGTGGTGGTGGCGCCTCCCGGCAAGCTGGATATGCACAAGCTGAAAGTATTCCTGGCCGGCCCCGGCCAGGGCGTGAACTATCACCGCGGCACCTGGCACCACTACAACCTGGCTTTGCAGGGCCAGAGTGACTTTCTGGTGGTTGATGGCGCCGGCCCCGACAACTTCGATGAAATCCAACTGCCCGTGGAGCAGCGGGTAAGCCTGGCGCTGGAGTAGATTGTGCAAGCCTTCCGCGCCAGCATTCTTCACTTCCTCGATGACCCTGACCAGGTGGGCGAAGCCGAAAGCTACCAGTACTTTGAAGACGGCATACTGCTGGTGAAGGGCGGTCAAATTGAGGCCGTGGGCAACGCGGAGGAGTTGCTGGCGGCCCACCCGGAAGCTGAGTTGCATCGCTTTGAAAACTCGCTGATCACCCCGGGATTCATAGATACCCATATTCACTATCCCCAGACCGAAATTATTGCCGCCTACGGTGAGCGGTTGCTGGAATGGCTGGAAACCTATACCTACCCCGCCGAAATAAAGTTTGCGGATCGGACCTATGCCCGCTCCGTGGCGGAGCGCTTTCTGGATGAAATGCTGCGTTGTGGCACCACCACCGCCCTGGTATTCGGCACAGTGCACCCCGGGTCGGTAGACGCTTTTTTCGAAGCCTGTGAACAGCGGGAATTGCGCATGATCGCCGGCAAGGTGCTGATGGACCGGAATGCGCCCGATGAATTGCTGGACAGCGCGGAGCAGGGCTATCTCGACAGCAAGAATCTGATCGAAAAATGGCACGGCCGCGGGCGCCTGTCCTACGCCGTGACGCCTCGTTTCGCCATCACGTCAACACCTCGGCAACTTCAGCTTGCCGGCCGCCTGTTGCGCGAGCACCCGGGCGTATTCCTGCAAACCCATTTGTCGGAGAACCCCTCCGAGCTGCGCTGGGTCGAGGAGTTGTACCCCGACAGCAAACATTACCTGGATGTCTATGATCAGGCGGGATTGACCGGCCGCCGCAGTGTGTTCGCACATTGCCTGCATCTCTGCGACGGAGAGTGGCGGCGATTGGCGGAAACCTCCTCCAACATCGCCTTTTGCCCCGCCTCCAACCTGTTTCTCGGCAGCGGCCTGTTCAAGCTGAAACGCGCCGTAGCGGAGGGAGTGTGCGTGGGTATGGGCACGGATGTTGGCGCCGGCCCCAGCTTTTCCCTACTGCAAACCCTGGCGGATGCCTACAAGACACAACAGCTTCAGGAGTACGGGCTGAACCCCTTCAAGGCGTTTTACCTGGCCACGCTGGGGGGAGCGCGCTGCCTGGACTTCGAACATCTGATCGGCAACTTCGCCGCCGGCAAGGAAGCTGATTTCCTGGTGTTGGACAAGGTGGCCAGCCCCTTGCTGGAGTACCGTATGCGGCACTGTGACAGTCTCGCCGAACAATTGTCTGTAATGGCCATGCTGGGAGATGACCGCCTGACCGGAGCGGTTTATGTGGCTGGCAAGCTGGCGTATCGAAAATAAGGGGAAAGACGGATATCCATGGAAAACTACCTGCTCGATTGGCTGCAACTCCTGTTTCGCTGGCTGCACGTGATTACCGGGGTCGCCTGGATAGGCGCCTCATTCTATTTCGTCTGGCTGGACAACAGCCTGGAGCAGCCGCCGCGCTGGAAGGCCGGCAAGGGCGTCAAGGGAGACTTGTGGGCCATTCACGGCGGTGGAATCTATGAGGTGGCGAAATATCGGCTGGCCCCGGAAAAGATGCCGGAAACCCTGCACTGGTTCAAATGGGAAGCCTACACCACCTGGCTGACCGGGATGGTATTGCTGATGCTGGTTTTCTATATCGGCGCCGATGCCTACCTGATCGACCCGAGGGTGGCGCAGTTGAGTCAATGGCAGGCCATTGGTCTGGGCATTGGCTCACTGGCGCTGGGCTGGATCGCCTATGAACTACTCTGCGCCACTGCGCTCGCCAATCATGGCCTGCTGCTGGGGCTGGCGCTGGTGGCCATGGCCGCGCTGTTCTCCTATGCGCTGACCCACCTGTTCAGTGGCCGCGGAGCATTCATCCATGTGGGTGCAATGATCGGCACGCTGATGGTGGGCAATGTTTTCCGGGTAATCATTCCCTCGCAGAAGGCCCTGGTGGCCGCGGTGACAGCGGGGGAAGAGCCGGATCCGCGCTGGGCGGAAAAGGCCAAGCTGCGCTCCACCCATAACAATTACCTGACCCTGCCGGTGTTGTTCATCATGCTCAGCAATCACTCTCCGATGACCTATGCCCATCAATATAACTGGTTGATTCTCTTGGCAATTATCGTCATTACTGCGTATGCGAGGCACTACTTCAATTTGCGCCACCGGGGTATCCACAAACCGGGTATTCTGTTGCTGTCCCTGTTGGCGGCGGTGCTTCTGGCCTGGGTAATCAGGCCGCCCCTGAAGCCGGCCGCAAGCGCCGACGGCGCGCCCGCCGTGGCGCAAGTGCAAAGGATACTGCTCGAGCGCTGCGCCAGTTGCCATTCCGGCTCACCCACGGATGACGCCTTCCGTGTGGCGCCCGGCGGCGTGGTGCTGGATACCCTGGCGCAAATGCGGCAATGGGCGCCGAGGATTCAGGTGCGCTCCATTCATTCAGAGGACATGCCCTTTCTCAACAAGACCAATATGACAGACAGGGAGCGGGAACTGGTCGCCCGCTGGATAGATGCGGGGGCGCCGGCGCAATGAGCGGAAGGCCGGGTTACAAGGTCGGCAGGATTCGCATCGGTATGGAAGCGGCCATCCTGACCGCCGCGGAGAGAGAGTTTGCCGAGCGCGGCTTCAGCGGGGCCTCGATCCTGCGCATTGCCGAAAGGGCCGGCATTTCCCGGCCCAATGTGCACTATTATTACCAGTCCAAGGAGGCGTTGTATCGCCGGGTGCTCACCCGCATCGTGGAGATGTGGAACGATTCCTTTCCCGAGATCACCCCCGAAGACGACCCGGCCCAGGCCCTGGAGGCGTATATACGGGCCAAACTGGCTTTTTCCCGCAGCAATCCGCAGGCCTCGAAGATATTCGCCAGTGAAGTGTTACGCGGCGCGCCCTTGTTGAAAGACTACCTGGAGCAGAACCACGCCAGTTGGCTGAAGGGCAAGGCCGAGGTTCTTCGCGCCTGGATTGAACAGGGCAAGATGGATGAGGTCGACCCGCTGCACCTGATCTTCATGATCTGGAGCAGCACCCAGCACTACGCCGACTTCGACGTGCAGGTAAAAACGGCCCTGGGCAAGGCGGAATACAGCGAAGCGGATTTCAGCAACATTTCCCGCACCGTGACCCACATCATTCTCAAGGGCTGCGGAGTCAAGCCGTCGGGCGCGGTGTAACCGTAATGCTGCGCCGAATGGCGCCACATTGCGGTTAACGTTTTAGATCGCGGTAGAAGTTCTCGTGGCTGCCGAGCGCGAGAAGCTTGACCGTCTTTTCAGCCTCGAAAAATTCGTAGGCAAGAAGGACGAGTTGTCGGTTTACCTTGAATTTATGGACTCGAACCCCCGCCAAGTCGCCAACTTTGCTTGCGCCGATAGTGGGGTTGGAGGCTATGGCGCGGACAGCTTCGTCCAGTTCCTCCTTGTGCTGTTTGTGCAGCCGCCTTACCGCCCGCTTGAAGGTCGGGGTCTGAAGGATCTGCATCAGTCAAGGACATACTCTTCGCAGTCTTCTTCCTGCCGGGCAATCAGGATGTCCTTGATCAAGGAAAACGGCAGCTCAGGGTTTTCCTCGGCAATCTTGCCCATGTGCGACCAATACTCGATCTGCCTGGGTAGCGAGCGATGATGAATCGCGCCGTATCGTTTGGCTTCGGCGACGAAATCGTCTGAAAGTTTTACATTCACTCCCATCGGAATACTCCTGAGTTCACCCTCCGGGTACAGACACCCAAAATACTCCATAAAGGACCAAAAAGGAACCTTTTGGGTAACTCCTCGCCCCCCTGCTCCGTCCAGGGTTGGGAATTGATGCGCCGGCAGGCGGGTGAGTAGGGGCGAGGCATGCCTCGCCCGTAAGGTGCGGTCTGCGCAATGCTTGCGTTTGGCGGCCAGGCTCCCCGAATGCGCGGGCGGCGCATGCGCCGCCCCTTGGCCTGTGGGGGCGTGAGTAGTTACCTTTTTGTTACTTGTCATGGAGAAAGCCTGCACCCTGCAGCAAAAGAGACTCCCTTTTATCCCTTTTCCTCACAATCACCAGTGACGATCCACGACGGCCTGATCGAAAATACTGTCCGCCGACACGAGCGCGCATTTCTCAAGCAACGCCTGGGCAAGCAGCAATCGGTCCCAGGGGTCGCGATGCTCCCATTCGAGATTGGCGGCATACTCGGCGTGGTCGTGAGTAATAGCCAGTTCTTCCACGTAGTTGCGTCTGAGCGCGGATCTGAGTTCCTGTGGCGGAAGATTGACCCGCCCGCGCCGCGCCCTCAGTTCGATTTCATAGATTGACGCGGCGCTGACAAGCACGATGTTGGCGCGGTCGAGAATCAGTTTCTTCGCCTGGCGGGAAAGCCTGTCGCTGCCGCTTATCCACCAGTAAACAGCATGGCTGTCCAGCAACAATTTCACTTATCGCCCGGGCGATCATGCCAGATGCCCAACGCATCGTTATAGTCGCCGGCATCGATAGCCGCCTGTTGTGCGTCTTCGGCATCGAACAGATCATCCGGCAGATCCAGATGCGCTAATGGAGCGGCCTCCCTCGTCGAAGCTTCGGAAATCGGCGCCAGACGCGCTAACGGCCGCGTTCCCTTGGCGATGATAATTTCCTCGCCGGAGTTCGCGCGCGCCAACAGTTCCGAAAAGCGGGCGCGGGCCTCGGCGATTTTGTAAGTGGCCGGTGGCATGATTTTCTGCCTCTCCATTTCGCAGCTTTGGGAGATGGGCCAAAATCGATTTCGACTTCAACCCCTGAAAGAATGTACAACATACTTGTACAAAAAACAATGAACCTAACAAAAAGGCAGCAATTCTAAGTAAAAAGGGTTCGGAGACGCTTGAGAATGAAGCGCAAGTGTCTCCGACCCCTCTTACCCACTCTTTTACTCAGGGCGCATACCAGATCGGTGAGGTGTAGGCCCGCTCCTGGATGATCATGGCCTTGTCCGGCAAGGGTTTGTCGCCGAAGATATTTGCCTTGCCGTAGGCAGGCCAACGCGGTGTCGGTATCTCCAGCACACGCGCGTAGTACACCGAGGGCTCGGATGCATCGAATTCCGGGTCCTGCCAGAATCCGACCAGTTCGGCATCGCCAATTGTGTTGGTCCAGCTCGCATTGGCCACATCCACCGTGCTCCCCACCGCGGGAAGCGTACCGTCGCGACCCAGCTTGCGACGATGCGCATCACCCCAAACCACGTTGAAGATCTTTTCCTGGGTAGCGCCGCCGGCATCCAGCCAGCCCTTTACGATCTGAATGCGGTCGAGATTGCCACTGTTTGGATCTTTCAAGGCGGCTACCAGAAAGGTTGGGGCCTGCTGCCCCCCTTCGGTTTGTAGGGTTCCCCCCATGGGTACTCCCTTGCCGTAGCCGGTGGCCGGCAGGTTTTGCCCGCTTGCGTCGTCTTCCGAGAACTGCCAACCGCCAAAGAAGCGCACCGTCATGCGTGGCCCGGTAGTGGCATACACTTCCTTGCGCTGCATCGCATCCCAGATGGATTCACGCGTATTCTCGTTTGCCCAGACTGCAGCGTAGCCGGATGCGCTGTACTCCCAGGGTTTCCACATTTCCCGCACGTCAAAATCCATGAGCTGGGGAGCTTTGCCCCCCTCTGGCGCCATGCTCAAGACTTTATCGAAATACTTGCTTTCCTCGAAAACTGTGGGTGCGGTATGACTGTCTGTCGACCCCACCATGCCGAATTGGTAGGGGTTGGCGCCGAGGGCGCGTTCCAGTTTGAGTCCATTCTTCAGCGCCTCGCGGGCGTATTCGTATTGGAGCATGTCCGGCGTTTTCAACGTTGCCAAGGAGACGTTGCCTCTATCCCAGGTCTCGAAATCCGCGAATTCGTCTGTTGGAGAGAGATAGGGGTGCGCCTCGCTGTCTCCCTTGATCTGCGTCACTTCATAAAGCGGTTCCCATCTGGCGCGCGCCCTCACGTACTCACCATCGATGGCAGCCTTCGTGTTGGGGTTGGTTTCCACCGGGAACATCTGCCCGTTGGATACGTTGCCATTGTGCGCAAGCGCGAGCACGCGGCCTCCGGTTTCCTCCTCGTAACGCTGCATCCATCGCCACAGATCCTGCGGATTGATGCTCTCGTTGGCGGTGAACGGTAGCAGTTGGCGCGCGGTCTCTGCGCCGCCCCGGTACAGCACATTGCGGTGCAGCTTGTCTCCACTTCTCGTCGGTGTCCATTCATAGCCGATAAGGGCTGTGAAACGCCCGGGTTCGTTGTAGCGGTCCGCCGTTTCCACGTACTGTTCCCAGGTTGAACGCATTAGCGTTGGATCCAGCAGTGGGCCCGAATAGTCACCGTTGTTCACGCGAGTTATTAATTGAGTCACTTCCCTGGTTCTCTGACCTCCCCCCTTTAAAATCTCGTACAGCTCTCGCAACTCTGCATGTTTGAGCAAGGCCGGGCTACCGCGGAGCAAATGGTCCATAATGCCTATCGCATCGGAATGATCGGAAACCACCAGAAAGTCCAGAGGAGGGTCGAGGCGGTCGAGGTTGCCATGGGTGGCGGCCACTTGTTCACCGCGGGCAAACCGATACGCGTCTTCGACGTTCAGTGTTACCCCAAACAGGCTCGCGTCCAGGGAATTGGTGGTGTGCAGGTGGGTATCGCCCCAGAGAACTTGCGTCGGATAGGTCACATCCGCATGGGGTAAATTTCCCGGCTCCGCGCCTGACGCCATTAGGGGGCCCAGGCAAATCACCGCGATCCAAATTTTCCGGACCAGAGATTGCATAACCTTCTCCTTGTCTGACATTCGACATGCGGCTCTGACCGTTGCGATCAGCGCCTCTTTAGAGAACAACACAAGAAATGATTCAAAACAAGACGAAGCAACGCTGAAAAGAGGGAGCGGTGACACTTGAGAATGATTATCAAGTGTCACCGACCCCTTTTACTCAGGGCGCATACCAGATCGGTGAAGTGTAGGCGCGCTCCTGCAGAATCATGGTCGTTCCAGCCACAGGTTTGTCGCCGAAGATTTTTGCATCGTAGGCAGGCCAACGCGGTGTCGGAATCTCCAGCACACGCGCGTAGTACACCGAGGGCTCGGATGCATCGAATTCCGGGTCCTGCCAGAATCCGACCAGTTCCGCATCGCCAATTGTGTTGGTCCAGCTCGCATTGGCCACATCCACCGTGCTCCCCACCGCGGGAAGCGAACCGTCGCGACCCAGCTTGCGACGATGCGCATCACCCCATACCACGTTGAAGATCTTTTCGTGGGTAGCGCCGCCGGCATCCAGCCAGCCCTTTACGATCTGAATGCGGTCGAGATTGCCACTGTTGGGATCTTTCAAGGCGGCTACCAGAAAGGTTGGGGCCTGCTGCCCCCCTGCGGTTTGTAAGGTTCCACCCATGGGTACTCCCTTGCCGTAGCCGGTGGCCGGCAGATTTTGCCCGCTTGCGTCGTCTTCCGAGAACTGCCAACCGCCAAAGAAGCGCACCGTCATGCGTGGCCCGGTAGTGGCATACACTTCCTTGCGCTGCATCGCATCCCAGATGGATTCACGCGAATTCTCGTTTGCCCAGACTGCAGCGTAGCCGGATGCGCTGTACGTCCACGGCTTCCACATTTCTCGCTCACCTACAAGCATAGACTCTGTAATGCGGCCCGCCTTTGGCTCGTAATTCGGGAACTTACCGAAAAAATTGTTTTCCCCGGCAGTTGAAAGTGCGGTATGACTGTCTGTCGACCCCACCATGCCGAATTGGTACGGGTTGGCGCCGAGGGCGCGTTCCAGTTTGAGTCCATTCTTCAGCGCCTCGCGGGCGTACTCGTATTGGAGCATGTCCGGCGTTTTCAACTCCTCCAGGGAGACGTTGCCTCTATCCCAGGTCTCGAAATCCGCGAATTCGTCTGTTGGCGAGAGATAGGGGTGCGCCTCGCTGTCCCCCTTGATCTGCGTCACTTCATAAAGCGGTTCCCATCTGGCGCGCGCCCTCACGTACTCAGCATCGATGGCGAGGTTGGTATTGGGGTTGGTTTCCACCGGGAACATCTGCCCGTTGGATAGGTTGCCATTGTGCGCAAGCGCGAGCACGCGGCCTCCGGTTTCCTCCTCGTAACGCTGCATCCATTGCCACAGGTCCTGCGGA
>JAPOQD010000033.1 GCA_026710905.1 Halieaceae bacterium
CGATGTGTTGCTGTTTCCATGTTTTATGGATAATGGCTTACACATGAGGAATCGAATCATTTGGCATTTTGGGCATGGACTCCATTGCACTAATCGTTTCTCTGGCCGCTACGAAACCATCAACTGGTTCACCAAATCCCACCAGTACACATTCAATCTTGATGCGGTACGCATCCCACAGAAGTACCCGGGCAAGAGATACTTTAGAGGCCCTAAGAAGGGCCAGTACTCTGGCAATCCGAGAGGGAAAAACCCGTCGGATGTGTGGGATATACCCAATGTCAAGGCCAATCACATTGAAAAGACCCCTCACCCTTGCCAGTTTCCTGTATCCCTTGCCCAAAGGCTTGTCTTGTCCATGTCCGATGAAAACGATCTGGTTCTCGACCCATTCTTGGGCGTAGGGTCTACTGCCGTGGCTGCCGTCTTGAATGGGCGCAAGGGCGTAGGCTCCGAGATAATGGTGGACTATTACAATTGGGCAGTGGAACGTGTTGAATCTGCGTTACAGGGCACGCTTCGGGTGCGGGAGGATAAACCGGTCTATGTTCCGACTGAAAACCTGTCTCTGTCAAAGAACCCGTGGGTCAAAGACAATCAGGTCAAATTATGGAAATAGCCAAGAAACACTCTCATCTCAATGGGGAAGAGTGGTTACTGGTTCACGAGCCTGAATTGCATCACGAGATACTGGATTGTGTCGCGTTGGTAGATGCTGAAAAATGCAAAACGAAAGTCAGTAAAGAGAAAAATAAACTAGGGAATCTCCTCTACAATCCCAAAGAGTTAAACGCAGAGTTTGATCGTTTGTTTCGCGAGAGAGGATAGGAACCAAGTCGGTATTCCTACTATATTGCCCATGATTATCAGCAACTGGAGACAATGACAGGGCTTTCCTTAGCCGAACAGAAAGATTTCCTGCTAAGTCAGGACGCAGAAGCAATTCGATCATACAATCAGACGGATCATGTAAAAAGTCGCGTCGCCGTCGAAGTCCAATTCGGCAAGTATGCGTTCGTGGCCTATGACCTATTTGTCAAGCACCTGGCATTCTACACAGGACGCCAGATTGAGGTAGGAATCGAGATTCTCCCGACCCGTGCGATGCAACAACAGATGTCAAGCGGAATCTCATATTACGAAGGGGAATTGGACAACATTCTCAGGCATGGCCGTGCCAGCCCGCCAGTTCCTCTTGTGATTTTGGGAATAGAGCCTTAGCTCGTATTCGCAGGAGACCCATAATGACCGAAAGATGTTACTGCGGAAGTTGAGACAGTAGCGGCCGCGAATGGGCGGCGGGGCAACTCGCGACGAGTTAGCGGTGTCGGCCGCTGCGGCTCCGGGGTTTGGCGCCGGTCAGCCCTCCTGCAAACCCTTCGGCGCTAGCTCGCCAATCGACCGCTCCAACTCGCTGGAGGCGCGCCGCACGTTCTCGTCCGCAGCGGGTTCGGGCGTGGCCGTCGCCGGCAAGGGGGTGTCGAACACGTAATCGGGATCCTGCTTTTGCCGCCGCCAGGTAGCGCGCATCTCGCGCCAGGCGCCGACCAGCGTGCGTGGCGCCGGCATGTCGTGCGCAATCTCCTCATGAAGCGCCGCCAGATGGTAACAGGGCACGCCGGCGTACATGTGATGCTCAATATGCCAATTCATGCGCCAGTACAGGAAGGTGAACAGGGGGTTCAGCCGTACCGAGCGCGTATTCTTGCGGAAATCGGCCGTGTCCTCCCGCAAGCCGCAATGCTGCGTCATACCCATGAAATAGGACAGCCAATTCCCGATGAATACGGAGACGCTGAATATCAAAGGCAGCACCCACCAGCCGCTGACGATCGTAATGGCCAGCACCCCACCATGAAAGATCAACAGCGCCCGCGACCACAGGGTCGACTGGCGGTGCTGGTCCGGCTGGTCACGATGCAGCGCCCTCAGCCATTCGTTGATAGGCGCACGGTCGTCCTCGGGCACCCGCCCAAAAGCGCCCAGCAGCGTCAAGATGACGGTCGAGATTAAGCCGCCTTTGCCGAA
>JAPOQD010000129.1 GCA_026710905.1 Halieaceae bacterium
AGGGTGGCGTCGACGAGGGGGACCCAGCAGGTGACGATGAGATGGCGGTCGCAGTGGGCGAGGGTATAGCCGGCGTCCAGGTGCCAGGGGACTTCGCCGCGATCCCAGCCGGGCAGCTTGGGGCGGATGCGGTAGACGGAGGAGCCGACGATGTCGGGGCCGACGAGGCACTCGATGCAGGAGAGGAGAGCCGGGTGGCGAATCGTTTGCAGCATGGCGGGACGGTTGTAGCCTCCGCCGCCTTTGCCCATGACCTCGCGGGTGATTTCTTCGCCGGAGGGAGGGTTTTCGGCATGAATACGGGCCAGGCGCTTTCCAAAGGGCAGATCCTCATGTATCTGCGCCAGCTTGCCTTCTGCTTGCAGGGCGCGGGCTGCCTGATCGATGATCTCGGTCGGCGCGGATTGCAGAGGTTTCAGGTCCTGCGCCGTGAAAAGGCTCTATTTGAGCAAAAAGCCTTGGCGATGGAATTGAGTTAGTTCTTGAGAGGTGAGGCCCATGGTCAAAGTCCGTGTTCCTTCTCGCAGTCTTGCGGAGTCTGTGTCGAGCAATTCAGCCGCGCAGGGCACCTACGGTCAGCCCTTGCACAAAGTTGCGTTGCATGGATGAAAACAGGATGAGGACTGGTAGGGCAGAAAGAAAGGAGCCGGCCATTACCACACCGTACTCCATGCGGTACATCCCCAACATACCGGCCAGGATGACAGGCAGAGTCTGCAGTTCGCGCGTGCGCAGGATTACAAGCGGCCACACGAAGTCATTCCACGAGGTCAGGAAAGCGAGTACGGCCAGCACAGCCATGGCTGGAGCGGCCAGTGGCCGGGCGACTCTCCAGAATGCCCCGAATTCGGTAGTGCCGTCGATGCGGGAGGCATCCAGCAGTTCGTCGGGCACTGATTCCATGTTCTGCTTCATAAAGAAGATGCCAAAAGCGCCGACGATGCCCGGCAGAAGCACGCCAATATAGCTGTCGACCAACTTCAGCCGGATTGCCAAGACGAAGAGGGGAACAAAGAGCGTATACCCTGGCACCATCATTGAACCGAGCAGCAACAGAAAGAGCAGGTTTTTCAGGCGAAACTCATACTTGGCGAAGGCGTAACCTGCGAGGGAGCAGAAAAACAGATAGAGCAAGGTATGGACGACTGCAAGAAACGTGCTGTTGAGAAAATGACGCAGAAAATCGTACTCGACAAAAAGACTAATATAGTTCCCGAAAACAAGGTCATCAGGGATAAAAGTGGGCGGGTTGCGGAATATCTCCGACTGCTTCTTCAGAGAGGCGCCCACCATCCACAGGAATGGAATTGACATATAGAGCAAGCCGCCAACCAGGAATAGATGGACGGCTACCGCTTCGATTCTGGGCCAGAGTTTCGGACTGGTTCGCATGTCAGTTTCGCCCGGAGGCCCCGAAAATCTTGAGTTGCACCAGAGTCAGGATGAAGATGATCACAGCCAACACGTAGCCGACAGCCGATGCGTAACCCATGCGCAGAAAGGTGAAGCCGACGCGGTAGAGATAGTTGGCAATGGTCAAGCTGGCATTGTTTGGGCCTCCTCCTGCCAGCAGCAAGGGTTCGGCGAAAAATTGGAATGAGCCAATGATGGTCACGACGACGACGAAGAGGCTGACCGGCCGCAGCAGAGGCAGGGTGATCTGCCAGAAGGTGGTCCAGCGGCCGGCGCCATCCACGGCTGCCGCCTCGTAGACGTCGGTCGGAATACTCTGAAGGCCGGCCAGGAAGTAGAGCATATTCAGGCCAGTATATCGCCAGGCGGCTACAAGCAGTACTGACAGTTTAACCAGCTCTTCGTCGAGCCACTTCAGAGTATCCAGGCCGGCGGCTTCGAGCGCAACGTTGAAAAGGCCGTATTGATGCTCGAACATCAACAGGAACATGATTGTGGCGGCCACTGTACTCGTTAGCAGGGGCAGGATAAAAGCGGTACGGAAGACAGACTTGACGCGCACGACAGCGGCATTAATCAGCAGAGCCAGGAAGAGCGCCACTGGCAATATCACAAATACTGCGCCGATCGCGTAGTAGGTTGTATTTCCAAGCGATTTCAGGAAGATCTCGTCTTCAAACAGCTCCAGGTAGTTGGCCGCTCCGATAAAAGTCATCGGCCCCGTTCCCGGCCATTTGATCATGCTAAAGTAAAGGGCCGCGACAAGCGGCCCCAATGCAAACACGACAAAGAGGATAAAGAAGGGTGAGATGAACAGATAGGGCGCCAGGCGACGTTGATAGCGGTACCAGAGGCGCTCTCTAAGTTGCCGTTGCGTGATCGTGTACATCAGCCCTTATCGATGGTCTCGCGAAGATCCTGGGCCATTTCCTCCAGAGCCTGAGAAGGGCTTAAGTCGCCGTCAACAGCTTGGGTCAAGGCCGTACCGAGCAGATTGACTGCCTCGGAGAAGAATGGGTGGCGGTTGTGGCGAGGGATCTCACCGCCAAGGTCACGGTAGAGGGCGCCGATCGACTGATCACTGTACCAAGGATCGGGAGCCAGGTAGCGTTCATCGTCGAGCATGGAAAGGATGGGGGGGATCAGGTTGTTGACCCCATACTCGATGTACTTGTTGTCCTTGTCGAAGAGGGCAAACTCGATGAAGGCCCAGGCAGCGTCAGGGGCTTCGGATTGTTTGGTGATGGTGTAGCCGGTGCCGCCGTGGGCCGTTGTTCTGGCGCCGCCTTCCTCCCAGGCCGGCAGAGGCGCGGCCATCCAAAGGCCATGGCCGGGATCGCCGACGTTCAACTTGATGAAGCCACCGAACCAGTCCGCCCCGATCCGTCCTGCGATCTTGCCTTCTGCGAGCGCGGCATACCCGGCAGGCCCATCCGGTGTGACTGCGAATGTACCGCTGGTGAGTTGGTCGACGTAGAAAGACAGCGTGTCAATCGCCTCGGGCTGATCGATGATTACTTCGCCGTCGGCATTGAAGATTCCGCCGGTGCCGCGTTGTGTCAGCAGCATCCAGTAGTCGCCCCAGCTACGTTCGGAGAGCGACATGGCTGCCGCCTCGCTGCCTTCGAACCCCTGCGCCGCCTCGACGAACTCCTGCCAGGTTGCGACGGGCATTTCGATTCCAGCTTCGGCATAGAGATCGTGCCTGTAATAGAGGACAACGGGGCAGAGACAATGGTCGATGCCAAAGATGCGTCCCAGATAGGCGTAGGGATCGGTGCGGGCCATCACGTAATCATCGATGTAGGGAGCAACCAGGTCGGTCAGGTCAATGAGGCCGATCTCACCTTTGAAGAAGCGGCTCATTGCACCTTGTTCGATGTCGGCGATGTCGGGGGCGCCGGTGCCGGCGGCGAAGGAGGCCACCAGATTGTCAAACATCTGCCCCCCCGGAATCTCTTGCACTTCGACAGTAACATCTGGGGCGATTTCCTTGTAAGCTGGGAAGATTGCCTCGTAAAAGTCGGTGAAGAAAGAGCCGAAGGTCCATATAGAGAGTTCGACTGGCTCTGGCATGGGCGCGGCGTCGCCGGCGGCTGCGTCACCAGAAACGGTGGCGGCGGGCTGACAGGCTGCCAAAGCGGATGCGGCGGAAGCGCCCAGAGCCAAGAAAGACGCGCGTTGCAAGAAATCTCGGCGAGAAAGTGTGGCAGGTTTCACGATTTCTGCTCCTTATTGGTGTGGGTGTCAGACGGGTCCTGGCTGGGAAACAGTCTAATGAGTCAGATTCGGAAGTTCGTTACTCAGTAATTTCCTGCGGGAATCTCCTCCCATTGCTTCAGCCACTCTTCGTATTTCAACACTGTGTTCGGGTCGGAGAGACTGTGGGAGACGAAGCCCTGCTTCTGTCCTGCATCGGTGGCTTGGGCCGTTGGTTCGTAACGCACATCGATCGACCATCGTACCTGGTTTGAGCGATTGGGCAGGGCGCGGTGGGGCGTGAGTTGGGTGAAACAGAGAGCGTCGCCGGGGGCCATTTCCACAGAAACGCCTTCCAGTTTGTCACGCACTTCAGGCGCCAAGCCAAGAAAGCCGGTTTCAGGGTCGTTCCAGCCTTCGTGAAGCGGTCCGCGGTGCAGGCCAGGTGCGACCTGCAGGCAACTATTATGCTCAGTAACGGTCTGCAAGGGCATCCAGATCGAGGTGACGTGGACCTGCTCGGCGTCGCGATAATACTGGGCGTCTTGATGCCAGGGCGTTAGCGTCCAGATTTGGTCAGGGAGCTTAGGACGGGCGTTGAAAATGCCGTGGACAGAGATTTCAGGCGTGTCGAGAAGACTTTGGGCCAGGGCCATCAGCGCGGGATGGACCAGAATATCATACATTTCGCGACTAACGAGATCCCGGCGGGGGCTGCGGATGTAGTTGGGCCTCCCCGCGGACTCCCATACGTGCGCCAACCGATACTGGAAATCGAGGTCGGTCTGAGGATCATCGATCAGCCCTTCCTTCAGCCAGCCCGCAATGGTGTCGTCCACCCATCGAGAAAGGACGGATCGCAACAGGCCTAACAGGTCGGGGGGAATCACGTCTGGAGCGTGGAGGTATCCGTTGGTCTCGTAGAAGATGCGCTGTTCGCTGGTCAGGACAGATGTCATGGGCAGGAATCTCCCCTTGGTTTTGTTGGTTCACGAGGGAGGCGGATATAGTGGATTGCTCGCGGGGCTCTGGTAATTCTAACTGGAGTGCCTCGTTCCGTCAATACCCCCGCATTTCCGATGCCTAGGCCTCTTAGCACCTACCATTTTTGCGGGGGCTACGACGCAGGAAAAATTTGCCTCTTCTAATGTAAGTTCAATTTGAGACCAAGAGTTTTTCGTACTCTGGGTCGAGTTCAAATTTAGGCCAGAGACGGGTAATGCTACTACAACCGCATTTAAGGGGGTTGCAATAGGGAAGGAAAGACAGAGAGTTGAGCGAGGCGTCTGCAGTGACATTGACGAGCTTGATGGCGTCTGGCGCGGCGCCAGAGGGACCATGCCAGCCGTAAGGGGGGCGAACGAGGTGGCAAGGGCAAGGCGATTTCGAGCAGACGCCTGATTTCGGGCACGCTCAACTCGGCCAGAAAGGATTCAAGCCCCCCTTTTTCTGGTTGCGTCTGAGACGGAGCCAGGCGAGCCATACATGTGCCATCATCGAGAGTGTAATGTGTCGATACCAACTGGGCCAATAGCGCACCTGATAGTGGTCGAGGCCGGTTTCGCCTTTGGCCTCTTCGAAACACTGTTCAATGGTATAGCGAGTCGAGGCGACCTGGGCCAGAGTCAGCAGCGCAGTGTCAGGCGGCGCGTTGGAGAGAAAGTAGGCGCATTCGTGCGGCTTGGTCAGCGAACGTCGCACCAGGAGCCAGCTGTCCCGTCCCGGCATCTGGTCTTGATTTTCCACGACCCGTTGGCAGGCCCAGTCGTAGATGCGAGCTCCTTTTTCGCCTGCCGCGACCTGCAGCCGTTGCCAACGGCTGTCAGGCCAGGATGCAACCAGCGCGGGGAGCCGTACCGGTCGTGCGCTTTCATCAAGAACGCGCGCTTTGAAAGGTTTGCGACCGTTTCCCTTCCAGGCAGGGACGCCTACCTCTGGACGCACCAGCCATACGCTGTTCTGGACCCCCACAGCAAACACATACCAACGACCACTTTCGGCCACCGCATATCGCAGCGCACGCGCCTCACCGTAGACCTCGTCTGCCGTCACCCAGCGCATCGGCACACCCAGTCGCCACGCATGGCGCAACATCGCCGCCGCCAGTTCAGACTTGGTGGCAAATCCGACGTCGGCAGGCACTTTCGCTTCTTTACAGCGCTCTCTGTCCGCACACCATTCCGCAGGCAGATAGAGCCGTCGGTCCAGAAAGGTATGTCCCTGCGCCGTCGCATAGGTCAGGAACACGCCCAACTGACAGTTCTCCACCTTGCCTGCCGTTCCACTATACTGACGTTGTACGCCCGCCGATTTTACCCCCTTCTTGAGAAATCCCGTCTCGTCGACCACCCCGATGCCTTCCGCATCGCCGAACCTCTCTATCACAAATCGCTGCAACGCATCTCGCACCGCTTCTGCATCCCACTTCGTCTTGTACAGCAATCGTTGTGTCGCATCCGGCCTCTTGTCGCCCACCGCTTCCGCCAACTGCCAGCCATTCTTCCGTTCCACCGGCGACACCAACCCTTGCACATACTTCAACGCCTGCTGTTGTACCTCTCTACGTCCAAACAACGAGGAAAACCGACTGTGAAACGCTTCAAATTCGTCCGCCCATTTGTCCAATTCGCTCAGTTCCATAGCTCCTCCAGTTCAGCTTGCTTACTCTCATTATCGCCGAAGGAACCCTATCTTATCAATGTGCGGTTGTAGTACTAAGTCATTCGGCAATGCAACTGTGGTGTAAATCGGGGAAATCTCACCTTCTGCCCAGTGCCCGAGGTAAAAATCTGTCCGAACATTCGCAGCAGATCGCTCGGATACGACCTCCCCGTCTTTGTTCGCCAGATGAGTAGTAATGTGCAGAACTTTTTCCATATCGTATGAATATGAATCCGCTGACGGGGGAATGTGCCAGTTCTGTCTTACGCGCATCCAATCTCCTGGCCTTAACGGTCCACTGCCTATAGCGTAACTAATCATAGTCATACCTGACGACAGTTCGATATTGGTTGGTTGTTCAGTCAATGGCACAGGGTCGTAGATCCGTTGAAAGACGACCAAAGGGCTACCCCCAAGTTGCTCAAAACGTTCAGTTGAGAGTCTCGTGACAGGCTTGTAATTCGCTGTAAACCAAGGATCATCGTGCAGCGATATGTTATAGATGATTGGTTTCTCCCCTAATACAATGTAATCGGGAAAATAGTGAGGAATCGTGTAAAACAGGTCATTGCGGCCCATAGCCCCGGAGACGTCGGACTGAAGTATCCCCAAAAAATCGATCATGGGCCGGTCCGCGTAGTAGCCGATGATACCGACATCATTCACCGCGACAGTTGCATCGCGCGGCGTATTCGCCTTGATCCAATCTCCGGTGGCGCGGAATAGGTCATTGTAGCCACCGTTGGGCAATACCTTACTCTGCATGGCCTCGGGGGATGCCTCGGCCTTTATTCCGGAAACAGCAGCCCTTAGCGAAATCACCTGTGCCAGAGTCAGACAGGACAGCAAGACGCCGCCGGCTAACAGTTGCGGCCAGACCCTTCCCACCCTTCCTGCCAATTCTTGAATAGCCAGCCCTACCAGTAGGACCGCTCCAGGAACGAGGGGGGCATAATACCAGGTGTACGGGGCTACATCGAGCAGAACATAGCTGGCGAATTGCGCCACTCCCCAGGCGACAACGCCCCAACCCCACCTGGAAAACGGCAGGAAAAGGAGGCCCAGCAGGGTCAATGGGAGCCAGAGATAATACAAGAATGACTGACCCAACCAGCCACGCAACATGATCTGCAGACCTTGTGGGATCGTTGTCCAAGGAAAAAATCCGCTAAATCCGATTGCGGCTTGCCCTTGCTTCGTTTCTAGTGTCGTCGGAAAGGGTGAGCCAAAAGAAAGTGCCAGATAGAGCAGCGCCGGTATCAAAACAATAGCGAAAGCCACCACTGCATTCCAGGGGACTCTACGTCGTAAGACAATCAGATAATAGAAACCCAATAGTCCACCTACGAGAACACCATCTCCACGGGTCAGAATCGCGAAGGCTGCTAAAACGGCCGCCACCACATATTGTTCACGGTCGAAGTGGTAGAACGCCGCCAGAACTACCAATACAAAGAAGCTGGTCTCCAAGCCAAGCGCTAGCCACATCATGGGCGATGTGGCCAACAGCAGTCCGGCTGTTATGGCGGCCCACATCTTCTTGTGCCGGTAGCAGAGCAGCATCAGATATACGCTTGACCCGAAAATGCTGGCGACGCTCAATACATTACTCAGCGTCGGGATGGGGAGTCCCGCTCTGCCGCCTATACCAAGTATTACAGCGTACAAAGGCGAGCTGATACTGAATTCCAGGTTCGTCGGGTGATAGATCAGGCGGCCGGTACGCGCCAGATTGCGCGCAAAACTGTATGTAATATAAGCATCGTCTACTGCTAAGGAAAACAGCTGTATGCCCGAAACGATCACAACAAGGCCTAAGGCGGCTACAGCGGCAAAATGTCGGGGGGTCACTCATCTTCTCCTTTGTTGATCCGCTCCAATCCTTGCGCCAGAAGGGCCACGCCGATGGCCGTCATCGAAAGGAAGAAACCGGGAAACAGGATCAGCCACGGCTCCGTGCGCAGGTAGAGGCGTCCCTCGGCCAGCATCGCGCCCCACTCCGGTGTGGGTGGCGTTACGCCCAACCCCAGAAAAGAGAGGCCGCCGATTATGACAATGATGAAAATAAAGTCGCTCAGCGCATAGGCGAGCGCCTCGGAAAATACGTTGGGCATGATGTGGCGGATGAGGATACGCAGCTGCGAATAGCCCAGCACCTGCGCGGCCTGCACGAACTCCGCGTCCCGCAGCGCCAGTGATTTGGCGCGCGCGATACGGGCATACTGCGCCCAGCGCGATATCCAGATCGCGATCAGTAGGCCGCGCACATCCGCCCCCACCATCGCCACGATTCCCAGCACCAGGATGATCTCCGGAAACGCGGTCAGCGCGTTGACAAGCCCGTCCCACACCGTCTCGGCGATGCGGTTACGCGTTGTGCCTGCCAGCGTACCGATGAAAGTTCCGATCACGATCGGAACGCTGACGCCCAGTACCGCCAGTGCAATGTCCAGCCGCGCGGCCGCAAACACGCGCACAAGCAGATCACGCCCCAGATGATCGGTGCCAAAAGGGAACGCGGCGCTGGGTACCTGCAAAGGCAAATCGACGAATTCGTAAGGATCATTGGGACTCAACAGCGGGACGGAGACGCTCAGCACCAGTATCAGCGCCAGGATGACCAGTCCCCAACGGCTTTCGGCATTGAGCTGACGCCATCGCCGGTGCATTCCCAACCGGCGCAGCTGGCCAACAGGCGAGATGCCTGCGCTCGCAGTCATCGTATCTTCACCCGCGGATCGAGCCAGCCGTTGACCAGATCGGCGAAAAAGGTCAGCCCGACCACCAGCAGTCCGCTCAGGAATACGATCCCTTGCACCAGTGGGTAATCGCGATTGCGCACAGCGTCAACAAGTGTCATTCCGATCCCAGGCAGATTGAATATGATTTCAATGATAACGGCATAGCTGACAACGGTGGCGGCAAAGTAGCCCAGCGCGGCAATGGTAGGCGCTAACGATGGCCGCAGCAGATAACGCCAGTAGAAGCGCCATCCCTGCGTACCCCGGATGACGGCGGCCTCTACGAACTCCTCAGCCGCGGTCTCGACGATTGAAGACTGAAGAATGCGAGCGAGGACCGGCACCAGAACAAAGTTAATCGTGAGCGCCGGCAGCCACAGGTAATAGAGGTTGGCCGGAAAACCGGCTTGATAACCGGCGATAGGCGCAAAATTGATCTGGACGGCGAACAGGAGGATGAGTAGCAGCCCCGAAAAAAACACCGGTGTCGCCACCAGAACCGAGGCGCCGATCTGAAAGGCGTGCCCGAACCATGTGCGGCGGTAGAGCGCGGCCGCGACACCAAGCGGCAGCGCCAACACGACTGTCATGAAGATGGTCGTAGCAGTCAGCCATAACGAGACCGGCAGCCGCTTTTGCACGATCGACAGGATCGGTTCGCGCGAACGGATCGAAATTCCGAAGTCGCCGCGCGCCAGATTGGAGACGTAGCGCCCGAACTGACTCGGAATCGAACCGTCAATCCCCAGCAGCTTGCGGTAGGCGATCACATCCTCCTCCGTGGCCGAATCTCCCAGCAGGATCATGGCCGGATCGCCGGGGATCAGACGGATCAGCAGGAAAGCGAAGACCATCAGCAGGAAGGCGACGAAGAACGCCTGCGCCAACCGTCGCATTACGGGATGCCTGAGCAAACGCAGCGTCCTATCCGCCAAACTGCCAAGTGATGCCGTCATGTCAGGAGTGAGGAAGGAGGAGAGAGGGGAGCGAGGACGGCCGCTCGGACACAAAGCCGAGCCGGTCTGATATGTCTGACCATCTCGCTCACCCCTCACGTTTGGCTGCTTGGGCCGGGACGCCCTCTGGGTCCCTCGCTTCTTGCTTCTAGCATGCTGCCGCACGGCTCGCGGCCTCTAACGACCGCGAGCCGCGGACTACTGTTTACTGATTACTCCTCAACGTCCGCCAGTGGCACGACGATGAAGTGCGAGGCGCCGGTCACGGTTCTCACCGCATTCTGACCGACGCGGCTGCCACCCATCACCGAGCGTTCACAGCAGGGGATGATCGACTGCACTTCATAACCCCGGTACTGGACCTGGCGGATGAGTTCATCGCGGGCATCCTGGTCAACCGTCTGCCCCAGCTCATCAAACAGACGCGCCATCTCCGCATCGTCGATGCGTGACCGCTGCGCCCAGAAGCCGTCCAGGAACTGGTTGCGCAGGTAGCTCTCGGGCGGGCCGCCGTTGTTGCCGGTAACTGCCCAGCCCGCGTGATAGTCAGGCGAGTTGGCCATGATGTCCAACGCTACGCCAACCTCTTGGCCGTCCGGTGTCACCTCCATGTTGAGCGCCTTGAGCTGCTCGGCGAACACCAGAATCCCTTCAACATAGCCCGGCCGCGGCCCATAGGTCGTCACACTGAAAGAGCAGCCGCCGTCCGCCCACGGCGTGGTCGCCATCAGCGCCTTGGCCGCCTCCAGGTCCTGCGCGCCACCGTTCGGCAGAATGCCAACATCCAGCGGCTGGCCGGTGTAGAAGTACCCCTTGACCGGCGGCGAGATGCCCAACAGCGCCCGTTCGTTGATCTCAGAACGGTCGATGGCCAGCGAAATGGCCTCGCGCACGTCGCGATTGGACAGACAGTGATCTTCCGAGATCTGCTGGTTGATGCTCAGGTGAAAAACACCGCCCAGCGCCACGACGAAGGTCTCAACCTCCGGCGGGAACGTGTCACGCGCCTGCGGCGGCAGCTCGTAAACGTAATCCAGCTGGCCGGTGGCCAGCAGCAGTGAGCGCGAGGTTGGGTCGGGCACCCAGTGCAGCTCAAGCTCCTGCACCGACATCGGGCCTAGCTGGTAGTGGGGGTTTTCCTTCAGCGTCACCACTGGATCGCCAGGCTCGCCCGCGGCAACATAGTAGGGGCCGGCGCTCACCGGGTTGCGGAAATAGCCATCCGGGTCAGCCTCTACCTGGGCTTGGGGATGAACCGAGTAGCCGGTGCGCCCAAACCAGAACGGGAGCGAGGGTTCGGCTATGCTCAACGTCCACACCACCGTTCTATCATCCGTTGCCTCCACGCTGACCACATTGGCAATCGGGCCCTTATCGGTCGGCGGCGCGTCCTTAATCCGCTCCCACGTGAAAACAAGATCCTCGACCGTAACCGGCGTACCATCCGAGTACATCAGGTTCTCTCGCAGCGTGAAGGTATAGACCAGGCCATCGTCCGAAACATCCATCGATTCGGCCAGGTCCGGCTGCGGCACACCGTACTGATCAAGACGGAGTAGCTGCCCGCTGATCAGCTTGATGGTCGAGCCTTCCGATGTCTCGCCGGGCAGTGCCGGATCAAAATGTGTCAGTGCCCCCGGCAATCCAAAGCGCACCTTCGCCAGCGGCAGCATGCTGTCCGATTCCGCCATCATAGGAGCTTCGGCAACCGGCTGACACGCGGCCAAAAGGATTGCGAAAATGACAACTGCAAAAACGACCAGTTTGGGTTTATTTGCGTACATTTTTCCGACTCCTCCTTGAATGTCCTTCTGATAGGTGGTAAGTCAATACGCTAACGCTCCGCCACCTGAACGGGGCGGTTCGTCTTCAAAGATTCCACTGCGGCCTCGACCAGCAACTGTGAACGGTAACCGTCTTCCACACTGACCATGGGTCGCCTGCCCTCTTCCAACGACTCGACGAAGTGGTTCATCTCCCCCGGATAGGCTTCGGCATACTTGTGAAAGTAGAACTGCGATCCGCCAGGGGGACCGGAGAGCAGCCTGTCGTGCAGCGCGCCGGCGGCCGTGTAGCGCACCAGATTCGTTTCGGGCCGGTTCTCTGCCCGTAGCATCCCCTTCGCGCCGTGCACTTCGAGCCGCTGGTCATAGCCGTAGGTCGTGCGCCAGATGTTGTTGATGTGGCAGAGGGCGCCGCGTCCGGTCTTGAGCGTCGTCATTGCGGTGTCGACCTCGCCCAATCTGCCAAGTTCCGGTTCGACCAGGCTCGAGGCCGCCACGTAGACCTCCACCGGTTCATCGTCCAACAGCGCGCGCGCCATATCGAAGTCATGCACGGTTGATTCACGCAGCAAGGTGTAGGGCGCCTTATGACGTGTCTGCTGGCTGAGTTCGAGCAGCGTCACTTTCGGATCGCGGTTTGTCAGCAGCACCAGTTCCACGTCACCGATCTCACCTGCCTTCACAGCCCGAATCAGTGCCAGGTGGCTCGGCTCGAAACGTTTCATGAAGCCCATGAAACTCGGCACGCCCGCCTTTCTGACCTCCTCCACCGCAGCGCGGGCGGTGGGGATATCCTCCGCCAGCGGTTTTTCGCAGAAGATCGCCTTGCGCGCCCGTGCCGCCGCCACCACCAACTCCGCATGCGAGCTTGCCGGTGTGGTGATGACCACCGCATCCACCGCCGCGTCTGCCAGTGCGGCCTCCCGGTCGGATAAGGCTACAGCGCCGTGGCGTCCGGCCAGGTCGGCCGCCGCGTCCGGCACCAGATCGCAGACGCTGTGTACCGCCGCCTTGGGATGTTCCGCCAGTGTGCGTGCGTGGCGCCTTCCCATCTGGCCTGCGCCGAAGATGCAGAATCGAACCATCTTCCAACCCCAGTAGCTAGTCGCCGGTGGCTAGTGACCAGCGGTCTATGACCAGTGGCCACTGCAAGACCTGCCCGCTATCAACCGCTGTCTACCAACCGTCGCTTACCAATTTTGGTCCACCGGGATCTCCGGCCACGTGCTGAGTTCGTCCCGGATCTCCGGTATCGTGCTCCAGCCCGCGCCAATCGCCCAGAAGAGGCTGAGCACCTCATCACCGTCGTTGGAGACAGAGTGTTCGTGGCCCTGCGGTACGAAGACAACATCACCGGCCTCCATCCGATGTTCTACCCCTTCCAGGTGCAGAATCCCCCGCCCTGAAATAATGTAGTAGACCTCATCCTGCGCCGGATGCATATCGGAGTGGCCGTGCGTGCCCGGGCGCACCCAGAACAGGCCGGCCGTGTACTGATCCGACCCGCATGTGTCTTCGGTGATCATGACGCTGTCTTGCATCGTGCCGTCAGGCGACTGGATCAGGGGGACATCGCTTACCTTAAACACGTACCTCATTCCGTCTGCCATCGTGAAATCTCTCCTTTCATGGATCTAGTGTAGGGTCGTCCACGGCTTGATGAATATCCGGCCGTACCTCAGCTCCAGAACATCCGCTGGCAACTGCGCAGTTGATAGCAGGCGCAACGCACCACCGGGCAGAAGTCAGACTGTTCTATTCTTGTAACTACGCAACCGCAACTGATTCGTAACCCTGAACGAGGCGAGCAAACGTGTTCTCTCAACTCTCTACTTTTTTGGGCGGTCGGCCGCAAGCGGCCTCCCTTGTGCAGGGGCTCCGCCCCCGCAACGCCCCCGTCCAAAACCATCGCTCACCGACCGTGTGTGCTCATTCCAGCAGTGCGGCTCCAGCACAGAGGCGCCTGCCAACCGAATGCGCATTGACATGGCCCGAATGTCGGCGAAGATGAAGGGCTGGACAAGACAGGTACGCTATGAGGCTTTTTCGTTATCGCAATTGATAGAAGGTGTGTGAAACCAACGTCAACCTGCGCCCGCAAAGCTTCAGCAACAGCCGCCGGCTGTCATGCCGCCAGCATCGATGGCTCGTATCTCTTGTCTCCATCAAGGCGCAACGACGCACCGTTTCAAGCCGGGCTTCTTCAGGGTCGTCTCCGAACCGTGACCCAATTGCTCGCCCAGCCGCTCAAATGTGGTCAGAACGGGCAGCCAGCTTTGCCGCGATCGCTGCATCGCGCAGCGCCGGCCAATCGGTCTGCTGCGCCCAGAGCAAGGCGCCGATCTTCATCTGCATCCCTCTTGTAGATAAACTCTGTAAATTAACTCTGTAGACTACCTTGGCAGGCTCACAGGCAGGTATAGCCGCCGTCAATGACCATGATGTTCCCGGTCATATAACTGGAGGCATCCGAAGCCAGGTAGATGATCGCGCCCTGCAGCTCAGGCGGTTCGCCGGCGCGGCCCATCGGTACCCTGGACATCCAGTGTTCCCACCGCTCAGGATCCTCTGCCCGCATCTCAACCACCGGCGGCGTGATCATGTAGCCCGGCGCAAGCGCATTGACGCGGATACCGGCGCTCGCCCACTCTGCCGCCAGCGACTTTGTGATCATGATGACCGCAGCCTTGGCCGAGTTGTAATGCATGTGCTTCTGCGGGTCCAGCACGCTGATGCCGGCCATGCTTGCCATATTGATGATGTTGCCGCGTCCTTGCCGCGCCATCGGGCCGTAGGCGGCCTTGGAGAAGATAAAGACGCCCGTCACGTCGATATCGTAGACGCGCTTGAAGTCGTCCAGGCTGAGTGTTTCAGCCGCTTCTACGGTCGCAATACCGGCGTTGTTGAGCAAAATATCGAGGCTGCCCAAGTTCTCGCTAACCTCAGCCACTGTCCGCTGCGCGTCCTCCTCGCTGCGGACATCACCGCGCAAGGGGATCGACTGCACGCCCAGCGCCCGGATCTCTTCGGCTGTGCGCTGGGCCGTTTCCAGGTCGATATCGACGATGGCGATGTTGGCGCCATAGTTCGCCAATCCGATGGCCATCGACTTGCCCAGCCCGCGCCCGCCGCCGGTGACGAGTGCATTCCGCCCTGTGAGGTCGAACAGATCTCGGTTTGCCATTGGAATTTCAGCGCTCCTTCTGCGTCGAGAAGTGGTGCTCCTCATCGAAATTTGAAGAACTGGAGGAGAAGGATCGCCTGCTTGAAAAAAGCTGAAGGATTGTTACGTGCACTGCAGTAATGCCATTTGAGTGCGCGACCGTACACATCATACCGCGCTGCCAAGGGTATCTGCAACTGCTTTTTTTCGCACCCGGGCCGCGCAGACGTCCCGCCCGCAGAATCAGTAATACGGAAACGCCCCGCCTGTGACATCAAAGACCGAGCCAACCGAATAGTCCGCGTCGGTCGAGCACAGAAAGGCCACCATATTGGCCACCTTCTGCGGAGACTGGAAATAGCCCAACGGAATAGACTCTCGCGCCCGTTCCCGCACCTCCTCCTCTGCCGCACCCTCAAGCCTGGCAATTTCGCCATGAACCACCTGCAGCATCTCTGTGTCCACGACACCGGGAAATACGCAGTTCACCAGGATATTATAGCGGGCCAGCTCCAGCGCCATCTGTTTGGTCAATCCGACCGCGGCGTGTTTGCTGGCAACGTACCCAGCGATGGGAACGTCCTTGCCAGCCGGGATCTTGCCGGCGGTGGAGCCGATCGTGATGATGCGGCCGCCCTCGCCCTGGGCGATCATCTGGCGGGCTGCCGCCTGTGAACAGTACAACACACCCTTGGCATTGACGTTCATCTGCCAGTCCCACGCCCTGTCGTCCAACTCCAACACAGGCGTGACGGCCAGCACGCCGGCGTTGTTGACCATGATGTCGAGCCGTCCGAACCGGGCCGCGCACTCGGCCACCATCCGCTCGGTATCGGCCCGGCTGGTTACATCGACTTGCACGGCCAAGGCCGCGCCGTGCTGCGCATCGATCTCCTCTGCCACCCGTGTGGCGGACTCCATGTCGATATCAGCTACGGCCACCGCCGCGCCTTCACGCGCCAGCCGCACAGCAATGGCGCGCCCCATCCCCTGACCCGCGCCGCTGACGATGGCAGCCTGGTTCGCAAGCTCATATGCAGGCATCGCTTATCTCCTACCGCCACCAAGGACAGTGACGAGTGGCCCGTGTGTGACGACCTTCTAGCAGCGGGCAAACAGATTGCGCAAGGCACACACTTGGCCCAAAGTTTCACGTGAAACAGACCCGCCACCGACGTTGTATAAACTTTATGCTCGTATGCAGCCACAGCAGTCTAACTGCATCGTTTGCTGGATCAGACGCAGTTCAGTTCGACAGGCGCGCGGATCCCGACCGATACGTTCATTCGCTCAGCCGGATTAGGGACACGTCCTGGCAGAGTATGGGCGTAATGCCGTGACTGTGAGCGCAGTTATCTTGAGTTTTGCGGTTCAGAGAGTTGATACCCGCATAGACAAAGCTGGAGAGTTAATCAACAATCGTATCGTCAATGCGGCCGGCCTGCAGGCAAAATTCTTATGGGATCGGGAAGGACAAGCAACTGAAGCAGCTTCCGGCAGCGAAGGGTGAGCGCCGGAATGTTCTTTCTCGTTCGCATCTGTTTCTATCCACCGGCCATACGCTCGGCGCCGGCGATGCGTTCCTGCAAGGCGGCCGTCTGCTCCATCTGTCTCATAAAGTGGATCGAACTCTTCACCAGAGTCTTCCAATCGGGTCTGGCCGGCACGGCATCGAGCGACAGATAACCGCTGTACCCCATTGAATTCAGCGTCCTGACCACTTGCAGGAAATCAATATGCCCTGTTCCGGGCGCCTGCCGGTTGTTGTCGGCCAAATGAATACACATCAGGCGGTCTCCGGCCAACCGCAATGTATCCGCCAGCGCTGCATCCTCGATATTGACATGAAAAAAGTCAGCAAGCACGCCCACGTTGTCCGCGCCTACCTCGTCTGCAACGCTCTTCGCCTCCATAATACTGTTGAGAAAACCGGCATAACCCTCAAAGCGGTTGATCGGTTCAATTGCCACTCTGACACCGCGCGGCGCCGCATAAGCGCTGATTTCCCGTGTCGATTTCACAAAATTGCGCCGCAGGACCGGACGCGGCACGCTCGTGACCGGGTATTCACTGTGGGGCGGCACAGCGGCAATCTCGATCAGAGGCGGCTCGTCGAGACTGGCGGCCAGATCAACGCATTTCTTGGTGTAACTCACGGCATAGCTGCGCACCGATTCATCACCGGACGCCAAATCGCGGACTTCACCGGCGTGCCAGCCGCCCCAGGCGCAGATGAGGGCCGGTACCTTCAAACCCAGCGACGCCGCCATTGACGCCACCTCTTTAAACTGCTTCGCGTCTATCCGATCCGGCTCTGCATCCAGATCGACGCCATCGTACCCGGCGTTGGCCACCGTCTCCAGCACCTCGCGCGGCTTCTCCCACACGTCACCCCCGTCACCGGCCAGCGTGACCAGGATAACCGAGTATCTGTGTGCCATGTCGCGGCTCTCCTCCATTACGAGCTAGATTGAGGTTATGGCGTCGGTGTTGGCGTGACCGTCGCATCTCCCGG
>JAPOQD010000125.1 GCA_026710905.1 Halieaceae bacterium
GACCTCATACTGGATGACATCACCATCCACCAGTTTTTGCAGGATTTCACCGGGTGAAAGCCCGGAGTCGAAAAGATATTCCCCCCTTTTGATTTGTGTGGCCTGTCCCTTGAGCCGCACAATTTGCCGCCAGAGTTCGGCGTAACGCAGCGCGCCACCAGCTTCAAGCTGCTCGGACACCGCGCTCAGGGTGGTTCCCTTGTCTACTTGCAGCAGCAACTGCCGTTGCCCGGGAAAGGGACGCGACCACCACTGCCACAAGGCATCTCCGGCAACCCCCAGGGACATCAGCAGCAGGCAAAAAATCAGGATCGCCCTGTTCATGCCGACTCCGGCGCATGGCGCCGCAAGCGCGTTCGATTGATTCGATCAGTCTGCGCCAGAAGCCGGTATGCGGGTAGCCCCGTCATTGTCAACAGCTTTAGCCAACTTTGGAGAACAACAGGGTGCCATTGGTTCCCCCAAAACCGAAGGAGTTCGACAAGGCATAATCGATTTGCATCTGTTGCGCGGAATGCGGCACATAGTTGAGGTCGCAATCCTCACTGGGGTTGTCAAGGTTGATGGTGGGAGGGGCCACCTGGTCACGTAGAGCCAGAACAGTGAAAATGGCCTCCACGGCGCCGGCGGCTCCCAGTAAGTGCCCGATCATGGATTTGGTGGAACTCACCGCTACTTTTCCGGCAGCATTTCCCATGATGCTCTTGACCGCGTCGCTTTCCGCCTTGTCCCCGGCGGGGGTGGATGTTCCGTGCGCGTTGATGTAGTTGATCATGCCTGCATCAATACCGCCATCACGCAGGGCATTACTCATGGAGCATTCCGCGCCGCGGCCACCCGGCGGTGGAGAAGTGATGTGGTACGCATCACTACTCATGCCGAAGCCCTTGAGTTCTGCGTAGATTCTGGCGCCGCGAGCCCGGGCGAATTGGTATTCCTCGATGACGATTACACCGGCCCCGTCACCCAGTACAAAACCGTCTCTGTCGACATCCCAGGGCCGGCTGGCGCCTTCCGGGTCGTCATTGCGGGTGGACAGGGCCCGTAGCGCGGCAAAACCACCCAAACCCACTTTGGTGGTCGCCATTTCCGCCCCGCCGACCACCATCGCATCTACATCACCGCGCTCAATCAATTGCGCACCCAAACCTATATTGTGTGTGCCTGTAGTACAGGCAGTGACCAGGGAAAGGTTAGGCCCCCTGAAGCCGTATTTAATGGACAAATTACCGGCGATCATGTTGGTAATGGCGCCGGGAACAAAGAATGGGGATATCTTGCGGGGACCCCCAAGGCGCACTATTTCGGTATTTTTTTCAATCTGGCCAATGCCGCCGATACCCGACCCTATGGCCGCACCAATGCGGCCGGCATTTTCCTCGGTTACTTCCAGTCCCGCATCTTCCATGGCCTGCATGCCGGCCACCATACCGTACTGGATAAAGGCATCCATGGTTCGAGCGGCCTTGGCGGGCATGTAGTCGGTGCAGTCAAAACCCTTGACACTGGCGCTGATTCGCGAGGAATAAGCGGATGCATCAAAGTGCTGAATCTCGGCTACGCCGCTCCGTCCCGCCAGGATATTACGCCAGGAATCAGCTACAGTGTTGCCAACCGGGGTTACCATCCCCAGACCGGTCACAACGACCTTTCTGCGCGACACCCTGCTACCCCCCTGGCGTTTTGGCTGAATTCCAATATTGCAAAAGCCGTTCTACCTCTCAATAGAAACGGCTTTACGTGTGAATGTGGCAGGGTTCAGGAATGATGTTGACTTATGCAATCAATAGCCAGTTGAACGGTGGTGATCACTTCAGCTTCTTCGTCGGGAATTTCCGTTTCAAACTCCTCTTCCAGAGCCATCACCAACTCTACCGTGTCGAGGGAATCGGCGCCAAGGTCTTCAACGAATGAGGCCGTGTTCAACACTTCCTCTTCTTTAACGCCCAATTGTTCAGCGACAATTTTTTTAACACGTTCTTCAATGCTACTCATGGTTTTGTTCAACTCCTTTCGATTAGAAATAAACCCGTTACCAAGTAGAATCACGGGCGCAGTTTACTCTGTTTTCAGTGGCAGTAATATCCCCTAAGAGGGAATAGAAATCTATTCCGTTTTCTCAAGTGCCTAGTTCATATACATGCCACCATTGACATGGATGGTTTCACCGCTGATATAGCCTGCGTCGGTGGATGCAAGAAAGCTTACGGCGGCTGCTACCTCCGCCGTATTTCCCAGCCGGCCAAGGGGGATTTGCTGGAGCAACCACTCCCTTTGCCCTTCGTCCAGCGCTTGCGTCATGTCCGTATCGATAAAGCCGGGGGCAACGCAGTTCACAGTAACGGCGCGACTGCCCAGTTCGCGGGCCAGCGCACGGCTGAAACCTTCTGCTCCAGCCTTGGTGGCCGCATAGTTGCTCTGCCCGGGATTGCCCATGGAACCTACCACCGAAGTGATGGTGATTATACGGCCCCAGCGAGCCCTGGTCATACCGCGAAGGCAAGCCTTGCTGAGTCGATACAAAGCGTTGAGGTTGGTATCGATCACCTCATCCCACTCGCCTTGCTGCATGCGCATGAGGATATTGTCTCGCGTAATGCCCGCATTGTTGACCAGTACGCTCGGAGCAGTGTATCGCTCCCTGATGGTAGCCATGGCGGAGTCGATACTGTCCGTTTCTCCAACCCGCAGTTCCAGGCCGCAACCAGGATTTTCCAGTTCCGCCAGAGTAGAGGAAATACCTTCTGCGCCGCTGCGGCTGGTGGCGGTACCCACAACCGTAAAGCCATCAGCAGCCAATCGCGCGGCCGTACTTCTACCGATACCACGGCTGGCGCCCGTCACCAGGGCGACCTTTGCTGTTTCGCTGCTCAACTTGTGTCTCCGCTCAGAATTGCCAATGCGGACGCCATGGACCCGGGTTGTTCAATACTATAGCTCTCGATCGTTGCGTCGATACCACGGTTGAGTCCACTCAAAACCTTACCCGGCCCACATTCCACGATACGTTTGATACCTCTCAAGGCTATGGCTTGCACACACTCGGTCCAGCGTACCGGGCTGCAAATTTGCTCGACCAGCAAAGCCTTGATTTTGTCAGGGCGGGATTCGGTTCTCGCATGTACGTTGTGCAGCACGGGAATAACCGGCCTGCTCAACACCAGTCGAGACAATTCCCCAGCCAGTTTTTCACCAGCAGGTTTCATTAATTCCGTATGGAATGGCGCACTCACCGGAAGAGACATGGCGCGCTTGGCTCCAGCCCGCTTGCAGTTCTCAACCGCCAGTTCGACAGCCCCTGCCTCGCCCGCGATAACTACCTGCCTTGGAGAATTGAAATTCACTGCCGCCACTACTGCACCGGTAGTGGCGGCAGTGTCGGCGCAGACCTGAACGACGCTAACATCATCCAGCCCGATAATTGCCGCCATCGCACCTTCACCCACGGGTACTGCCGATTGCATGAACAGGCCGCGCTGCCGAACCAGGCGTACAGCATCAGTAAAGGCAAGCGATCCGGCGCAGACCAGGGCGGAAAATTCCCCGAGGCTGTGGCCGGCCATAAGGCCAGGTCGCGGCCCGCCGGTTGAACACCAGCTACGCCACAAGGCCACACTGCAGGTCAATACCGCCGGTTGGGTGATTTCGGTCAGCTTGAGCTGGTCCCGGTCCCCGTGTTGAATCAACTCCCACAGGTCATAGCCCAGGGCCTGTGAGGCTTCTGCGAAAGTCTGTCCCACACAGGGGTGCTCCAGCGCCGCCTCCGCCAGCATACCCGGCCGCTGCGAACCCTGTCCCGGAAACACAAATGCGATACTATCTTCCATGGTAAACCTTACTCACCCGCCGAACTGAACATCCCTGGATTTTTCATACATTGTAAAGCCTGCCGGATAGCAGTGAGGAAACCTTCGGCGTCGGACCCGCCATGACTCTTCACAACCACGCCGTTCAAACCAAGCAGAAAGGCGCCATTGTAGCGATTGGGGTTCATCCAGCGCAGCAACTTTGCCGATGACACCCCGGAACCGGCCTGCAGGCTTTGTAGTTGCTCGCGTAAATAACGGCCGGTGCCTTCCATGGCTTTCAGAGCGATATTGCCGGTGAAACCATCACAAACTACAACATCAGCTTGCCCTTGTTGTATCTGGTCAGCCTCTATAAAACCACAAAAGTTGATGAGCGGGCTGGACTCCAGCAGTTTCCGGGCGCGCCGCACCTGTCTGTTTCCCTTGCTGGCTTCACTGCCATTGCTCAGCAGAGCCACTCGGGCCGGGGTTTGCGGCCGAAGTGTACGCGCCAGCGCCGTCCCCATCATGGCGAATTCGAGCAGGCGCGCTGGCCGGCTATCCACGTTGGCGCCCAAGTCAAGCATATGGCATTCGCCCGTGGTTGTGGGCACTGCTGAGCACAATGCCGGCCGGGAAAACCCTGGCCGCATGCCCACACTGCGTTTGGCCAGGGTCATCAACGCCGCGGTGTTGCCAGCGCTTACTACCCCACTAACCACGCCCTGTTTCAGTAAATCCAGGGATTTTGCCATGGAACTGCCTAGCGGCCTCGAACGCAGCACCGTGCGAACATTTGCCGCCATCGGTATAACGCTGTCACTGTGTTCAATTGTCAGCCGCTGATCATCATCTGCATCCAGCGCCTGCTGGATTTCGGCCCGATTTCCAACCAGGTGCAGACGTAATCGGGGAAATTCACGCAAAGCTTTCAAGGATGCAGGTATGGAGCTGCGCAGGCCATGGTCTCCGCTCATCACGTCCACTGCCAGGTGAACCTCGGTAGTCAAACTTAGTCTTCGCCGCTGGTATCGACCACTTTCCGGCCACGATAGAAACCATCCTTGCTGACATGATGCCGCCGATGGGTTTCACCGCTGGTCTGGTCCACCGACAGGGTTGCCCCGGCCAGGGCATCCTGCGAACGGCGCATGCCGCGGCGGGAACGTGTCTTCTTACTTTTCTGTACTGCCATCGCCTGGCTCCTGCTTTACCTGAATGGATTTCAATTGCTCCAGCACCTTGAATGGGTTTTCCGCCTGCGCCAGTTCTCTTTCGTCCGAGTTCGGGTAATCCGGCAATTTCCTGCAGGATACCCCGTCGTGGTAACTGACGATGGGCAAACTCAGTATCAGTTCGTCCTCGGCAAGCTCCCACAAATTACATTCCTCTCCTTCCACGATCAGCGGTCCGAGCCGGCGTGGCAACAGACGAGCCTGGTCATCGTCGGCGACGATGGCCAGTTCACTCTCAGAGGCGACCATCACCGTCATGATATCAAGACAACGCTGACACACCACCTGTACGTCAGCACGTACCTGTACAACCACGATGGAACGAGATTCATCATCACGGAAAAAACTACAGCTTATCTCGGCCCGCCCCCGCTCCGAGGCCAGGGATTCGCAGAACCGCGGCAAATTGCCTAGCGCCAGGAAACCCCGAACCACCGTGCCGCGCAAACCCGCGGTTCGGACATCCAGGGTGGCCGGGAGGGGCTCGCTGTACAAGGTCTGCATAACTTACCAAGCCGTTGCCTGCTGGAATAAAATCTTCTTCATTTCCTGGAGTCTTTACCGAATTCAATGATCGCGCCAATAACGGAATTCCCGGGATTCTGGCTCGGGGCGTAATGGTAGGGGCCGTTCCGGGTGATGTCAAAAATTCTCGGCGCATTCCCGCTTGGGCTGAGGGTCGCGTTGTTACGTGGAAGTGCGGGGGAATTACAGTGCATCCAGAAATTTCTGCAGGTCCGGTTCCAGTTCCGCGCCCACCGTCACACGCTCACCACCGGCATCATCGAAACTCAGGGTCTGCGCATGTAAAAAAAGGCGCTGCAAGCCCCGGCCCCGAGCAGACTTGAACTGATCTCGGCTGGAATATTTGGCATCCCCCAACAACGGGTGCCCCGCATGCCGCGCATGAACCCTGATCTGGTGAGTTCGGCCTGTGTGCGGCCTGACCTGTAGTAGAGTGCAGCCGGCAAAACGCCGCAGCACCTGAAACTCGGTATGAGCGAATTTGCCCGCCTTGTCCACGCGGACGACCCGTTCACCGGAACGCAGGGTATTCTTGAGCAACGGCGCCTCGATGTCCCTCAGTTGCCGCGGCCACTGGCCCTCTACCAGGGCGAGATAGCGTTTGTCGATACGGCCCTCCCGCAGTTGCCGATGCAGTTCTTTCAATACCGCAGCCCGGCGGGCCACCATCAGGCATCCAGAAGTTTCCCGGTCCAGACGATGCACCAGTTCCAGGTAATTGTCACCGCTGCGCATCAGGCGCAGGCTTTCAATAAGGCCGACTGTGAGACCACTGCCGCCGTGCACCGCCAGGCCCGCAGGCTTGTTGATCACCAGCAACCCACGGTCTTCATACAGTGTGCGTTCCCTGTCCAGACCCAACCAGTGGGCGGGCGGCGGTTGTATCGGCTGGCCAGCCGCCATACGAATCGGTGGAATGCGCACCCGGTCCCCAACTTGCAGGCGGTAGTCCGCCTTCACCCGGCCCCTGTTGACCCTGACCTCACCCTTGCGCAACGCACGATACAGCCTGGATTTGGGCACTCCCTTCAGTTCCCGTATCAGGAAGTTGTCCACGCGCTGCCCAGCGTACTCATCCGATACCTCCAGGAAACCTGGCCGGTTCATGGAGGATTTGCGCGGCGAAGTGTCCGCTGTCTTTCGCACCAGCGATTTGGCAGGTTGCCGGCTGATATCTGAATATTTCCGAGGCATTGTCCGCTAGAAATCATGGGTAGAAGTGAGGGGACATGATGCTCCCTGGAAAGGCCGCGAGCCTCGCGCCAAACAGTCCATCTGTTTGACAAACGGCATGCAAGCGCCGCATACCAAGGCCGCAGCAAGCTCATGGTAGCGCAAACTCGCCAAGGGCGGCAAAGCCCGACAGGGTGCCAGCACAACACTCTTTATTGAAGGGCCAGCCAATTGCTGCTATAGTCGCCGCCGGTGACTTGGCGGTACCAGAAACATCAGCAAACCGGTAGGTTGCAATACATTGACGAAACGTCTCGTCACCAGGTACTGGATACCAGTTTTTTGTAGTGTAGCCGGAGAAAGCCGGCATACACACGGTATAACCGCACAGCAAGGGCTGGCGGCGCTTGATAACAGACCAGGGTTTATATTTGCCCCGCGCAGGCTGAGTTGTTCGCAGCGGGGCGTAGTCAAGAACATAGACGCTTTTACACGAGAAAAGAGTTCTTTTGCTTGAAGTATTGATGACAGGTTTACTAACACCAAGCTTGTAACCCGGAATAAATGCCTGCCAAGGCATGTCTTTCTGTTCAGCGCTGCCTCCTTTTGTTGTGCCACAACACAAAGTGGCGCACATGAAAAAAATGCTTATCAATGCAACTCATCCCGAAGAGTTGCGCGTTGCCCTGGTCGACGGCCAGCGGCTCTATGATCTGGATATTGAGAATCGTACTCGCATCCAGACCAAATCCAACATTTACAAGGGAAAAATAAAACAGGTGGTGCCCAGCCTGGAGGCCGCCTTTGTCGAGTTTGGCGACGAGCGTCAAGGTTTCCTGCCAATGAAGGAAATTGCCCGTGAATACTTCGCCAAACAACCACCCCCTGGTGATGCTCCTCTGCATATCCGCAATCTGGTCAAGGAAGGCACCGAAGTAGTTGTGCAGGTAGAGAAAGAGGGGCGCGGCAACAAGGGCGCCGCGCTGACAACCTTTATCGCCCTGGCGGGACGCTATCTGGTGCTGATGCCCAACAATCCTCGCGGTGGCGGTATTTCCCGACGCATTGAGGGAGACGACCGGTCTCAGTTGAGAGATGCCCTCAACGAAGTGGAAATTCCCCAGGGCATGAGTGTCATCATCCGCACGGCCGGTATCGGACGAACCAGTGAGGAACTGGGCTGGGACCTGAACTACCAGGTAAAGCTCTGGGAATCGGTGAGAGAAGCCAGCAAGAAGAACAAGGCTCCCCGCTTGCTGCTGCAGGAAAGCAACGTCATCATTCGCGCCATTCGCGACAATATGCGGGACGACATCGATCAGGTGCTGATCGACTCCCCGGAAGCTTACACACTGGCGAAGGATTTCGTATCCGGGGTGATGCCGCAATTGGAAAGTCGGATCCGTCTGTACGAGGACCCGATCCCGATGTTCAACCGTTTCCAGATTGAAAGTCAGATTGAAACCGCCTTCCAGCGTGAAGTGCAGTTGCCATCCGGGGGGGCTATCGTGATTGATCCCACCGAAGCAATGGTATCGATCGACATCAACTCGGCCCGCGCCACCCGGGGCAGTGATATTGAAGAGACTGCCTTCACTACCAACCTTGAAGCTGCTGTTGAAATCGCACGGCAACTACGCTTGCGCGATATCGGCGGGTTGATTGTCATCGACTTCATCGATATGCAGTCAAACCGCAACCAGCGTGCAGTGGAAAGCCAGATGCGCGAGGCCCTGGAACTGGATCGGGCACGGATGCAGGTTGGCCGTATCTCCCGATTTGGTTTACTGGAAATGTCACGGCAACGGCTGCGTCCTTCACTGGAAGAAACCAGCGGTATTGTCTGCCCCCGCTGCAGCGGCCAGGGATCGATTCGGGACACAAAATCCCTGGCGCTGGTTATTCTGCGCCTACTGGAGGAAGAAGCAATCAAGGATCGCTCGGCCGAAGTTCGGGCCTATGTTCCAGTATCAGTTTCCACATACCTGCTCAATGAAAAGCGAGCCGCTTTGACGGAGATTGAGGAATTGACCAAGGTACGCCTGATCGTGGTGCCCAACCCGAATATGGAAACCCCTCATTTCGAGGTGCGGCGCCTGCGCGACGATGAAATGGAATCGCGTACCGAGTCGTCTTTCGAATTCGAACTTCAGCCAAAAGAAGAGCACCCGTCCACGGATACTGCCAATACCTACCGGGAACAACAGGAAGCCGTGGTAAAAAGCATTGACTATAACGCCACGGCGCCTAAACCAGCACCCTCCAAACCCGCTAAAAAAGGCGCCGGGAAACAAGCCCGGCCGTCTGCGGCAAGAAAACCCGGCTTGATCAAGCGCATTCTGGAAGTACTGTTCAGTGGCCCCAACAAGGAAGCCATTCCGCAAAACAGGCACCCGCAGCGTGATAAATCAAACGATGCCAGACCAAAGCGTAGCCGTAACAATCAGCGCTCCAACAATCGGCGTCGGCGCAGCGATGGAAATGGAACTGCCGCTCGTGTCGACAACCGGGGCCAGGCTCGCGAACGCAAGTCAGCCAATGCTGATCGTGAGGCCCGCACCGGGCAACAGCGTAGCGAGCGCGCCAGTATGGATTTGAACGGCCAGGAGAATCCTGCTCAAGGCCAGCCTCGTAAACGCCCCCCTGAGCGGCGTGGTGAGGAACCGCCTCGCCGCCGCAGACGTGGTCACCGGCGGCTGAAACCTGCCGAACAGGGGCTTGCGCAGACCTCAGCGGCAGAGGCTATGACAGTTGAGCCAGTCATTGAGAATGATATGGCTGAACCAGCGCCAGCCCAAGGGCCTGAAACCAAAGAGTTCGAATCTGCAGAAATCGAAATCACAGGAGATGGAACCGCCGGGTTCCAAACCGCGGAGGACGAGTCCGTTGAAGCTGAAACCCCCGGGATCGAAACTGCCGAGTTGGAGACAATAGAGGACAAGTCCACCGTGGCCAATGCAGCCGAGCTCGAAACCGCGGAGGACGAGTCCATCGAAGCCGAAACCTCCGAGCTGGAGACAGCGGACGACCGGTCCGCCGAGGCCGTTGCCTCCGACACGGGAACCACCGAGGCCGATATCGCCGGGGACAAAACCGCAGAGCCTGCAATCCCAGCGAACGAACTGCATGATACTGATGAGGAATTGCTGACCGAGGAACCGGGTGCAGCCATCGAAACCGCAAATACCGGGGGTATCAACCAGAAAGGACGCGCTTGCAACGATCCGCGTGAGCAGACCAAGCCCGTTGGCAAAGTGGAAATCACTACCAGCTACAGCAACCTTTTCAGTTCCGAAGAGGCTCCCGCGGTGGAACAGATTCGAGGGACATCACTTCGCGCAGCCAACGATCCACGTAACAACAATGGCGATGCAATTGCCGAAGGAGGCTGATCCACTGGAATACCAGTTAGCAGCCTGTTTATCCACCAACCTGATTCAACCAGCAAACACCCGGATACGCTTGTACCAGGATTGCAGGACTGTATAATCCCGCGTCTTCCCGGTGGGCTGGCTGAGTGGTCGAAAGCGGCGGTCTTGAAAACCGTTGAACCGTAAGGTTCCCGGGGTTCGAATCCCTGGCCCACCGCCATTTTCGATTACCGTGCCGGAAACAACCAGGATATCGTAATACACTGGTTTGTACGCTTGATTTTCGAGAAATCTCCTTTATATTAGGGGTAGATTGTCGGGTTCAGGCGTTCGCCGTGAGGGGCAGTCCGGCATTTGCCCTCTGGCGGCTATTTTGCAGCGAATGGTGATTCCATTTTGCGAAAAATAGCCAATAGCAGGACCGGAGCCGGCTCTTCAGAGAGCATCTCAGTCCCTTCAGACAATGTCGCCCGCGAAGCCTATTACTGTGGAGTTGTAGCCATGCAAGACAAAAGCCTTTATACCGCCGACATGACCGGCCTTGAGTCGGTGCTGTCTACCAACAAGGTACTGAAAAATACCTATCTTCTGCTGAGCATGACCCTGTTGTTCAGTTCCGTAACCGCAGGTCTGGCAATGGCAATGGGCCTTGGTCACGGCGCCGCATTGATACTGATGCTGGTGGGCTTCGGGCTACTGTTCGTGGTCCATCGCATGGCCGACACCAGCAAGGGCTTGTGGGCCATCTTCGCCTTCACCGGTGTGATGGGAGCGGCTCTTGGGCCCATGCTCAGCTACTACCTGGCGATGCCCAACGGCCCAGCCCTGGTACTGCAGGCACTGGGGGGTACTGCCCTGGTTTTCTTTGGCCTTTCCGCCTATGCGTTGACCACCCGCAAGGATTTTTCCTACATGGGCGGATTTCTGTTCATTGGCCTGCTCATCGCCGTAGTTGCTGGAATTGCCAACATCTTCCTGGGCATTCCGGCGCTGTCACTGACCATTTCGGCTGTAGTTGTACTGATTATGTCAGGGCTGATTCTGTTTGATACCAGCCGCATCATCAACGGTGGTGAAACCAACTATATTCGCGCTACCGTCGCGCTGTACCTGGACATCTACAATCTTTTCATCCACTTGCTGCACCTGCTCACGGCATTGAGTGGCGATGATTGATTTCGCCGGATTGCGAATGCAGGCCCCGGTCATGCGCCGGGGCTTTTCATTTATGGGCCCGATACGGGAAATATGAAAATATCACTGCTGGTGCTCGGTTCCCCCCTCGCCGGCGCCTCCGCTGACAGCGCCTACCATTATGCCGACGCGGCCCTGCGTGCCGGCCACGAGATACCGGGCATCTTTTTCTATCACGAGGGCGTGTATCACGGTAATGCTTTTTCCGCCCCCGCACAGGACGAAACAGACCGGGTGGAGCGCTGGGTGGAATTATCGCGCAGAGGGCCTTCAGAGTTGGTTCTGTGCGTCGCCTCCGCCCTGCGCAGAGGAATACTCGATCAGGCGGAAAGCTCGCGTCGCAGCAGGGCAGCGGGCAATATGCACCCCGCCTTCAACCTGGCCGGGCTCGGTCTGCTGGTGGCTGCCGCCGGCGAATGTGATCGGCTGCTGACTTTTGGCACCTGAGTGTGACGCTTCCCGGGAAACGTCTGCTACTGATTTGCCGGCACTCGCCCTATGCCGGCCAGCTTAGCCACGGCGCCCTGGATTTCGCCCTGGCGGCCAGTGTGTTTGAGCAGGATCTCACCCTGCTGTTCATGGATGAGGGAGTTTGGCAGTTGCTGCCCAATCAGCAAGTGGACGGAAAGAGCATAGAAAAAACCCTGGACTCGCTGCCCCTGTATGATTTTGAAGAACTCCACGTAGACCTCGGTTCTCTACACAGCCGCCATCTGTCAATCACCGACCTGCGCGGTTCGGTGACGCCGCTATCCGCGGCCGAATTGCCTGCTTTTCTCGATAGTTTCGACCAGCTGATCAGTTGCTGACATGTTGTTGCACACCGTTTCCAAAAGCCCTGCCAACAATTCAGCATTAGACAGTTGCCTGCGAAGCCTCGCGGACGGCGCCATCATTCTGCTGCTGGAAGATGGCGTCTACGCGGCATTGCAGGGCAGCGCCTGGGCCGATGCCATCGCCGACAGTACCGAATACTGTTATGTCATCATGGCGGATGCCGCCGCACGTGGGCTGGAGGATAAAATTGACCGGCGCTTCCCAACCGCCGGTTACGACGATTTCGTCAGGCTGAGTACCGAGTGTCACGCTGTACAGAGCTGGTATTGACCCATGTTTGACGACGAAGGATTTCTGCAGGATCCAAATCGGTGGAGCCCGGCTCTGGCCAAGGAGGTCGCGGCCCGTGAATCCCTGGTGCTGACCGCCGAGCACTGGGAAATCATTACTCTGCTGCGAAACTACTATCAACGCTTTGATGCCTCACCCGCCATGCGGGCCCTGGTGAAGTATTCCTCCCAGGAACTCGGCCCTGAAAAAGGCCGCAGTATTTATCTGCTCAGCTTGTTCCCCGGCAGCCCTGCCAGGCTGGGCAGTAAAATTGCCGGCTTGCCAAAACCCCACAACTGCCTGTGACGGCCTGCCGGCTTCAATAGCATGAGCGCCTCGGATCGTTTGAACAAAGGGGTAAGAGGTTTGTCTCATCGGAGGGGGAAACTGGACGCTGAAGAACTTGTTCAGAGCGGCGGCCCGGCAACCCCGCCCGTGTTCACCGGGAATCCGGAAAAAAACCTGATAACGTCTGCCCAACCCTGGCGCTATGCCTCTCAACTGGCGCAAAAGGAACGGCGGCTAAACAACATGCTGTCGGAACTTGGCGCACCGGCCGCAGAGGTCCATGCCTCCCCCAGCCACAGTTATCGCATGCGAGTGGAATTTCGAATGTGGCATGACGGGGATGAACTGTACTACGCCATGTTTGACCCGGTTGCAGCAAAGACACCGGTTCGGGTAGATACGTTTGATATTGCAGCCGGCCGTATCCAGCAGGCCATGCCGCTATTGCTGGAGAAGCTGAAGTCCAGTCAGGAATTGCGCAATAAGTTGTTCCAGGTGGAATTTCTAGCCTCCCTGTCGGGTCAGTTACTGATCACGCTCATCTACCATCGCCAATTGACCGAACTATGGGACAAGCCCGCCAGAGTGGTCGGAGAACAGTTGGATGCCCGTTTCATAGGCCGGAGCCGAGGGCAGAAACGAGTGCTCACTGTGGACCATGTGGATGAAGTACTGAACGTGGAGGGGAGCGAGTATCAATACCGGCAGCAAGAGCAGGTGTTTACTCAACCCAATGCCAGGGTCAACGTCAAAATGCTGGCCTGGGCCTGTCAACAAGCCGCTCCCCTCGGCGGCGACCTGCTGGAACTGTATTGTGGCAACGGAAATTTCAGTATTCCCCTGAGCCGGCATTTTCAGCGTGTGCTTGCCACCGAGGTTTCCCAATCCGCCCTGAACGCGGCGCGCCATAATGCCGCTGCGAATGGAACAGACAACCTTGACCTGGTCAGACTTTCGGCGCGGGAAGTGATTGAAGCACTGGCCTGCAAGCGGCAGTTCCGCCGCTTGCAGGATATCGGGCCACTTAGCCAATACGATTTCAGCACGATTTTCGTGGACCCGCCCCGGTCCGGATTGGATCGTGAAACCGAACAACTGGTCAGCCGCTTTGACAACATCCTGTATATTTCCTGCAATCCGCATACGCTACTCGGCAATTTACACAACATCACCCACACCCATGCCATAAAACGGCTTGCCTTGTTTGACCAGTTCCCCTATACCCCGCATATCGAGTGTGGTGTTTATCTTGGCAGGCATTAACTGCAATATTGCGCCATGTATGGTGCAACATTACGGCTAAGGAGCAGTGGTTATGGGTTTACTTTCAGAACAACAACTGGATGAGGAACTGGCCAAACTGCCACAATGGCAGCTGCGAGAAGAAAAATTGTTCCGCAGCTTCCGTTTCGCGGATTTTGTAGAAGCTTTCGGTTTCATGAGTCGGGTAGCGCTATTGGCGGAGACTCGAAACCACCATCCGGAATGGAGCAATGTTTACAACCGAGTGAATATTGAACTGGTCAGTCACGACCTTGGTGGTATTACCGAGCGCGATACCCAACTTGCGCTGGCTATCGACAAGCTCAACTGATCAAGCCGGCAGTTCGCTGTTCAGGCGCTGACCTCGCGGTAACGCTGCTCCAGCGCCCGATACAGTTGATCCGCAAAATCCGGCTGGGCGGAATCCAGGGTTTGGGTCAACTCCATCAGGTGTTCATTATCTTCTCTGCCCCGCCACAGTTTTTGGTAGGAGCCCGATTGGTACCCGTGGTCCTGGCGGAAAAAATTGAGAACATTCTTGCCAATGTAGGCGACATGGAGTTGCCCGAAACTCATGCCCACGGCTTCCATCAGTTCACGGAATATCCGGGGGCAAAAGCTGTGCTCGGCAAGTGCGTGTAAAGCCAGCTTTTCCGCGGCTTCCAGCACGCCCGCCGAGGATGCCGTGAACTGATCAAGCTCCCGCAGTATACGGTTGACGCTTGGCTCTACACCGCCTTCCCCGGTGATAATTGCGCTCATGCCAAAGTGCCAGATATCCACTACCTCCAATTGTAGCTGTGGTAAATCCGGGCGCTGTTGTTTCCACCATTTGTAGCCATGGTGGTCCATAAGTTCAGCACACTCCACCCACACAGCCCGATACCATTCGAAGCCCTGTTCGATCCAGTTCTCGTGCACCCTGGTATTCATCCGGTCCTGCATGACCAGCATTTCGGTCAGAGCCTGCTTCATGTGATTGCTGCCTGAAAATGCAATATTTTCGCTCTTTGAAACATTTGAATGTCGATAGTGGAGACCCCTCAGGACGACGCGGCAATTCGGTCAGACTTCTCTATCTCAACCAGGATGCCCGACAGGTGAGCCATGCCGGAGAGTTTTTCGATATTCCGGTACCCGTCACCGGCCAACAAGTTGGAATTAACTCCCGGGTGCCGCTGGGCGTGGGACAGCCCATCGGCCTTCTGATGGCCCCAGCACTGGGGAATGGCGACGGTACCTGGCATCATTTCATCGGTAACTCGCACCGGAATGAATATGGAATCGTATTCCGAGCTGACCTTGACCCACTGCCGGTCCGCCACCCCGATACGCCGCGCATCCCGCGGGCAGATATAGGCGTAGTTGGTTTTTTCCTTGACCAGCCTGCTGGAATTGGAAGAGGAGGTATTCATGCGCTTGATTTCGCGCTTGCCGATCAACTTCATCTTGCCGAGATTGCCAATTTCTTCAGTGAAAAATTTCTCAACAGATTCCTCAAAACGCTGCACATAGGGCTCTGGCGCCAGGTCGACCAGGCGATCACCAGTCAAGACCCGCTCGGTGCCGAGAAAATTGCCGCCTTCGTTGTCACTGAGCCGCAGCCCGTGCGGGTGGTCGCGCAGCATGGCTTTGAAGTCCGGTTGTCCGGCCTGTTTGAGCATGCCGCCAATCAACATTTTGGGCACATTGACAAAACGGAAGCGGGTATGAGCAAGGCGTGCAGCCAATTTCAAGAAGCCGCTGAGAATGCGGTTGCCCATCAGGGTGATGCCGAACTTGTCCGCCAGACGCACGTACATCCACCACTCTTCCCGTACTTGCGGAGGCGGTTCCAGCACGGCGTCCGCGGCGTACAGGTATGGGGTAGGAGTGCAGCCGGTGAAAGACTGCAACGCGTAGGGCATGCCGGGACGCTCCATCCAGGTGGCGGCCGGCAGAATGTAATGGGCCAGATTACCGGTTTCGTTACGAAACCAGTCGATGCTGACCAGCAAGTCCAGTTCTCCCAGTGCCTGTTCCAGTCGATTTTCGGGGTTGGGAACTGCCAACACCGGGTTCGATGCCTCTACTATCATGCCCTTGACCAGTCCGCCAAAAATGTCGTCCGCCACCATGGCGGCAGGCTGCTGACCCGACACGCTGGGCAGGTCATCCTGCCGATGAAACCCCAGTTTCAGTATCGGGTCGTCCTTGGCCTGGAGGGCGAAATCAATAATACCCTCGCCGATCAGGTTACCGCCCTTGCGATCAAAGTTACCGGTGATGGCGCTGATCGATTCCAGCAACCAGTAGCACAGGGTTCCGCTGCGCCCTTGATTGACTCCGGTTGCCATATTCAGGGCGGCGCCGTCGGCGGCAAGGAAGGCCTCAACCAGCTCCCGAAGGGTGTCTGCGGAAATGCCGGTAACCTGTGCTTGCCGCTCCGCGGTCCATGGCGCCACGCAGCGCTTGAGTTCGTCAAAATTCTTCATATAGCGCTCAATACGGCTGTGCGCCAAGCCATCGCGGCGAATGATTTCGTTGCAAAATGCGGCCAGGAAGTAAACATCCGTATCGGGGCGAATAAAGAAATGCTCTCCAATGCGGGCGCTTTCCACGCGGCGGGGGTTGATAAACACAACCCGGCCGCCCCGCTTCACGATGCCGCCAAGGCGTGCCCTTGAGCGGGGCAAGTGGTACAGAGTGGTTCCGGAAATATCGGGGTTGGCGCCAAGGATCATCATGAACCGGGTATGGTCCACATCGGGATACGCCAGGCGCATGGGTGAACCATACATATCCCCGTTGACGCGAAACTTGTTCATTGTGTCGCAACTGCCCGTACCGTACATGCGGTTGGAACCCAGCCCCTTGAAGAATTCGCCCCTGAAAATGGGGGACAGGAGGTTTGCGCCGCCTGGCGCGCCCACGAAATGACCGAACGACTGTGGACCGTTCGCATCGATAATGGCGCGCATTTTTTCCGCAATTTCGTCCAACGCTTGCCCCCAACTGATGGGAATCCACTCCTCACCCATCCGTTTCATGGGTTTGGTAATGCGGTCGGGGCTGTGTTGCACCGAGTCGAACCGGGTTCCTTTCACACACGCATAACCATTGGAGACCACGTGTTCCCGGTCGGGCCGGATGTCGGCGATGCGGCCATTCTCCACATCCACCTCCAGGCCGCAGAAGGATTCACAAAGAGAGCAAAAGGTCAGCCGGGTATCTGTCATTTTGAGTATTCTCGAACTTGCGTTGGATTCGTGCAGGGAGAATTGCTGCCATCCCTGGCGGACACCGGCATCGTAATCGGCTTCGAAGTTTAATGGTAGCGTAACAAGTATCAAGCTTCACATCACGAGGGCAACTACCGGCCTGTTCGATCCGCTATTTCCGGAGTGGTCAAATGGTGCCCGAGGCCGGAATCGAACCGGCACGGCCGCAATGGCCGGGAGATTTTAAGTCTCCTGTGTCTACCAATTCCACCACCCGGGCAAGGCGTCGATGGATGAGAGCGCTGCGTGAAGGAGCGGCATCAATGATACACTGCCGAAGCAATTCCAGACATAAGGATGTCGATGCATGAGCGCTATGCGAGGCGAGTTCAGTTCCCGTATCGGGTTTGTCCTGGCTGCGGCGGGAAGCGCGGTTGGCCTTGGCAATATTTGGGGCTTCCCCACTCAGGCCGCCAGTAATGGTGGCGCCGCCTTTCTTCTGGTTTACCTTGTTTTGGCTTTCTCTTTGGCCTACCCGGCGCTCATGGCGGAATTGATTATCGGCCGCCATGCCCACGCCAATGCGGTGACAGCCCTGAAAGGTATTGCCCCAGGGCCCGGCAGCCGCCGGCTGGGCGCCGCGACAGGCGGGGCCGGCTTCATTGTCGCCAGCCTGATACTCAGTTTTTACGCTATTGTAGCGGGTTGGATGATCGCCCATCTGTTGGCGGCCATGGCGGAACTTGCCGGAGCCAGGGCTACCGCGAACTGGCTGGTGGAATTCACGCTGCCGCGGAATGTGCTTTTCATGGGGCTGTTCATGGCCTTGACCGTAGGCATCATCAGGGGTGGCGTATCCGCCGGCATCGAACGCTGGTCCAGAAGGCTGATGCCCACGCTCCTGGTCACCCTGGTGCTACTGGTGGGCTATGTACTGACCCTGGAAGGCGCCATGACCGGGTTGAAAATCTACCTGCTGCCCGATTTCAAAGCATTGCTCTCGCCCCAGTTGATCATCAGCGCACTGGGAGCGGCATTTTTTTCCCTCTCGCTGGGTGTGGGAACCATGCTGGTCTACGGCTCCTATATCAGCGACCGGGAGAATCTACCCGTGCTGGGAGGGGTGGTGACACTGGTGGATATCTCCATCGCCGTGATGGCCGGGTTTCTGGTGTTACCGGCCATGTACGTGGCGCTGCACAACGGGGTGGATATCTTCACGGCCGGCGGCGCGCTGATCTCGGAAGACACACTGATTTTCACGGTACTGCCCGCCCTGTTTGAGACGATGGGGTTTACCGGTTCGCTGGTAGCGCTGGTTTTCTTCTTCCTGATGACTGTTGCCGCACTCACTTCCTCCATCTCCATGCTGGAAGTCCCGGTGGCCTATACCATTGAGTCAAGCGCAATCAGCCGGCGGCGCGCGGCGGCTGGCATCGGCGCACTGATCTCCCTGATCAGCCTGGCCATACTGCTGAATTTCGAGTTCCTGTTTGGCTTCGTGGTAAGCCTGACCACCCGCTATGCGCAACCATTACTGGGCTTCATGTACTGCCTGTTCTGCGGCTGGCTGTGGCATCGGGACAGTATCCTGCAGGAGCTGCGCCGCGGTTCGCCCGACGCCGGGAACACCCTGTTCTGGAAGCTCTGGCCCGGCTACGTGCGCTATGTCTGTCCCGCCATTATTCTATTGATATTCCTGCACAGCCTGCTGGGCTGACCCACGTAGGCCGGCAACCGCGTAGTGTTCGCGCCAAAGCCACTAACAGAAGATATTGGAGGCTGGAGTCGGAATCGAACCGGCGTAAACGGAGTTGCAGTCCGCTGCATGACCACTCTGCCATCCAGCCCTGAAAAGCAGGGCGGCTATTCTAGGCAGTTGTTCGAAGCTGTCAAGGAATATTTCACAACATACTGATAAATAACTATTTTTTATCCTTTACAAGGGCTCGACTGGCAGACTTCATATAATAATACAGCGAGTAAAGGGCTAGCACCGCGGCGGCAAAAATCAGTAGTTGTGCGGAATCCAGTGCCCATTGCGGCGACTGTACCGGGTTTAGCGCCAGCAGGAAAAAGATAGCCAGCATTTGCACAAAAGTTTTCACCTTGCCGGCCCGGGACACAGCCACACTGCCGCTTTGCCCCTGTTCCGCCATCCATTCCCGCAGGGCGGACATCACCAGTTCACGGCCGATAATGACGCAAGCAGCCAGAGTGAACAGCAAGCTGGCCTGTTGCTCCACCAGCAACACCAGGGCCACGGTGACCATCAGCTTGTCCGCCACCGGGTCCAGGAAGGCGCCAAACCGGGTCAGTTGTCCCAATTTGCGCGCCAGGTAGCCATCCAGCCAATCGGTGATGGCCGCCAAAGCAAAAATTGAGGCGGCAAGCAGCCGATGATGCTCGAATGGCCAATAAAAGACCAACACCAACAGGGGAATCAAGCCGACCCGGGTGATTGTAAGGGAATTGGGGATGTTCATATCAGTGATTATGCAGATTATCGTATATGGCACGGGCTATTTTTTCATTAATGCCATTCACTTTCATTAATTCTTCCCTACCCGCACGTTGGATACCCTGTATGCCACCAAAATGCCGTAACAGGTCACGGCGCCGTTTGGCTCCCACACCGGGAATCTGTTCCAGGGTCGAGCCCCGGCGCTTCTTGTCGCGTTGACCGCGGTGCCCGGTGATGGCGAAACGATGCGCCTCGTCGCGGATGTATTGAATCAGGTGCAGCCCCTGGTGATCTCCCGGAAGGTGGAACTGCCTGCCACTGTCACCCATGATCAGGGTCTCGAAACCCGCCTTGCGGCTGGGCCCCTTGGCCACCCCCACCACGCAAACGCCGCTGATCTGCAACTCTTCCAGCACCGACATGGCCTGTTTGACCTGCCCTTTGCCACCATCGACAAACAAAACATCCGGTACACGGCCCTCCGCGGACTTGAGACGTTGATAACGACGCATCAAGGCTTGCTGTATGGCCGCGTAGTCGTCTCCAGGAGTAATTTTCTCGATGGAGAACTTGCGATAGTCGGACTTGCGCGGCCCATTGCCATCGAACACCACGCAAGAAGCCAAGGTGGCCTCACCGGAGCTGTGGCTGATATCGAAACACTCCATGCGTTCTGGTGTTTCGTCAAGTTGCAGCGCATCCTGCAAAGCCTGGGTTCGCTCCAGCCCGGTCTTCTTCGCCGCCAGATGCGATTGCAGGTTGTGAGCAGCCGTTTGATTGGCCAGTTGCAGCCACTTGGCCCGAGCATCACGCACCCTGGTTTTTACAGCTACCTTGCGGCCGGCCCGGTCACTCAATACATCCCGCAGGCTGGCCAGTCCCTGCGGGCGTACTCCGAGAATAATTTCGGCAGGTATCGCCCGGCTACCGGCAAGGTAATACTGGGGCAGGAAGGCGCCGATTATTTCCGCGGCTCCCTGGTCCAGACGCAACGGCGGGAAATAGCTCTTGCTGCCCAGCACGCGTCCGGCCCGCACGAACAACACCTGCACACAGGTTTTACCCGCCTCGGCCACGGCGCTGATGATATCCAGGTCCCCCGCCACCCCCTCAATACCTTGGATCGTTTGAACCTGCTGCAATTGCGCCAGTTGGTCACGCAGCACGGCTGCTTTTTCAAATTCCAATCGCTGCGAGGCAGCCTCCATGGCGTCGGCCAAACGCTGCATCAGTTGACTGGACTTGCCGCGCAGGAACAGGCGCGTGTTTTCCACCTGCACCGCATAGTCCTCCTTGCTGACCAGGCCGACGCAGGGCCCGCTGCAACGCCCGATCTGATACTGCAGGCAGGCCCTGGAACGATTCCGGTAATAGCTGTTTTCACATTGCCGAACCTGAAATACCTTTTGCAGCAGGTGCAGGCTCTCCCGCACGGCTCCCGCACTGGGGTATGGGCCATAGTATTCCCCATCGGCCCTTTTTGCCCCACGATGCAGGCCCAGCCTCGGGAACTCATCGCTGGACAGGTACAGGTAGGGATAGGACTTCGCATCGCGCAAGAGGATGTTATAGGCAGGTTTGTGACGCTTTATCAGGTTGTGCTCCAGCAACAACGCATCGGTTTCCGAGTCTGTTACCGTCACCTGGACATCGGCGACCCGGTTGACCATGGCCAGGGTCTTCGCGGCCAGGCCGCGGCCCCTGAAGTAACTCGCCAGCCGCTTCCTGAGGTTTCCGGCCTTGCCGATATACAATACCGCGCCGCTATCATCATACATTTGATACACGCCCGGACGGGTAGTCACGGCAGCGAGCAGTGAACTGGCGTCAAACCCAGCCATAGCTTCTCGGCTCCTGCTCAAGGGTGATGCCAAATCGGCCGTGCACCTCGGCAATGATCTGTTCGGCGTAGGCGCGCACCTCGGAGCCGCCCCGGCGCAGCGGGTTGGTGATCACCAGTGCGTGCCGCGCGTGTACCTGAACCGGTTGCGCTTGCCGCTGCTTGAAACCACACTGCTCTATCAACCAGGCTGCTGCAATTCGCACACTGCCGTCAGGTTGTGGATAGACCGGCAGTAAGCGCCATCGTGACTGCAACTTGGATGCCTGAACAGCCGATAACACCGGGTTTTTGAAAAAGCTGCCGGCATTGGGGATTTCGGCCGGGTCCGGTAGTTTGCTACGCCGTATTTGCACAACTGCCTCGAATACCTGTTGTGGGCCGGGCTCGTGTACCCCGGTGCTCTCAAGGTAATTCTTCAAGGCCGGGTAGTCCACCTGTACCCTGGCGAGCCTGGACAATTTCAGGTCCACCGACTGTATCAGCAACTGGTCGGCCTGACTGCGTTTGAAAATGCTGTCCCGATAGGCAAACCGGCAGTCTTGCGCAGCCAGTAGAACCGGTTCGCCCGTGTGCAGGTCGATGCAATGCACCTGTTCCAGGCAGGATGCCAATTCCACCCCGTAGGCGCCGATATTTTGCACGGGCGCGGCGCCAGCGGCGCCCGGAATCAGCGCCAGGTTCTCCAGGCCGTAATAGCCCTGCCGCATACACCAGTTCACCAGGCCATGCCAGTTTTCACCGGCGGCTACGCGCAACCAAATACTGTCATCCTGTTGCTTGAGCCGCTCTATGCCAAGGCAGTTCTGCATGATAACCAGCGCCTCCAGGCGCTCAGCCAGCAGAACGTTGCTACCCTGTCCCAGCACCACTACCGGTAAACCTTCGCCGTGGGCGTAATCCAGTGCGGCGGGTAACTGCAGGGGATGTTGCAAACTGACAAAGGCCTCGGCCCTGCTGGGTACCGCCAACGTGTTCAGGAGCTGGAGGTTTTTGTCACGCTGCAGCCACTCAGGCATAAATTCTCATCACAGCTCAGAGTTAAGCGCTATGGACCGGCGAACCCGGTCCAGGTCTTCGGCCGTATCTACACCCGCCGGCACCGGGCAGCAGGCTTGCTCTACATGGATACGGGCTCCGTTGGCAAGCGCCCGCAACTGCTCAAGGGCTTCGAGTTGTTCCAGAAGTTGCGCCGGCCAGGCGACGAACCTGTGCAGCAGGCCAACCCTGTAAGCGTAGATACCGAGGTGACGGCGGGCTGTGCCGGAGGTTTGCCGGTCCGCCCGGCTCTTCGCATCGAACGCGTCCCTCTCCCAGGGGATGGGCGCCCGGGAAAAGTACAGGGCGAGATCATTATTATCAGCAACCACCTTGACCACATTGCTGTCGAACAGTTCTTCCACACCGGTAATCGTTGTGCTCAGCGTGGCGATATCCGCGCTGGTATTTGTTGCCAAATTGTCTGCGACCTGGTCGATGACCTGTGGGGGGATCAGCGGTTCATCCCCCTGCACATTGACCACGATATGCGTATCGTCGAAAGTCAACTGCCGGGTGACTTCCTCGACCCGGTCGGTGCCGGAAGGGTGCCCGGCAAGAGTCATGCAAACCTTTGCGCCAAAAGCTTCGGCCACCGCGGAAATACGTACATCGTCAGTAGCGATCACTACCCGGCTTGCCGCGCTGGCGCAGGCTTGTTCGTAAACCCGTTGCAACATGGATTTGCCACAGATATCGGCCAGCACCTTACCGGGCAGACGGCTGGAATCATGGCGGGCTGGAATCACCACGCTAAAGGTCACGGTGATTCCTCCGCGGTACTACGGGATTGAATGGTAGCTATGCCCAGGTGTACAAAACCCAATTGCCCTGCCGCATCCATGGCTCTCACCACGGCCTGATGCCGGGTTAGGGCATCCGCGGTAATTAACAGGGGAATACTGGTGTCGCCCCGGGCCTCCTGACTGATCGCGGACTTGAGTGCTGCCAGACCGCTGTTGGCCAGTTGCCGGGAGTTGACTCGATAACGCCCCGATTCATCGATCAGAATTTCAATTTGTTCCGGCTCATCGACTGTCGTTGCCGCCGCGGCTTCGGGCAGTTCTATCTGCAGCCGAGCTGTTTTGACAAAAGTGGTCGAGACCATGAAAAAAATCAGCAGCAGAAACACTACGTCGATCAGTGGCGTCAAGTTGACACCGGCCTCCTGCAACCGTGGGCGGCGGAATTTCAAGGTCCTGCGCCCGTGAGGTTCAGACCCTGGCTTTCATTGTGCAGGGCATCCACCAACCTGATCGTCTCCTGTTCCAGTTGCAGAACAATGGTTTCAACACGGCCGCTCAGATAACGATGCATGATCAAGGCGGGAATCGCCACGGACAATCCCGCGGCGGTTGTTGTCAGGGCTGCAGAAATACCACCTGCCAGCAATGAGGGATCGCCCGAACCCCGCACCATGATTTCGGTAAATACCCTGATCATGCCCACAACCGTGCCCAACAAACCCAGTAATGGAGTAACTGCGGCAATGGTTCCCAGGGTATTCAGAAAACGTTCCAGATCGTGCACTACATGACTTGCGGCTTCTTCGATACTCTCTTTCATCACCTCACGGCCATGGTGTGCATTGCCCAGCCCCGCACCCAATATCCGCCCCAGCGGGGAGGAGTCTCGAAGGCTGCGCAATTTGGCGGCATCCAGTTCCTGATTCTTGTGTTGCTGCCAGACCAGGGCCAGTAGATGCGGCGGTGCAATCTTTTCCGCGTTCAACACGACCAGCCGTTCGACACAAATAGCCAATGCTGCAATCGAGCACAGTATGATGGGTATCATCAACCAACCACCGGCAGTTACAATTTCCAGCATGTCCTTCCCCATTGAACCTGGGAACCTGCGCGGTATTCCATGACGCAGGGCATTCGCTAACCATTATACGCAGGCCCCATGACCGGGAATAGCTACTGCCAATGGGGCCGCCAGCGCCGCTGCCGGTAAGCCCGTACGGAGCGCAGTTCCCCCTCACGCACCCACACTTCCACCGCGCCGTCCGTTGCGGTATTGAAAAGGTCGCTGTGCACTGCCAGATAACGGCTCTGAACATCCGGGTGGGGATGGCCGAAGCGGTTGAGAAAGCCCGCACTGACTACAGCGATCGCCGGCGCCACTTTACGCACGAACAAGGCCGACGAGGAAGTGCGGCTGCCATGATGAGGCGCCAGCAGCAAATCTGCGGACAATTCCCCGGTAGGGTTCTCATACAGTAAATCCCGCTCCACCGACTTTCCGATATCACCGGGCATCAGAACCCGGTACCCCAGATGGTCCAGCATCAGCACGCAGGAACGGTCATTGCCGCTCCTCAGGTCCAGCATGCCACTCGGATGATACTCGCGAATTTTCAACTCGCCGAAGGTTCTGCGCCCCCCTCGCCGGCACTGCCGTTGTGGCACTGAAAGCCGGAAGGGCTGATCTCCATACCAGATTTCCCCCACCGCCAGGCTGCCGGAAAGGGTGTACACACCACTGGCATGGTCGCGGTCTCCATGGCTGATCACCAGGATATCTATCCGCCCGACCCCAAAACGCCGCAGGTACGGCAAAATCACTGAAGACGCCATATTTGGCCCTGCGGGATCTCCACTACCCGTATCATAGACCAGGGTGTGCTCCGCGGTACGCACCACGGCCGCCAGGCCCTGTCCTACATCCAGCACGGTCAGTTTCATATCTCCGGCAAGCACTTGTTCCGCCTGGTTGCTGCGCAACAACGGGAAAAACAACAACAGCGACAGCCAGGCCCAGGGCTGCCGAACGGCGAAGAGTAAAATCAGCAAACCCACGAGAGCCAGCATCAGCGCCGGCAACTGCGGCTGCAGGCTGTACCAGAACACCTCTCTTCCCGGAAAATCCGGCCCCTGGACAATTTCGAGAAGCCCTGCCAATCCGTCTACCCATTGCAGCAGCCAGGCGGACAAACCCGGCCAGGCCGGCAGGAACAGCGCTGCGGCCAGGCACAGGGGCGTCATCAAAAAACAAACCAGAGGCACCGCTACCAGGTTCGCTACGGGAGCCACCAGGCTGACGCCGCCGAACCAGAAGCTGGCCAATGCCCCCGTGCCTGCCGCCAACAGACACTGAAGCTGCAGCAGTAACCGCCAGCGCGGAACATCCCGCCAAACATGCAACAGGTAGAAGATAAAGGCGACTGCGCCGAAGGAAAGCCAAAAGCCCGGGCTGTGGGTGCATAGGGGGTCAATCAGGCTTACAACGAACAACGCCAGCAGCAGGGAGTGTTGTCCGAATAGCCGCCGCTGCCACAGTGAAGCTGTCTGAACTGCTGCCAGCATCACCATGGCGCGTTGCGCAGGTAAAGAAAACCCCGCCAGGGCGGAGAACAAGGCAGCGGCTGTCAAGGCACACAAGTGTGGCGTAATGTGACTGGCCAGGGGCATCCGGTTGACCCCCGGCAAACGGCCCAGCAACCGCCCACTGGCAAAACCGAAGCCGGCCACCAGGCCCACATGCAAACCGGAAATCACAAACATGTGACCGAGCCCCAACTGTTTGATCATTTCCCAACTGGCCGCCGGTATCTGGCTGCGGTCGCCGATTGTGAGGGCCAAAACCAGGCCCCGGCCCAGGTCTGACAGGGGTAGCACCTGAATCCTGGTGTGCAGGGACTGACGCCAAAGTTGATGCAGAGGTATCGGGCTGTGCTGTTCCGTCAGTCGTTGCAGGGATTTTTCGCGGACGTAACCTGTGGCGCAAAAACCATTTCGGATCAGCCAGACCTGGTAGTTGAATGAACCGGGATTGGCCAACCCCCAGACCGGCTTGAGGCGCGCCTCCAGTTGCCAGCGCTGACCGGCCTGTAGTGGTTGGTCCCCATAATAGGAGAGTAGTACCCGGCAATTCATCCCCACATCCGCCGCAAAGGCGAAGCGCTGCCGCTGACCGCCCTGACTGAAGCTGCGAAGTTGCGGGAATTCCGCCACCCAGCCCCGCACCAACCGCACCTCGGCCCGTGCGCCGCTGGCTAATTGTGGGTCAGGCAGAGTTGTGCTCCACCACACTCCGTAGCCACATCCGCACAGTATGCCCAGAACCAGGCGCGAGCCACGCCGCCAACGAAGCAGGCAGCAGCAAAACAGCGCGAAAATGCCAGCGAAAAACAGTTCCGGTGGCGGTATCGACGGCGTCCAGGCCAGCAGCGCAATACCCGCCACAGTACCCATCATCCATGATCTCATGGTACAGTTTGCGTTCGATTCCGTGTCTCCATACAGTCAAGCACAGGAACATTCCACTCGCCACCCGGCATGGCCAGAAAAACCCTGAAACGTGTTGCTCCCAACCCTGAAAAATTAAGTAAAATCAGGTATTTACGGATATTTGGTGAGAAAATATATCAACGCGACCTGTGGTATCTCAATCGCCGCTCTTGCGCTGTCGCTTTTTTTACCGGGCTTTTCTGCAGCTTTATCCCGCCACCTCTGCAGATGGTAACCGCAGCCTTGATGGCGATACTTCTGCGCTGTAACTTGCCTCTCTCGGTGGCGCTTTGCTGGGTTAACAACCCGCTCACCGTGACCCCAATATATTACCTGGCCTACCAGGTGGGAACTTTTTCCATGGGCAGAACACCTCGGCCAATGGAATTTCAAATGGACTGGAGCTGGATCAGCCAAAGCCTGGGCGCAACCTGGCAGCCCTTGCTGCTGGGCTGCCTGATCTGTGGGCTGCTATCCGGCGGGTTCGGTTATTTGGCTATCAACGTCTTGTGGCGCCGGGCGTCGCTGCGCCGCTGGGAAGCCCGCAATAAACTCCGCCGTCAATGAACGCAATGTTATTCATGGCGCAGTACTTCCGCGGGTAGAAAATTGGCGGCGCGGTGAGCAGGGTACAGGGCCGCCAGAAAACACATCAGGGTTGTGGTGATTCCCACCGCGGCTACATCAGCCCAGCGCAAGTCCGCGGGCAGATAATCGATAGGATAAATATCCGAACTGAGAAATTGTACATTGAACAAGGCTTCAATGCCGGCCGCCAAATCGCTGGCCCAAATGCTGCCGAGGATACCCAGCAGACTGCCCAAAAATACGCCGATGGCAGCAATCAGCAAGCCCTGTAGCAAAAACACCACGCGGATGTCTCCCGGAGTGGCGCCCAGGGCCCTGAGGATGGCGATATCACCCTGCTTGTCAACCACTACCAGAACCAGGGAAGAGACCACGTTAAAGGCTGCAATTGCGATGATCGACAACAGCAACATGCCGATCAGATCGCGTGACATCTGGATGGCCGCGTACAAATTCCCATGGGTCATGGTCCAGTCGCTGGCGTAATAGCCCGCCGGCAGGCCGCGCACCAGCTGCCAGCCAATGGGACCCGCTTGAAACAAATCGTCCAGTGTGATCCTGTATCCGTGTACCGCGTTTTCCAACCCGGCCAGGCGGGACGCCATTTCCAGGTGCAACAGCGCCGCACTGTGGTCCCACTCGGTGCCGGTATCCAATAGACCGCTGACCCGAAGATAGGCAAATTCGGCGGCCCTGCCCCGCCGCGAGGGGGTAATCAGCGTCACCGGACCGCCGGCCGTTACCTGTAGTTTTTCGGCCAACTTTGCGCCCAGCAGCACCCCGTGTGAATCGGCGGAGAAACGCTCCACGGCGGAAGTTTCCAGGCGCTGGTAAAAACCACCGGCACGCGCTTCATCCGCCAGCGAGATGCCGTTGACGATGGCGGTGTCAATCCGTCCTCCATGCACCAACATGGCCTCCGTCTGTACATACGGGGCCACCCCGCGCACTCCGGGGAAACTGGCGATTCGTTCCTGCCCCTCCCGCCAGTCGTTCACCGGCTGCAAGGATTTCAGGGTCAGTTGCGGCACCAGGGCGAGAATGTTGTCGCGCATTTCCCGCTCAAAACCATTCATGACCGACAGCACGATGAGCAACAGGCAGATGGCCAAGGCAATACCCACCACCGACAGGCTGGAAAGATAACCGCTCAGGTACGCACCCTGGCGATTCAGGGTGTAGCGCAGTGCGATGGTAAGTAATTGGCGCGAGGTCACGGGGAAAGTTTCCTCAAGCGGCCATTCACCAGTTCATGGCGGGAATCCATACGCCCGGCAATCGCCAGGTTATGAGTCACCAGGACAAAACTGGCGGTGGTTTCCCGGCGCTGCTCGCCGATCAATTGCAGCACCTGTTCGGCTGCTTCCGCATCGAGATTACCGGTCGGCTCATCCATGAGTACACAGGCGGGGCGCAGCACCAAAGCTCGGGCGATGGCAACCCGCTGACGTTCCCCACCGGAAAGTTGGGCCGGACGATGCTGCAGGCGCTCGGACAGGCCGACCCGGTCGAGTAAATCCGCTGCCGCGACGCGCGCCTGCGGCCCACTCATTCCAGCGATCAAACCCGGCATGGCGACGTTTTCCAGGGCGGAAAACTCGGGCAGAAGATGGTGAAACTGATAAACAAAACCCAGGCTCCGATTGCGCATCCGGCACAATTCACGCTCCCCCATCCCGGCCATGTTCCTTCCTTGCAACCAGACCGAACCCCCACAGGGTTTGTCCAGCCCGCCCAACAAATTCAACAATGTCGATTTCCCTGAACCCGAGGCGCCGACAATGGCCACCTGCGAGCCGGGCAGCAACTCGAAATCAAGCTGTCTCAGTACGCTTACGGAAAGCTCTCCCACTCCGTAGGCCCTGGATAATTGCCTTGCTTCCAACACTGGCTCAGCCATGGCGAAGCACCTCGGCGGGATCGATATCCGAGGCCCGGCGAGCGGGAACCAGAGTGGCCAGCAAACTCAGCAACAAGGCCAGCACGACAATAGTGCCAAGATCGCGTGAATCCAGCCGAGCCGGCAGCCTGGAGATGAAATACACTTGTGGATCAAACAAGTTCACTCCCAACAGTTGCTCCAGAAACTGGCTGATATCGGCAATATTGAGCGCCATCAGGATACCTGCCGATGCGCCGCAGAAGATTCCCAGCAGCGACAGCGCCATACCCTGGCAGACAAAGATGGCCATTATCGTGGCGCGGCTTGCCCCCATGGTCCTCAGAACGGCAATATCAGAACGTTTCTCGGTGACCGCCATGGTCAGGGTGGAAACGATATTGAACGCCGCCACCGCCACCACGGCGAGCAACAACACCGTGATCACGGTTTTTTCCATGTTTACCGCGCTGAACAGGCTGTGGTGCGACTCCCGCCAGGAAGTAACGCGCAGGCCGGCGGGCATGGCGGCCGCCACCCGGCTCGACAGTTGCTCTGCTTTGAACAGGTCGTCATAGTCCAGCCGCAGGCCATGAACGCTATCACCCTCGGCCAGCAGCGCCTGTCCGTCTGCAAGGCCTACCAGGGCCTGAGTAGCGTCCAGTTGTGCGCCCACCTCAAAGATACCCACCACGCTGAGGCGTTTGCGGCGTGGCACATTGCCGAGGGGCGTCATGTTCAGCTTGGGCAGCGTAATTTCTACCTGATCACCCACACCCAGACCCAGCGAGCGGGCCAGCAGGCTGCCCAGCACTACGCCCCAACGCTGCCTTTGCAATGCCTGAAAACTGCCCTCCGTGATATGTTCGGCCACCCTGGATACTCCCGGTCCGGCATCCACATCCACCGCCAACAACCGGGCGCCCTGCACCTGATGAGGGCCAGCGAGCAACACCTTGGCCTCCAGGAAGGGCGCGGCCGCAACCACCTCAGGGAGTGACTCGGCCTGCTGTAGCAGGGTTTTCCAATCCACAAGAGACCCTTGCGAGGAACTGATCGAGGCGTGCGGCACCACGCTGAGAATGCGTTCACGCAGTTCATCGGCAAAACCGTTCATTACCGAGAGAACCGTTATCAGGCTGGCGACACCTAGCGCCATGCCCAGCAGGGACACCAGCGACACGACACCGATAAACCGATTGCGCCGGCGGCTAAAACTGTAGCGAAGACCGATAAGGAAAGGCAGTTTGTTGATACCGGAAAATCCTCAACCCAAAGGAGCAAAATGGCGTGTATTCCGCTCGCAACGCGTCGCATTGCCCATTACCACTACCGGGAATATCAGCAGAATGAACAAGAGGTCACCACATATCCAATACTACTGTATGTAGGCTTCGATTGCCGACGTTTTGTGAACCGTGAATTGCTCTCCGCCACGGCTGACCAGAAAGGCGGCCAAATCTTCCTTCCCGGCTACCTCAAGCGCTTGCTCCAGGCCCAGCACAGTCAGAGCGGTAGCCCAGGCGTCCGCGTACAGGGCGCTATCCGCCACTACCGTCACCGAGGCCAGAGATTGGGGCACCGGGTAGCCACTTCGCGGGTCAATAAGGTGGGAGTAGCGAACCCCGCCAGCTTCAAAAAAATTACGGTAGTCCCCCGAAGTAGCCACGGCGCCCCGCGCCAGCGACAGGGTGGCGACAGGTTCGCCAACGACCAGTTGTGGTCGCTCGACGGCCAGTTTCCATGGGCTGCCGCGGGGACTGTTGCCCGCAGTCCGTATTTCCCCACCAATCTCCACCAGGTAATCCGATACCCCTGCGGACTCCAGCCATTGCGCCACCCGGTCGACCGCGTAGCCTTTGGCCAGCGAGGAAAAATCCAATTGCCTTGGCGCTTGCTTGCGCAACCGCGCCGAGGCCGTGTCCAACTCAAGCGCCGCTATTCCAATCTGCGCCTTTTGCTCGGCGATGGCCGCCGGCTCCGGTACACTATCTCCGCGCTCCGGGCCAAAGCCCCACAGATTCACCAGGGGAGCTACCGTTACGTCATAGGCTCCCCGGCTGCGCCCACCAACATCGATCGCGGCCTCCAATACGGTAACAAAATCACTGCTCAGCCCCAGCCACTCACCCACCGCAGCGCGGTTTACCCGGTTGATTTCCGAATCCTCACGCCAAGTGGACATTCCAGCGTTCACTACTTCCAGAATTTCTTCCACTTCGGGCTGCAGATTGTCGCGGTCAACCTCACCCATCCCCGGTAGAGTGATGTGGTAACGGGTGCCCATGGTGGACCCTTCCAACAGCAATGGCTCGGGAGCACGCTGACAGGCAGCGGCCGGCAACATCAGCAACACTGCCAGCATCGGCCAGTTCCGAAATGGCCGCCGCTCAGCCACCGAAGTCATCCAGCAGAAACTTTTCTTTCTCCATACCGAGATTGGTGAACACCGTGATCACCGAGACATGTAACATCGGTGGCCCACAAATAATTGCACTCGCAGTCCTCGGGAGCGGGCGCCCTATCAGAACGAGATTCTTCACCGGCGGGACATTCGCCGGTCGCGCATTATAGGAAATACCCCGGCGCAACACCAGATTGAGGGGCTGCCAAGGCGGAGAGTAGGGGATGCTACCGGTAGCGCAATACGTCCTTGCTGCGACTGAGGGCGACTTCGGCGGCCTCGCCCCTGGCCAGTGCGAGAGCAACCTGCAGGGCATCGAGCAGGGCCAACTGCGCCAGCCGCGAGCACATCGGAGTATAAAGATTGGTATCTTCCGGTGGATGGCATTCGATCACCAGGCTGGCCTGCTCCGCCAGCGGCGCCCGTGGGTCGGTCAAAGCGATCACGGTGGCGCCGTTCCGCCTGGCCAAGGCCATGGCCCGCACCAGATCCGGCCACTGACCGGTGTGGGAGATCGCAACATGGACATCACCGACCCCGGCAATGGCGGCGCGTTGCAGAATGGTCTGTGAATCCACGGTGCTGGAACAGGGGATCCCCAACCTGAAGAACTTATGGCAGGCGTCCTCCGCCACTATGCCAGAGGCTCCCAGCCCGGAAAACACCAATTGCCGGGCAGTTGCCATCGCCTCCACCGCTGCCTCCAGCGGCTGCTTCGGAATTTGTTCCCGCAATTCCACCAGGGCCCAAATTGATCGTTCCAGCACCTTGCCAGCAGCGTCGATGGCGCTGTCCTGCGCATCAACATCGTGATGCAGGTAACTTTCGGGCCGTTGCAGGTTGGCGATCAGGCGAGTTTTGAGTTCCCGGAAACCGGAAACTCCGACACTGCGGCTGAAGCGGATAATGGTCGGCTCACTGACCCCGGCCACCACGGCCAGTTCGCTGATGGATTGATCAATCACCTGGCGTGGATGCTCCAGCACCCAGCGGCCAACATCGGCTTCACTACGGCTTAGCGTATCAAGTTGACCTTCAATCCGGTCGAGTATGTAGGCAGTCAATTATTTCTCACGTATTCAGTTATGTAGCAAAACTACAAATATATTTTCAAAATAACGCTATATTACTTGCTATTTTACTATATATGTAGTCAAATTACAACTCAATACACCCAAAGACTGCAAGTCATGGCCCAACTCGTACCTGCCGAACCCTTCGACCTGGTGATCTTCGGTGGCAATGGCGATCTTGCTCTGCGCAAGCTGCTTCCGGCCTTGTATCACCGGGATGGTGACCGGCAATTGTCCCCGGATAGCCGTATTATCGCCGTAGGACGCACACCCCTGGACCGGGAAAGTTACGTCACCGGCGTACGCAAGGCGCTGCAGACGGCGCTGTCCGAATGTCTCAATGAAGCCCGCTGGGATGACTTCGCCACTCGCCTGGATTATCTCGATTTCGACGCCGGTGATCACCGCTCCTGGGGCAAGCTCGAACAAGTGCTCAGCGGTCATGAGCACAAGATACGCGCCATTTACATGGCCACCGCCCCTACCCTGTTCGGCCCTATTGCCCAGGGCTTCAAAGTTAACGGCCTGATGACCGAACACATGCGTATCGTCCTGGAAAAGCCGGTGGGCCATGACTACTTGTCAGCCCACGCCATCAATGACGAAGTCGGCGCTTGCTTTGACGAGAACCAGACCTTCCGTATTGATCATTACCTGGGCAAGGAAACCGTGCAGAACTTGCTGTCCCTGCGTTTTGGCAACTCGCTGTTCGAACCTCTTTGGCGGCGGGAGGTAATCGATCACGTGCAGATCACCGTGGCGGAAGAACTCGGGGCCGGTAATCGTATCGAGTTTTACGACAGCATCGGAGCCCTGCGCGACATGGTGCAAAACCACTTGTTGCAGTTGTTTTGCCTGGTCGCCATGGAACCGCCGATCAGCCTTGACGATGACGCGGTACGCGATGAAAAGCTGAAAGTGCTGCGCGCACTCAAACCCGTCACTGCGCGGGAGGTGAAGACAAACACCGTGCGCGGCCAGTACAGCGCCGGCGCCATCGCCGGAGCTGCCGTCCGCGGCTATGCGCAGGAACTGGACGCGCAATCCCGGACGGAAACCTTTGTCGCCCTGAAAGTAGAGGTGGACAACTGGCGCTGGTCAGGCATTCCCTTTTATCTGCGCAGCGGCAAGCGGCTGCCTGCGAAACATTCGGAAATTTTGATTCAGTTCAAGCCGGTGCCCCACGCCATTTTTGACCAGGCTCACTACCCAACCCGACCCAATCAACTCTCCATTATGCTGCAACCGAACGAGGGCGTTCAACTGAGAATCATGGCCAAGGAACCTGGCCCCGGCGGTTTCAGTCTCAAACCCGTGTCACTCGCGCTCAGCTTCGAGGAGACCTTTGGCATTCGCTACCCGGATGCCTACGAGCGCTTGTTGATGGAGGTGCTGCGCGGCAACCCCGCCCTGTTCATGCGCCGCGACGAAATCGAAGCCGCCTGGCAGTGGATTGATCAGATTGTGGCCGGCTGGGAGGCGTCCAGACAGGAAGTTGAGACGTATGTTGCGGGCTCCTGGGGCCCAGCCGCGGCGGCCATGTTACTGGACCGGGACGGCCGCGCCTGGGAAACGGGTTGAACATGAAGTTCGAGGCATTCAGCAGCCGCGATGCGGCATCCCGAGCCGCCGCCGGCTATCTGGAAACTGCCCTGCGCAGGCATCTGCGGCAGCACGGCCAGGCCGCCCTGGCCGTCAGTGGCGGTTCCAGCCCCGAAGCTTGTTTCTCGCTGCTGGCGCAGGCGGAACTTCCCTGGAACAAGGTCAAGATCACCCTTACCGACGAGCGTTCCATCCCGGTCTCCGATGCCGCCAGTAACGAGGGCATGTTACGCCGCAGTTTGCTGACCCGGCGGGCTGCGGCGGCGGAATTTGTACCGCTGCAACCGGGCGCTCTTGAGCAGTTGCCCAGACCCTGCGCCTGCACTCTGGCTGGCATGGGAGAAGACGGCCATTTCGCCTCGATCTTTCCCGATCATCCGGACCTGTCAAGCGCACTCTCGCCGGAGAATCAGGAACTCTGCTTTCCCGTCACCACCAGGGCCAGCACCCTGCCCAGGGTCAGCATGAGCCTGGCAATGCTGTTGCAGAGTGCGGTGATCTATCTACTGGCTTTCGGCGCGGCCAAGCGCGCCATCATCGAAGCGCCCGGGGCTCTCCCGGTAGCAGCACTGCTGACACAGCAGCGCACTCCCGTTCACGTCCTCTGGGCGCCACAGGAGCCGTCATGAATCTGAACCCGAAGATAGCAGCCGTCACCGAGCGGATCCGCAAGCGCAGCAGCACCGGCCGCCGGGCCTACCTGCAAAAGATCGATACCGCGGCCGCTGCCGGCCCGAACCGCACCAGTATGTCCTGCAGCAACCTGGCGCATGGCATTGCCGCCTGCGGCTCGACGCAAAAAGCCCTGTTGTCGGCGAATATCGCGCCCAATATCGGTATTGTCACTGCCTTCAATGACATGCTCAGCGCGCATCAACCTTATGAACCCTATCCGCACCTGATTCGACGCACCGCCGCCGATGCCGGGGCCGTGGCCCAGGTGGCCGGTGGGGTCCCGGCCATGTGCGACGGGATTACCCAGGGCCGCGAGGGCATGGACCTGTCCCTGTTCTCCCGCGATGTCATCGCCATGTCAACGGCCATCGCCCTATCGCACGACATGTTCGATGCGGTGCTGTGCCTGGGCATCTGCGACAAGATCGTTCCCGGCATGCTGATCGGCGCCTTGTCCTTCGGCCACCTGCCGGCTGTATTCGTGCCTGCCGGCCCGATGCTTTCCGGTCTTTCCAACCGCGAGAAAGCCAAGGTGCGCGAGGCCTATGCGGCCGCCGAGATCGGGCGATCGGAATTGATTGCAGCAGAATCCGCCGCCTATCACAGCCCCGGAACCTGTACCTTCTACGGTACGGCAAACAGCAACCAGATGCTGATGGAGTTCATGGGCCTGCAACTTCCCGGCGGGTCCTTCGTCAACCCGAAGACCGAATTGCGCGAAGCGCTGACCGCGGCGGCAGTGCGCCAGGTACTGATCCTGACCCGATTGGGTAGCCGCTACCCCCCCCTCGGCAGGGTGATTGATGAGGCAGCCATCGTTAACGGTATCATCGGCTTGCTGGCCACCGGCGGTTCCACCAACCATACCATTCACCTGGTGGCCATTGCGCGCGCCGCCGGCATCAGCATTGACTGGAGCGACTTCGCGGAGCTGTCCCAGGTTATTCCCCTGCTGGCCAGGGTATACCCGAATGGCGAGGCGGATGTAAACCACTTCCACACCGCCGGCGGCCTGGGTTTTCTGATCGGGGAATTGCTGGATGCGGGGCTGTTGCAACGGGAGGTGAACACCATTCTGGGCCACGGACTGGATCGCTTTACTGTAGCGCCAACCCTGACGGGTGGTTCCGTTGAATGGCGCGAGTCCGGGCGGCAGCCTGGGGATCGAAGCATCATCCGCAAGGTCCACGAACCTTTCCAGGAACAGGGCGGCCTGCAACTGGTGGCAGGGAATATCGGCAGGGCCATTGTGAAAGTTTCCGCGGTGGAGCAGCAACATCGCGCTATCGAAGCTCCAGCGCGGGTTTTTGCATCGCAGGCTGATTTCGCGGCGGCTTTCGCCGGGAAAGCTATCGACCAGGATCTGGTCGCGGTGGTCCCGTACCAGGGACCCCGCGCCAACGGCATGCCGGAATTGCACAAATTGACTCCCTATCTCGGGGTATTGCAGAATCGGGGCCGCAAGGTGGCCCTGCTTACTGACGGGCGCATGTCCGGAGCCTCCGGCAAGGTGCTGGCAGCCATCCAGGTAACGCCTGAAGCGGCCAATCATGGCTTGATTGGCAGAATTCGCGATGGCGACATGATCAGGATCGACGCCAGCGAGGGTGTCCTTGAGGTGGCCGCGGACCTCGCCGGCCGGCAACCGACAGCATCCGGCCCGCGCGCGCAGACCCAAGGCATGGGCCGGGAACTGTTCGAAGCCTTTCGCAACACGGCCGGTTCCGCAGAGGAGGGCGCCAGTATTTTCCAAGAGGAAACCCTTACTCCGAAACAACTTGGTGAGGTTGCCTGAAGATGGACGCGGGAGATTTGCTAAAGCAGGTACGCCTGATGCCCGTAGTCGTGATCGAGGACGCCCGCAAGGCAGTGGAGCTTGCCCACATCTTGCTGGAAGCAGGAATCGGTGCGATCGAAATCACCCTGCGCACCGAGTGCGCCCTCGCCGCCATTGAAAATATCGCCTCGGCGGTACCCGGCATCCTGTTGGGAGCCGGCAGTGTTCGCACACCGCAACACTTCGCCAGTATCAGTAGCGCCGGTGCAGTCTTTGCGGTCAGTCCCGGACACTCTGACAGCTTGCTCGCAGCCGCAGCGGCGCAACGCATGCCCTTTGTTCCGGCGGCCGCCACTGCCTCGGAGTGCATAAAACTGTTGGAGCACGGCTACCGACTGCAAAAATTCTTTCCCGCGGAACTGCTGGGAGGTGTGGCCAACATCAAGACGTTGTCCGCCCCGCTGCCAGAACTGCGTTTCTTCCCCAGCGGCGGCATCACGTCCGCCAACGCCAGGGAATATCTCAACTGCCCCGCCGTGGCCTGTATAAGCGGCACCTGGTTCTTACCCATGGATGCGCTGAATGCCGGTGATTTTGAAACGATCAGCCGCCTGGCCAGGGAAGCCGTAGCCATCATCAAAGATTGAGCCGCAGGTATTAGGCAAGCAGTGGTAACAGGTCACACACCCTGCTGGAATACCCCCACTCGTTGTCATACCAGTTCAGCGCCTGCAGGTAAGTGCCGCCGACCACCTGGGTAAAGCTGGCGTCATAGACGGAGGAATGGGGATTGCCAATAATATCGGATGACACCAGGGGCCGCTCACTGTATTCCAGCACACCGCGCAGGCGTTCGCTCTGCGCCGCTGCTCGCACCGCGGCATGCACGTCGGCAACGCTGACCTGCTGGCCCAGTTCGAGAAACATACTGACCACGGAGCCGTCGGGCACAGGCACCCTCGCGGCGATGCCATCCAGCTTGCCCTTCAGTTCCGGTAACACTTCCCCCACCGCCCTGGCCGCGCCGGTCGACGTGGGAATGGTGTTTTCCGCCGCGGCCCGGCTGCGCCGCCAGTCGGAGTGGGGCACATCGGCCAGACGCTGATCATTGGTATAGGCATGCACCGTGTTGATCACTCCCTCTACAATACCGAACTGGTCGTGCAGCACCTTGGCCATCGGCGCAAGGCAATTGGTGGTGCAACTGGCATTGGAGATGATCCGGTGCCGGGGCAGTAATCCGTCCTCGTTGACTCCCAGCACCACGGTATAATCAATCGCGTCTTTGGCCGGTACAGTAAGCACCACCCGCCCTGCCCCCGCTTGCAGGTGCCATTCCAACTGTTTCCGGGCGCTAAAGACACCGGTGGATTCGACCACTACATCGACTCCCAGCTCCGCCCAGGGCAGGGCCGTCGGCTCACGCTCCTTGAGCATTTTTACCCGGCTGCCGGGGGTAATCAGATAGCCGTCTTCCAGACGCAGAGACTTGCCGAAATTACCCATGATGGTGTCGTAATTGAGCAGGTAGCGCAGCGCCTCATGATCGAACAGATCATTGATGGCCACGACTTCGACTTCTTGCCGGGCATCGAGAATACGAAAGACAGAACGGCCGATACGGCCGAATCCATTGATGGCGACTCTCATGACTGTCCCTCCTGGGCGGCCCGGTCAAGCGCGGCATAAGCTCGCACCACATCCAGGATTCTGGCGGCATGGCCCAGACTCTCATACCACCCAAGCAGCTTGAAAATTCGCCGGCCCGCCTTGATGGTGCCTCTGTGATCAAACAGAAGCGAGCAGGCGTTACCTATCACATCGGAGGATACAATCGGGTCGCCGGTGACCTGCAATAAGCCGGGCCAGCGCTCCAGCGCCGCGGACATGGCGGCATTGATGTCATCAATCGTTGTGGCGGGGTCGCTGACCACCACGTCGAGGTCCAGCAGACTGCCTTTCTGCACCGGTACGTTGAGGGCAAAGCCGGTAAGCTTGCCGGCAAACCGGGGCAACACCCGCTCCACCCAGTGGGCGGAGTCATTGGTATTGGGAATGATATTCTCGGCGGCGGAGCGGCTGCGGCGAAAATCCGTACCCGCGTAATCCTGCAGCGACTGGTCGCTGGTATAGGCGTGAACCGTGGTCATCGAAGCGCTTTCAACACCGCAGGCCTCATCGACTGCGGTCAGCGCCAGGGCCAGCGCCAGGGTGGTGGCGGAACCCGCACTGATCATGCGGTCCTCCCGGTGCAGCTCCGATTCGTTCAAACCCATCAGCACCAGCCGGTCGATATGCTCCTGGGGCAGTTGAGAAATGATGACCCGAGGCGCCCCGCTATCCAGATGCGCCTGCATATCGGCGGCTTTCCTGAAGCGGTTGGTGGCATCGATAACCACATCCACGGCAAAGATATCCCAGGGCACCTCGCCGGGCCGGTCTGCCCGCATCATGCGGGTACGGAATTGGCGATTTTTCAGGTAGTTGCCGTCCAGTTCGCAGTGAGCAGACCTTCCGGAGTCAGTTGACAGCAGGTAATGCAGCACCTCGGGGGCGCCGATATCCGAAACCGCGACGATTTCCAGATCTTGCGACGCGGCCGCGAGGTGATAGAGTTGCCGGCCAATCTGGCCAAACCCCATCAAGCCGACCCTTATTTTTTCTGTCACTGCATCAACGCCCCGGAAAATTCTCCGGCATTATATAGATTGAACTGAGTGGCGGCGAAATTACCAACTCCTTCCAATTCTGCAGTTTCAGGAAAACACCAAGCCACCGTTGATGTCGATACTGTCTCCATTGATGAAACCGGATTCACGGGAGGCGAGATAAGCAACCAGGCTGGCGACCTCCTCAGCACAGCCCTCCCTTCTCAACGGGGTAGCCGCAGCGACACCCGAGCGCACTTCGTCCTTTGTGAACTGATCGTGAAAACTGGTGCTGATCATCCCCGGACAAACACAGTTCACCCTTATGTTACCGGGACCAAGTTCTTTCGCCATTGCCCGGGTGAACCCCATGACCGCAGCCTTGGACGTCGCATACGCCGCCGCTCCCGGACCCCCACCGTCGCGGCCGGCCTGCGATGCGAAATTAATGATCGAACTCCCCGCCGGCATATGGGGTGCTGTCCGCTTGGTCATCAGAAACGTGCTGACAAGGTTCAGCCGCAAAACCTTTTCAACAAACTCCTCGTCCATCTCCTGCAAGGATTTGCGCGCGATAATTCCGCCAGCGACATTGACAAGAATATCAATGGAGCCACCGTATTCCCGACGCGCCGCATCCACCAACACCTTGGCATCGGTGGCGCTGGTGACATCGGCCTTTACCAGAATCGCCGTGCCTCCGATATCTCTGATTTCGTCCAAAGTCTGTTCTCCCAGTTCCCTGTTGTTGTGGTAATTCACCACAACATTCGCTCCCTGTGTGGCGAGTTTTAGGGAAACGGCTTTGCCAATGTCTCTTGCGCCCCCGGTAACCAAGGCAACTTTATCCTTTAAATTCATGATATTACATTTCCTTTCGTAGTTTCTGGTTTAGGTTTAACAGGCTCAATACGTTGGCCCAAAAGCCAGACGGACATGATCGCCAACGGCACCAACACTCCACCGAGGGCAAAAAAGGGTACATAGGAGGTCCTGGTCAGCACAGGCACGGCCCAAGTGGTCAATAAAACGCCGACTATTGCGGCGGTACCACCCACACCCGCCAGAGAACCAACCGATTTTCCCGAGAAAAAGTCACTCGGAAGCGTCTGGATATTTCCGATCGCCAACTGAAATCCGAACAGAATGATCGCGATCAACAATACCGCTACCAATGGCGTCGCCGCATAGGCCGTAGCAAACAGAATGGGCAGCATAATTGCGCCCCCCAGGGTAATGGTGAATTTTCGGGTTCTATTTACGTCCCAACCATGGCTCAGGAGTTTGCCTGCCAGCCAGCCGCCGAAAATGCTGCCCAAGGCCGCGCCGACGTAGGGCACCCAGGCGAACAGGCCGATTTGCTTGATATCGAATCCAAATCGCTCTGCGAGATAGATGGGCAGCCAGGATACAAACAACCACCACACAGGGTCGAGAAAAAACCGGGAAGCGATGACCGCCCAACTCTGACGATAGCGCAACATTTCGAGCCATCCGGGCGCAAACATGTCTTCCCCGGACGAGTCAGCGGCAGCCACTTTTTGCCCGGATAAAATGTAATCGCGCTCTTCATCCGTCAACCAGGGATGGCGGTCCGGGTCCGACTTGTAGAGAATCAACCAGGGTATGACCCAGAGAAATCCCAGTGCCCCTAAAGCCAAAAAGGTCGCCCTCCAGCCGATCCACAAGTACAGCAGAGCAATCAAAGGCGCGGAAACCACCGCTCCCACGGAAGCGCCGGCATTGAAGATCCCCTGGGCCAGGGCGCGCTCTCGGATGGGGAACCAAATCGCGTTGCTTTTGGTTGCGCCCGGCCAGTTGCCGGCTTCTCCAAGCCCCAGGGCAAGGCGAACCACCCCGAAGCCAGCGGCGGTTCGCACCACCGCATGCAGGGCCACGGATACCGACCAAAGACTGATGGCCAGCAGAAACCCAAAGCGGGTGCCAATGGCATCAAATATCTTGCCAAACAGGGATTGGCCGAGCGCATAGCCAACCATGAAAAACGACAGGATCAAGGCATAGTCGTTTTTGTCCATGCCCAGTTCTTCCGAGATACTGGGCCACATCACGGCCAAGGCATTTCGATCGATGTAGTTGATGACCGTCGCCAGCGCGACGAGACTCACAACCAACCAGCGCAGACCTTTTAGTTGCATGATTTTCGCCTCACTCAAGACTCAACATGAAAAACGCCGATGGAAGCCGGCCCAGGCAAAGTTTCCGTCCGGCAGGCTGATAGCATGGGTTTTGCTTGTGTCCGCATCGTAGGAAAACGCCAGACAAAGTCTTTCACCAGTTATGGTTTCGATTTGAATCAGGTCCTTGTCCCCAGCCCCGAAACGTCGAATTGCGGCGATTCGGCTGCCGCTGCCAGTAGTGAACTCCCTGGCTCCATTGTATTCACCATGCGTTTCCAGCGCACCGACGAAAGTGACTCTGTTGGCGTCTTCGACGCGAAATAAAAGGCCGGGTTCATGGCGCAAGTTAAATTCCGGGTCGCTGGCGCCCGTCTCCGTCATCAATACGCTCAGCCTGGCGTTGGCAATCTGGCTCCAGGTGTAGAAACGATTGCCGGCAAGCCAAGTATGAGAGTACTTTACGCCGCGCTCAATCGTGTTGCGAGCGCGCAACCAGAGATGCTGGTAACCGTTGCTGTTCCCAACGCGCTTTAGCGTAGTGCTGGCGGCCACCAAAGGCGGCGTGCTCTCAATCACCTGGCCCTGGTAATACAGCGGCAAATCGTACTGATGCGCTGTGTTGCCACGAACTTTCAATATATCCACTACCAGGGGCGCCGGGAAAGCCTGAGACTTGAGCAGCATGACAGTCCGGGTAAATTCAACTCCAGGATAAGCATTTGCCTCGCGCGCCGATGCAATTTGCGTCTGTTCGCCCAAGTGGAAAAAATGGGTGTCAGGCGCAGCCTCTTCCGCGGCCTGCAACACCCCGCCGAAATGACTATTATGGTCGACAACCAGGGTATTGTGGGCCACTGTCTGTTTTGCCCAACTGTTATTTTCTGGCAGGTAGTGGCCACCATTTTTCTGCACAATATTGAGAAAGCGCGCCGCGCCATAGTCGGAAATTATCTCCCGGCCATTGTCGTAATAGAGCCAGTTGAGGCGATCAAAATGTCCGTGGCCCATACCCTGGGATGTGGCCTTGAATACCAGCGCTGCGTGTCCGGGATGGCTGCCGCTGCGCATGATGGACAGGGCGCCGCCCCCGCCCTCGGGGCCATCGCGCAATTGTATGGAAGCATACGCAAACGGCGCCCCCAAACCGGCTTCCCAAGCCCGCGCCATACGCAGGCCGTCGCCGGTAAGCGCCAGTGTTCCCCGCCCTTCAAGCAGAGACAGCAACGATGGCTCCAAAGTCAGGCCCCAGGCGATCGGAATTGCGTAATCCAGTTCGAAGGTATCCAGACCCTTGTCCTTTATCGCGTCATTGATCGGGAAGAACTTGCCGTTGTAGCTAAGTTGGAGGGTCGTATGGATGGCCTTCCTGAGCACACCGCCGCGATAGTCGAAGATCCTGCGCTCCGGTTCGTTTTGCTCAATGGCCTTCGCGAACAGAACCAGGGGCATCAAGGCGTAGCGCTGGTAATAAGGACCTTCCTGGTAATAGCCGCCGGGGGAAAGCAGTTCGTCGAGTTGCTTCAGAAAGCCCGCGCTGCCGTCCTGTTTGAGACCCAGCAGCGCCCTGTTTACATAGCCGGAGTCATTGAGGACATACCCGGTCATACCAACTGCGGCGGCCGCCCAGGCACCGTGGTTGTGAATTCTATCGAAAGTTTGCGGAGACTCGACCGAGAGAAACTCCACCATGTTCCGAAACAATCGTGATTCGATGCGGCTTCGGTCCGCGGTACTCAAGGATTCGTATACAGCGTCATATCCCAAAATGGAATTCACCAGCCATACGGCCTCGTTCAAACTTTGCCAGAAAAGGCGACCGGGGGCCTGTTCCTTCTTTTGCGGATGTTCCGGCAGTGATGGATAAAGGTCCGAGTAGGCGAGTAACAGTCCCCTGACATGATTGGAATATTCAGGTTCTCCGGTCCACAGGTACAACAGCCCGGCGTCCCACACTGCGGCTGCATTCCGCTTGTGTTGTTCGTGGGTGTACCCACCGCCGGCATCTTTTGGCCAGGGAACCTCGGGGGCGGTTTGAAAGTAACTGTCAACGCGCTCTTGTGTCCGCTTCAGCAGCGCAGAGAAATACTCAGATTGGCGCCAGGAATCGGCGTTTTCGCGGACTTCGGCAGCGGTCAGCAGCAGCCGTGGATGGCTACTGCCCTGCGCATTGGCAACCCAGGCAGCTAACAGACATAACAGAGCACAGAGCAGACCTTGCGGTAACTTCACCTTACGCCTCCCGTCGTGACGGAAGGCGGCGGCGTAGCAACCCATTGATTCTCCCTGATGACAGTGATTGGCTCACCCACGGTCTCCACGATGCGCAGCGGCTGACTGTCGCTGAAGAGATTGGCCCGAATCTCCGCTTGCTGTACGCCGTGCAGAAAAACGGCGGACGAATTTCTGTTGCGCCGGTTTTTACCGACAGTTTTCAGGATGCTGTCCTGCAGACGAACATGCGGACCAAAGGTGCTCTCATCCGTGCCACCACGATAGATACTGATGACAGCACCTCCGATATTTTCAAAGGTCGAGCCGGTCAGGGTGATGTATTCGCCGTTGTAAATTCCAAGATCATCAATTTCTCGATCCAGAGCAATAACATGCCCGCTGATATTCCTGAACAGCGAACCGCGAATTGAGACCTTTTGCGCGAAGGTATGGCTGGATACTCGCAGAAAGTTGAAGGAATGATTGGTATCGAGATTCAATACTTCGGCGTTCGCCACTTCTAGCTCATAATTTGACAGCATCGAATAACGGCTGGTGCGCACCACGGAATTGCCGGAAGCATCCGGGGCCAGCGAACCGTCAATGGCGATGCCCGCAAGCTTCAGGCTGCCGCCTTCGGCCAACTCAAAGAGTGCGCTGCGCTCGAACTGTATTCGCGGTCGCGGCTGCGCGTTCGCTGCAGCACGCACAGTCAGTGGGCGGTCGAGAGACAGAATCCGGGTAACAGTATAGTCGCCTGGCCGCAGTTCGATGATGTCACCGTACGCCGCCTTTTCGAAAGCCCCTGTCAGAGTGTCCCGCCCAGGGTCGACAAGCCAAGTGGCGCCGCTGTCGAAGCTGCTGGCTGAGCCCGGTTTCGGGTACCAGGATACACCGGTTTGAGCACGCTCCAGCAGTTTTAGGGATCGCGGCGCGCCGATTTTCGCAAGAGACTCGTCAAGCGGGTGGAAGAGCCCGTTTTCATTTTTTTCCAGGGCAACCTGCCGACGTTCAAAACCCAATGCATCCGGCAGGGTCACGTCACCGGCCACAACATTATTGGCGAAGGAGACTCCTTTGATTTCGTCATGTACGGTAATCAGGTTGGGTCTGCTGCTGTTGACAATCAAATTATTGCGGAAAGTACTGCGAATCGGCACGGCCGAGCGTTCCTCATCGCTGCCGGCGGCGAACTCGATGTGCTCGTTATCGATCAGGCTGTTGTTTTCGATCAGAGAATCCTCTACCTGGTGATAGCGATTAATCGGAGAATCCGGTACTCCATTCATGATCACAAGGGCGCCACCGAAGCGATGGCCGGTCAGGCCGGACAAATAATTATTGCGGATGACCTGGCGCTTGTTTATCACCCGTATTCCGCCTGTGTGTTCCACTCCATTGCCAAGGAAAACATTAGCTTCGACCAGATTGTCGTTGCCGTGGCGCAGCGTCAGCGTACCCCTCGACTCGAGGAAAACATTTCCTCTGAACACATTTTTTCCCGACTTGTTTGAGATGATCTCGAGTTCTCCGTTGCAGCGGTCAAAGTAATTGTTTTCAACGAGTGTTTCCGATTCTGTCAAGGAGTACTTGCTGGTTCCGATACGAAGTGTTTCACCGCCATTGGCGCCGAGTATCGGCCGTGGGCCGAAATAGTTGTGGTCGATGCGATGGCGATTATTGCGGCTGCCCTGGCTATCAAGCCTGACGGCCATGGTGACGCCAGCATTACTTTTGCCCTCGAGATGATTGTGATCGAAACGATTGTTCTTGCCGTACATCATCACCCAAAAATCTCTTTCGTAACGCTCCGGGTTGTTGTAATGGTCAATGACGATGTTGGTAACTCGGGAATGATTGGCGAGTTGATCCCTGCCACGTCGGAATGAAATGACTTCGTTGGTGGGGGTATGACCGTCTCTGAACACCAGGCCCGTAACCAAAAGGTATTCGCCGGCCAGTCTCAAATTCGATTTGCCGCCGATCAGCACCTTGCCCGGGGTTTCCGCCCGCAGGGTAATCGGCTGCCCAGGCCGGCCTCGCCCCGAAAATACCATCTCGAAGTCTCGCCACTGTCCATTTGCGAGAATCACGCTATCACCGGGCTGTAGACCCTTGGTTGCAAGGAGGAATTCCTGCTCGCTGCGGACCATGATTTCGGCTGCTGGCGCCGTTTGGCTGACGGCCATGAAAAACAGCCCGCATATGACGCCAAATCGCTTGTATTTGATAAAAATAAGAGGGAAAAACCTATAGTTGCGCGCTTTTCAGGAACCGTTCCCGGCTTGCGGTAGCCCGTTGGCGCAATTCCTCAAACGCCTGTTCTTCGGTGACATCCAGCATTGATTTTAGCAGACGGGTGAAATGCTGGCGCATGGCTGACCGTGCGGCGCCAGAATCGCGGCTGCGCAACGCTTCGAGGATTTCCGTATGCTCCTGGCCTCGCGCCGCCGAGTCTTCAGAACAGACGGAATCGTAAACCTCCCTGACTTGCTCCAATTCCATGCGCATTTTCCACAGCGTCTCAACAATATAGAGAACCGCCTTGTTGCCGGTGGAGGATGCTATGGTCAAATGGAAGTCGCGGTCTGCTTGTTCCGCGACCTGAGCCCCATCCGGCTCATCACTCATCATTTTTTCGATCAACGTTTCCAGGCGGTTCAGCACCTCATTGTCAATATCGGGAGCGGCCAGCGCCGCTGCCTCGGATTCGAACAAGGAGCGCGCTTCAGTAAGTTCAAACGCGCTGACACTGGGAATGCCTCCGGCAGACTGGTCCGATTTGTTCCGTACGTAGGCCCCGGAACCGGTTTTGATGTCGATACGCCCCAGCGCCTGAAGGAAGATTTCCGCCTCGCGCACAGTCACCCTGCTGACTTCGAGCGTTTCGGCCAACTCACGCTCTCCCGGTAAACGGCTGCCCGGAGGGTAGATACCGCTGTCTATCAAGCCGGCGATTCGGTCCGCGACCGATTGATACAAGCGTTTGTCTTTCATCATTCGTCTTTCTTGCCCGGCCATGGACACTCAGAACTTGGCGCGAACGCTGGCAAACAGGCGCGGACCATAGCTGTTGAGTTCGGCGAAGTTCTGGGGCGTGGGGTTGTATTGGCTACGCGGTTCGTCAAACAGATTAATACCTTCGATTTTAATCGAAATCCAATCATTCAACTGATACGTAACCCTGGCTTCAAACACCTCGGTATCACCGATATAGCGGAGATTTCCAGGCGTACTGATGAATTGCTGGAAGTACTCACTGCGATATTTGTAGATGACCTGAAAATCCAAACTGGCGATTTGATAGTAGAGCTGAGCCGAAGCTACGGTATCGGAAAAACCGAATATATCCGCCGGCGGCACGATACCAACGCGCTCGGTAACGACATTGCCGGAATCATCCTCTACTTGCGCCGAGCCAAAGTTGCCATCTTCAAACTCGAAATCCGACTCCGCCAGATTGAGGCTCAGCTTGGCGCCCAGACCGCTCCATGCACCAGGCAACCAGCTAAAGGAGTGTGCGGCCGTGAGCTCAAAGCCATACAGGGTGCTCTCCCCGGAATCGGTTTGCGACGTGGTCACATTCGCCGTAAAAGGCTGGCCGTTGATGGTAAAGGTTTCCACGCGCTGAACGTTCTCGAACCCTCCGAGGAATTCCTTGTAGTAGGCTCCAAGGGCAAGAATCGTGTCATCGTTTGGATACCACTCGAGGGCGACATCGAAGTTCCAGGAGGTAAGCGGCTCCAGGCTCGGCTCTCCATAGGCCGTAGCGCTTCCTACCAGTTCGGCAATGGACGTGGGCTCGCCTGAGTCATCGACACTCAAGGCGCGGCCAAAACCCAGGTCTGCGGGGTCCGGACGAGACAACCCGCGAAAAATGCCACCACGTAGCAGAAGGTCCTCTCTGAGGTCCATCACCAGGCTGAAACTGGGCAGAAGTTCGGTATAGCTGCCGCCGTCGCTCACCGAGAAGAAATTCTCGTTTTCCTCATTCACACTGATAACGCCATCCGCGTCGGTTTCCGTGGTAAAGGTTGTGCGTAGACCGGTGGAGTTGGTCTCGGTATTGACCACTCGCAAGCCGAAGTTGCCACGAACCGGCTTGCCCGCCAACTCACCCCTGTAATTGGCCTGAATATAGGCTGCCAGGGTTTCCTCTTCGACATCAATGTTGCGGACGTCGAGTTCAGGCTCGGGAATTGGGGGAACTTCGCCACCAACGAATTCCCGCACCAGGCAGAGTGGATCAAAGGATGCGTAACCGCTCCCCGTTCCCTGTGAAATCACATTGCCATTCTCGTCCACGTTGGTGATAAGAGGGTTACCGTTGCGCGCCTCTGAAAGAAAACCACTTTCGGGAAACTCTGAGTTTCTGCAGGCCAGGCTCGCCCCAGCAATTGCATCATCAGAAAAGGTTCTCTGGTCCCTGACCCTGGGCCAGCTCTCGTATTCCAGCTTGGAATAACGTACACCGCCCTCGATGCTGGTGATTGCATTCCAATCCAGATCCCATTCAACGTCGCCTCGGACCGCCTCAATGGTGTTATCGCGGGCCTGGTTGAGATCAATCCTGCTGCGAGCGGAATCGGCAAACAGATCTGCATTGGTAACATCGAAGTTTTCCACGGTAGCCAGGAAAACATCAGCACCAGAACCTGGCATCCTGAATGAGGTGAAGACGCGGTCCGAGCCGGCCGGGGTGGTATTGCCATGGATGTCTCTCGGTTCCGACTGCAAGCGCGTCTGAATAATGTTCTCGCGGCGCATGGTATCCGAATACGAGGCATCCAATGATACGGACAGGGTGTCGTTTACCTGGAAGCGGAGGTTCAGGCCGCCCCCCCGATACTCCTCAATGCGCTCCATCCAGGTGCTGTTTGTCTCGATACGTCCAATAGTCTCGAACAGCGAAACTGCGCCACTGCTGTCAGCAATCAGGCTTACATCGGTCAGGCCGGGAATAATGCGCCGTTGCTCCGCAAATACCAGATCATTGCGGGTTTCGGTGAAAGTACGGTCTGAGACCTGCATGTCGAAATTAATATCGACCCTTTGGTTGGGCCGCCATTGCAGTGCCGCAAAAAACGACTCACGCTCATCATCGGTAATGTTCTGCCTATAGGAGCGGGAACTCGGGACAAATATGAAGGGGGCGCTCGCGTCCGCGGAGACTCCGGTGGCGGGGTCGACATTCAAATTCAGGTTTCCCGAGCCGCTGTCACAATTTCCACTGGAGGTTCGGTAAACGCCACCCGCAACGGATGGGTCCGCACGGCAGTCGCGCCAGCCACTGGTGGTGCGAGCTTCCTGCTCGGGATTGGTGGCGAGATTCTTTTGAATACCAAGGGAGACGCCAATGTCACCTAGCCCGTCGGTCTCGAACTGATCTATGTAACTCAGTGTCGGCCTGGCGCCCCAATCTCTTTCGTTATCGTTAATATCGGAATTGTCCGGGTTGTAATTGCCCTTGACTTCCACCTGAATTCGCCGTTTGCCGTAATCCAGCGGATTGATGGTATCCAGTGCTATCTGGCCGGAAACTCCGCCCTCGATCAGGCTGGCTTCCTGGGTCTTGTAAATCATGATCTTGTTGAACAATTCAGAGGGGAACTGGCTGAAGTTCACCGAACGGTCGCCACTGCCGTTGGTCGCCTCACGGCCGTTGACAGTGGTTGAGCCGAGATAGGGGCCCATTCCACGAATCGAAATTTCCGTCGCCCCGCCCTGCTCGCGGTGTGATGCCGCGCTGGTCAGCGTTTCCAGCGCCTCACCGATGGAAAGAGCGGGAATATCGCCAATATCATCAACTGACAGGGCTTCGACCACTGTGTCCGAGGCCCGCTTTTCTTCAATGGAACTTCTTATGGTGCTGCGAGTACCGGTGACGATTACCTCCTCAATGAACCCGGCATCCGCCTCCTGGGTGGATGCAATCGACGGCCAGGCCATCAGCCCGGCGCAGCAAACCGCCAGTGACAGGTATTTGACCAGCCAACTTTGCATGAAAGTAACTGGTTTCTTATCCGAATTATTCAAGCACATCTGAGCACCTTATTGCTTAGCGCTTCTGCAGACCTCAATGTATACCAATTTTTCATAGATTTGCAAGAAATTATTTGAAAATTGTCTTGTAAAACCGATCATACCAATTGGTAAATAAGGCGCTGACAGGGTAACCCGCTATCGGGTCTCCTGGCCGTCATCAACCTTGGTCACACTTCCAGTGACGTATTCGGATGCCGGGGAGCATAACTACAAAAGCTACTGTCCAGTTGAGCGGCATGACCGTTTCTCTCGGGTGGGAAAGCTCCATAGACATCTCCTATCCGGGCCAGCGTGCCGTCGGTCATTTCCGAGTGAAACAAACCAGGCGCAATCGCATCAACGTTACTATTGAACTTTGACCACTCCACCGCCAGGGTCTCGGGCATTCTTGAAAACGCGGCCTTTGTCGTGGAATACAGTGCAATTTAACTTCAGTTCCGGAAAAGAGTGTAGCCGACCTGTCAATTTACTTCGCCACCAGGGAATTGAGTGTTCTCATCAAAGCCAAGGCGGCGGCTGCGAAGCCTATATTTTCCTACAGGATTCTCTTATAACCAGTGAGCAGGGAATCATTATCCGTTGAAAAGGAGGCGCCTTGCCGTCAATAATTTCGAGCAAAAGTTTTGCGGCCTGCATTCCAATTCTGTGTGGATCTTGTTTTACAACCGTTATAGGCGCCTTAAAAAATTCGGCCATGGGGACCTCATCAAACCCAAGAACGGAAACATCTTCAGGAACTGAGACATGCGCCTGGTTTAGCTGCTTTAGTAGCTCGATTGTAATGGCTAAATGTTGTGCAAAAAATACAGTCGGAGCATTGTCCAGTTCGAGGATGCTCTGGGGCAATTGTTGGAAACCGGTTTCACGGTGCCAAAATAGAATTAATTGCTCATGCACCGAAATACCATTCATGGTCAATGCTTCCACAAAGCCCTGGTACCGTTCATTTCTTGATTTCACATCCTGATAAACTTGCGTCGCGAAACAAATTCGTTTGTGCCCGAGCTGAATTAAATATTCGGTTGCGTCGAACGCAGCTTGTCTATAGTCAGACAAAATAATATTTTTTTTGGCGTCATCGTGCTCGAGCTGAAATTCTACAACGGGTAAGCCCCGTTTTACCTGTTCTGAAATGAGATCAGTATTCTGTCCCGTTGAAGCGACAATAAGGCCATCGATGCGAAGCTGGCTTAGCGCTTCTATCGAACGGGCTTCGACATTGGCATCGAAGTCGGTGTTATAGATCAGGACGTTGTATTCGCTGATTTTACAGAAATCATCTATGCCCCTGATCGCACGGCTGGAATAAAAACCTGTTATGTCTCTTACGATGACGCCGATAGTTTTGGTTTTGTTGGTTTTGAGACTGCGTGCGATAGGGTTTGGAGCGTAATTCAGTTCTATAACGGCGGCATTGATACGCTCCCTCGTCGCCTTCGACATATAGCCGAATCTTCCGTTCAAATACTGAGAGACGGTGCTCTTTGACACGCCCGCGTGTTCGGCTACATTAATTAACTTTATCTTTTGCATGGAAGGCCATGGATTTTGCGTCTTACCGCCAATAGGGTAATGTGTTGACATATTGAAACACTGTGATATTCTAACCAACTAAAACGGTTTAGTAAATCAATTTATTTTTGGTCTAAAGTAGAAGCAATACGTTGAAAATTAAGGAGATCAGGGTCTTTATCTGTAATCCGGGCAGAAACTTCATTACGGTCAAGGTGATTTTAGACTCTGGTATATACGGTCTGGGGGATGCGACAGTGAACGGCCGTGAAATGGCTGTTGTCACTTACCTCGAAGAACATGTCGTCCCCTGCCTTATCGGCAGGAACGCTCATGACATAGAAGATATCTGGCAGTATTTGTATAAAGGTGTCTACTGGCGTAAAGGCCCAATTAATATGGCGGCCATTTCCGCTATTGATATGGCTCTTTGGGATATCAAGGGGAAAGTTGCCGGTTTGCCGGTTTATCAATTGTTGGGAGGGCAAAGCCGAAGTGGCGTAAGTCTATACGCACACGCCCATGGTGAGAATATCGGCGATACGCTCGATATGGCCGACAAACATATCAGGCAGGGGTTTAAAGCGATTCGATTACAATCCGCTGTTCCAGGTTTAAAAGTTACCTACGGAGTGCTCGGTGACAGAAAGGACTACTACAAGCTGCAAGGAAATAGGCCACTACCGCCGGAAGATGACTGGTCAACACAAAAGTACTTCAATATGATTGAGGAACTTTTTTTTCAGGCCCGTGAGCGTTTCGGAAACGACGTTCATTTAATGCATGACGTGCATAGCCGGTTAACTCCGATCGAATCAGCGCGGCTTGGTCAGCTTCTGGAGAAATACAACCTGTTTTTCTTGGAAGACGCTTCGATTGCGGAGAACCAGGACAGCTATAAGGTAATTCGGCAACACACTACGATCCCACTCGCTATTGGCGAAACCTACAACACAATTTGGGATTGCAAGGACCTTATTCAAAATCAGCTAATTGATTATATACGAGTAGCAGCCTCTCACGCCGGGGGTATCACCGCATTCCGACGAATTGCGGACTTCGCTGATGTCTATAACGTTAAAACAGCGCCTCACGGAGCACCTGATCTTTCCCCTATCTGTTTTGCAGCGCATATTCACCTAGACACCTGGACACCGAATTTTGGAATTCAGGAATTTGTAGGTTTAGGTAACAAACAGAGCAAGGAAATATTTCAACACGACATCCAGGTTAAGGATGGCATAGCGCATGTGAGCGACGCTCCTGGGCTTGGAGTCGAATTTGATGAGTCCGCTGCCAGGGAATACCCCTACAAGCGTTCCTATCTTCCAGTTTGTCGTCTTGAAGATGGAACGTTGTGGAACTGGTAAGTCCAGCAAGTTCAATTGAATTTATTACGTCAGAACATCAACATGAGTAAACAAATTAAAGTACTAATTTGCGGAACCGGTTTTGCTGGCCAGGGGCATGCAGAAGCTTTTAGATATGCTTCTGCCGAAGTTGTTGGCATTGTCGGTAGAACAGAAAGTGTCGTACAGAAAGTAGCTGAAGACCTGGCCATTCCTTACGCCAGCACTGACTGGAAACAGGCGCTTATAGATTGCCAACCCGATGTGGTATCAATCGCTACGCCAGGGGGCTCCCATTTAGCGCCCATCAAACAGGCTATTGAATTCGGCTGCCACGTATTTTGCGATAAGCCCTTGGCGGAATCGGGTGAAACAGCAAAAGAGCTCTACCAGCTGTCGATCAGCAAAGATTTGAAAACAGCTTTTGCTGCAAGTTTTAGATACATGCCAGAAGTGATGCATGCAAAGAGACTGGTCGCAGAAGGAGCGATTGGCGAACCTTTGGAAGTTGAATGTATTTCGCACTTTAATCTAGAGCGGGGAATACCATTTGGCTGGTCCCATAGAAAGGAAGACGGTGGTGGCCGGCTAAACAACAACTTCACCCACAAGCTATCAATTGTGACCTCCGTACTTGGTGAAAGGATTCTCTCCATTATGGGTGAGGTGCGGGATGATCTGGGCAAAGCGCCAATAGTAGAGGGTGTGCATAACTTTAAGACGAGACGGGAATTGATTCCTGAAGACCTCACAGACCTGTCTCTAAAGTGGGGAGAATCCAATGTTGAATGGACATACACAGTATTGGCAAAGATAGAAAGTGAATTTGCCAAAAAACCCGTGTCGGTGATGTTCAAGCACGGCGGGCTGAACCCTCGATTCAACGAAGACCATATTGTGTTTTATGGCAGCAAAGGTGCGATATATATTAAAGGACACTATGGTTCTGGCCCTCTGTATTTATATGGAGGAGACAATGAGTGGCAAGAAATTCCTCTACCCGAGGAAATTGCCGCAGACGTACCAGATATTGAAGGCGACACCGAGCGAAACTGGACATATCTTATCCGCGAGCTGGTAAGGGATATTCAAGGAGTGCCGGTTGCTCCCTATCAAACTTTCAAAGAAGGCAGTCAGTATCAGCAGCTTATTGACCTGATTCGCAAAAACGAGAATTGGATGGACGTCAGTCATCTGCGATAAAGGGGAGATCCCTTGCTCTATGAGTACTTGGTGATTTCTGGCTATTTTTTCTTAATAGTCGGCATCGGTTTTGCATTTAAAAAAATGGCAAAAAATTCAACCAGCGACTACTTTCGTGGTGGTGGTAGAATGCTCTGGTGGATGGTCGGTTCAACGGCCTTCATGGCCCAGTTTTCAGCTTGGACATTCACAGGTGCTGCTGGCAAGGCCTTTACAGATGGTTTTTCGGTCAGCCTTGTGTTTTTTGCGAATACCTTTTCCTACTTTTGTGGGTGGGCGTATTTTTCTCATCGCTTTCGTCAAATGCGAGTGGATACGCCCACTGAAGCAATCAAGAGGCGATTTGGTCATCAGAATGAGCTGTTCTTTTCATGGGCCTTGATCATATTCAGTTTGATTAATGCAGGTGTATGGTTAAACGCATTAGGTGTGTTTGCCAGCGCGTTTTACAATGCGGATATCAGTCTCACAATCATCGCTACAGGCTTGGCTGTGATATTTGTTTCAGTCCTGTCGGGCGCCTGGGGGGTAGTGGCATCAGATTTTGTACAGACCTTGGTTGTTGCCGTGGTTTCCGTAGCCTGCGCCATTGTGGCACTTGTCAAAGTTGGCGGCCCGGTCGAACTGTTCACTAACTTTCCCTCCGGTTTTCTAATAGGACCAGATTTGAATTACGGGCTAATACTGTTTGGTTCCTTTGTATTCTTTTTGGTGAAACAGCTAATCACCATTATGAATCTCAACGACTCCTTTCGATTTTTGAACGCAAAGGATTCGGAAAGCGCCAGAAAAGCAGCCTTACTTGCGATGGTGCTGATGGGAGTGGGTAGTATCGTCTGGTTTATTCCACCATGGGCTTCGGCCATTTTGTATCCTGATGCCGCCATGGCCTACTCCGGTCTCGGAAATAAAGCGTCCGATGCAGTGTATTTGGTTTTCACGAAAAATGCGATGCCTGTGGGTACAATCGGACTGCTAATGGCGGGGCTATTTGCTGCATCCATGTCATCAATGGACTCCGCCCTAAATAAAAATGCCGGGATTTTTATAAGAAGTATTTATCAACCTCTAATAGCCAAATACGGGAAGGAGGTGAATGATAAACGGCTGCTTAAACTAAGCAGATTGGTGAGCTTTATCAGTGGTTTACTTGTTATCTTGGTCGCTTTATTCTTTAGGTCTCTACAGGAGCTGAGTTTATTTGAGCTCATGATGAGGGTTTCAACCATGATTCAGGTGCCGCTTCTTGTTCCACTGATCTTTGGCCTGTTTATAAAAAAGACTCCTCAGTGGGCTCCATGGGCGACTGTTGCTCTTGGGCTGTTCATTTCCTGGTTTATTGCGAATATATTTACCCCGGAGGTATTTGCCGGTTTGGTGGGCATTGAAGAGCTAACTCGCCGAGAGACAGTGGATATTGGCCTGATATTGACCATTGCAGCACACCTGTTTATCACTGCCGCTTTCTTCTGTATGACAGCTCTTTTCTACAAAGAAGAGTGCGATGCGCATCGGTTTGAAACAGAGCGATTCTTTGCTGATATCGAGACCCCGGTCATCGCTGACTCTGAGCAGGACGAATATGACCGGCAGCAACGATATAAATTGGGGTCAATGGTGGTTTTCATGGGAATAGGTGTGATATTTATGGCGCTGATTCCGAATCCTCTGTGGGGGAGGTTTATGTTTATAATGTGCTCATTAGTGATATTAGCATTAGGGATGTTACTGAAAAATAGTGCTACTAAAAAGCTGGCGTAAACCGCCTTCTAAACACCGGCCTTATTTATTATTTATGAAAAGGGAGAAAACCAGATTCTCTTAAAAAACCGCTCAGTTCCCCAAGCGGTTTTGAATGAATCCAAAGCGTCTACAGTAATAAACAATGCGCAATTAAAACTTCATGCGCAGACCAAGAGAGAAACGACGATCTGCTTCAGTATAATACCAAGGACTTCCAAGCTCTGTCAGAAATGTTGAAGGTTCGCCCGTTAGATTAGTAATGTTAGCTACTACGGTCGTACTATCACTAACAGCCCAACTTGCCGAGAAATCAAACTGGCCTCTATCATCACGATAATTATTACCTGCAGTAGGGTCAAAGACGGGTGATGTCTCATCATTAGTGTTGCTATTTAGGGCCAACCCACCAACAGTCTGTACACGAGTTTCCTCTTCAGTATCCAGGAAACGGTCGCGGAAGTTGTAAGCAAGCCGAACCTGGATTGACTCACCTTCCCAGTAAAGTTGGGCGTTGATTGTGTTTTCAGAGATGTCCAGCAACATGTTGCCGTTGGGTTGTTCACTATCCGCATAGGTATAGTTTGCACTCACGCCCAACCCGGACCATGCGCCAGGCAAAAAGTCGAAGTGTTGATGGTAACCGAGTTCAAAGCCTTCAATCGTACCGTTTTCGCCATTTGTCACGCGATTGGTGTTTATACCGGTAAGACCAGCGTCTCTCTGAGCAGCGGTAAAGGCAAAACCCGCAGCATCAACGTCAGGCGCACCTGCAAAATCCGCTTGGGTAGAGAACTCGAGATCGGGATTGTTTACGCCAGAACTGCCAAGAAGGCAGATGGCTTCCCATTCGGTAACATTTTGACCAGAGGTTAGTGAGCTGGCTACACAGGTATTGGATTCACTCAAGAATGATTTAACATCCTTATAGAACACCGCAAAAGACACCAAATTACCTTCACCAAAGTAATGCTCGATCGAAAGGTCATACTGGGTTGCACGGAACGGATCCAAATCGATCGCCCCTTGAACAGCAGAGTAAAATGAGCTGTTGATTTCAAAGGCTGGGCTTAGCTCGCTATAGTTTGCACGGCGCATCACTTTAGCAGCTGCGAATCGAACCAGAGTATTCTCTGTAACATCATAAGTGACATTCAAGCTTGGCAAAATGTCACTATAGTCGTGATCACCTGTTACCAATTCACCATCCACATAAACCGTGGATTCGATATCAGTTGTAACGTAACGACCACCTACGACGGCACGAACATTATCGAAATCCAACTCCGCCGACACATAGAAAGCGCCTGTTTCTTCAGTAATATCCCGGTAGGCGCTTTCTTGAACCTCCAAGTTATCATCCAGGCTTCCTGTGGTTTCATAGTTCGTCCCTTTAAGCATCTCTTGAACTCGATCAAAAGTGCCTTCAAGATCAGTAAGCAGGTCACCTCGGTAAATGCGATATTCCAGCAAGTCCATTTGACCGGAGATGCCGTGTTGATCAAAAGAGCCGGAGTGATTAACTGTTTCGAAAGAGCCGGGGAACATAGCTTCAAAGTCATCAATCCATACGGCGAAAGGTCTTTCGGTCGCAGTACCCTCATCATACAAAACATTCCTGTAGAGATTAGACGCAAGGTATTCTCTCTCGTTGAACTCGTAGTCGTTCTTTGTAAATCGTATACCTGCCTTCAATGAGGAAACAAATTCCAGGCCAAATGCCTCCGAATAATCGACATCAAACCGGACAGCCGTCTCGTCATTTGTGGTGAGCACTTCTTCAGTAACAAAACGTCGAATAGCCAAATTTTCAGGACTCAAAAGCGCTAGCGGGTCAGAATACACAATGCTGGGAATATCACTTCCCGATTGGTTAAATTCGGCATCGACTGTATGACGAAGACCGAATGCCACACGATCACTGTTAAAGTTGCTTACACCCGGAGTATATTGTGCCGCCCAGGTTTCCCAGTTCGTTTTGTTTATCGGTCGTAGGTTGAATTCAGAATCCGGCTGAGAGCTTTCTGAAGATGCCATCGAAATCTCACCGGAAACGGCAAGAGTATCTGAAAAATTCCAGTCAAATCCCAGTGCATTTGAAAAAGACTCCGTTTCGCGGAATTCACTCCAGGTTTTTGGAATAACAAAGGCGCCTGTAAGCGAATAGTTATTAACCTGACCGGAGCCATCCTGTGTAGTATTGGCGTTATAGGTCCTGGAGCCACCTACATCGAGAATTGAACTACCTCGTTGACCTCCGGACCTTTCAGTCATGCTTACATCCAGGTAAACACTTCCAGCATCCGATGCGGGTGCCCACTGGAGAGAAAGGTTCAATGCGGTACGCTCGCGATCCTCCTCGTATTGTTCAAGCGTATTTTGCTCTCTAACGGCAAATCGACCACTAGGCGTGTTTGCCACTAAGCCGTTCACGGGTTCATCATAAAGTCTGACGCGGTTTTTATATTCATCCTGACGAATCGTGCGGTCTTGGTAAGACAGCATACCTATCACGCCAAATCTGCCTCCGCTATCAAGGTCCCAGACATTACCGGCTGAAAAGTTTGCTATGGGAGCCCAGTTTTCAGTTTTATCAGCATATTCAGTGTCTAGGGATCCAGCGACAGTGAGGCCACTTAATTCTAGAGGGCGAACTGTATTCATACCGACAGTGCCACCGAGTGCGCCTTCGATCATATCTGCAGTTGGTGATTTAATAACTTCAACAGATTTCAAGAAACTTGAAGGAAAGTCTTGCAGACTGATACCGTCGCGATCATCACCTATAGTAGTACGACCATTTAATTCAACTCGGTTTTGAGACAAACCCCGAATCGAAACGCTATCACCTACGCCGAAGTCAGTGTTAATGGAAACACCGGTAATACGCTGAAGTGCTTCAGCAATATTGTTGTCTGGCAATTTGCCAATATCTTCAGCAACAATCGCATCTACGATACGCGAATCATTGCGTTTAAGTTCTGTCGCGGCTACCAGACTGGCGCGAATGCCAGTAACCACGACTTCCTCCAAAGCTTCCTGTGAAATAGCGGTTTGTGTGAACGGTAAAATCGACGCTGACAACAAGAAAGTCATCAATCTTTTCGTAAATTTCATTACTTTTTTACCCTTTGTAATCATGAAGTGGACTTTTTGCATTAAGAGATATGACATCTTTTTGACCAAATTGTGTTGAGCACCCTATTGGTCAGTGCCTTCTTTAGACCCCTGTATATACCAATTATCAGAGACTTGCAAGCAATTTTTTGAAATTTGTCTTGTAAAATTGGTCATATCAATTGGTAGACAGAAGATGGCGTTGGCAGGGTGGCCCCGTTATCGGGCCCCCTGCCCGTCATCAACCTTGATCACTGTCCCAGTGACGCAATCGGATGCCGGGGAACATAAATACAAAAGCGTACTGTCCAACTGAGCGGGATGACCAATACGCTTGCGGGGGAAATGTACGGAGATATCTCCTATCCGTGCCAACATGCCGTCGGTCATTTCCGAGTGAAACAAACCAGGCGCAATCGCATTTACATTGATGTTGAACTTTGACCACTCCACCGCCAGGGTTTCGGTCATTCTTGAAACCGCGGCCTTTGTAGTGGAATACAGGGCAGCGCCATTTCCATCGTAAACACTTGCCCCCAAACTGGAAAGATTCACAATGCGGCCAGGCATCTTCTTCTCCAGCAGGCGCCGCGCAATTTCACAGGAAAGGATCCACGGGCCACGCAGATTGGTGCCGATTACTCGATCAATCAGTTCCACCGACATTTTTGTGGCCCGTTGCGCGTCGGGGATGCCGGCATTGTTCACCAATATGGTGACTGTGCCCAGCGTATTTTCAATTTGTTCAACCACACTGAAGATGTTTTCCGCATCGATGACATCCATGGTGAAGCCAATACAATCGCCGCCGTCCTGCGCTATGGTTTGTTCAAGCTCGCGCAGCCTGGCCTCGCGACGCCCGGTGGCCGCAACCCTGGCGCCGGCCTTGGCCAGCACCCGGGCAAAATGCCAGCCCAGGCCCGATGTTGCGCCGGTGACCAGGGCGGTTTGCCCGGATAAATCGGTAGATACATTTGGAAAGTCGAATTCCTGCATGGGACACTCCCAGATACTTGTTAAAGATTCACCAGTCCTGCAATGTGCGGAGTCCGGCGCGGTTTGCAGCAAAGCATGCTGAAACGGTTGGAACTGGATCTGCCAGTTGAAAATTATTCAAAACGGTTGTGCAGGGTGTTGAAACATTCGGGGCAGTCTGCGCGAAAGGTCTCTTCGATAATGATCTGCTCGAAACGGAAATCGGTATCCCCCATGCCGCCAAACTTTTCATCGGGCCAGATCATGAGAAAGCCCTGCTCACCGGTTTTCCTGAACGCTTCGCGATCTACAATGCCGGCCTCACGCCAGCGCTGCATCAGGGGCTGGATTTCCGCTTCCAGAAATCGCCGGCAGGCATCCCGAAACATGTTCTGCTCTTCGGTAAAATCTCGGGCAGGGCTCATTCAAACAGTTCTCCTTCAGCAGATATTTCAGCCAGAAAAGCCAGCGCCAATGATTCAGCAGTCTCAGCTATCCGCAGGCGGAATTTTCCGGCGGGCATTTCATTTGTAGCTGAATCACATCAGCGCAATTTGTATTTCTGGATTTTTCCGGAAGCCGTGCGCGGCAGCTCGGAAACAAAGTTGTAAATACGTGGAATCTTGTATCCTGCGAGCCGCTCCCGCAAAAACTCGATCAGTTCCTCCTCACCCGCATGCAGCCCCGGCTTCAATACCGCCACCGCCTTCACCGCCTCCCCCCACTTTTCATCAGCTACACCGACCACGGCCACCTCGGCGATGGAGGGATGCTCATAAAGCGCATTTTCAACCTCAGTTGGGTAAATATTTTCACCGCCACTGATAACCATGTCCTTGATCCGATCACTCATGTACAGAAAGCCGTCTTCGTCCAGGTAGCCGCCATCGCCCGATTTATACCATCCATTAACGCAAACCTCGGCCGTTGCCTGGGGATTGTTCCAGTATTCTTTCATCAGGGAGTCGGTTTTGACCCAGATTTCACCCGGCATATTCGGAGCTAGCTCATTACCATCGGGGTCACAGATCTTTATCAGCATACCCGGCGCGGCCTTGCCACAAGACTTGAGGCGTTCGGGATTGGCAAGATCGTGGTCGTCCGGGCTCAGGACAACAGCGATTCCGTTCACTTCCGTCATTCCGTAGTACTGGCTAAAGCCACACCCCATCAGCTTGATCGCTTCGCGCAACACGGCCGGTGCGGCAGGCGATGCGCCATAATGGAAAACTTTCAGGCTGGAAAGGTCCCTGGGTGTTTTTTTCTGCTCTTCCAGCATCATCGCGAGCACCACGGGAACTGCAAACAGGTGGGTAGCTTTTTCCGTCTCAATCAGGTCCAGAAATGCCGCGGGATCCGGAGCGGCCATCAATACAACTTTCGCGCTTCTGAACAACCCTATCAATAACCACTCCAAGCCAGCGATATGGAAATTGGGCATGGCGTTAATGGTAACTTCGTCCCGGCTGCCTTGCAGGAACCAGTTGCCATATCTGTCCTCACTGCGGCGTGACGCCTCCATGGCCTGGTTGGTAATGACAACTCCCTTGGGCTTGCCGGTAGTGCCACTGGTGTAGAACTGGACGATGGCATCATCGGCGCGATGCTCCAGCGCGGGGTCTGCAGTTGAATGTTGATCTCTCCACCGCGTGAAGCCGGCCAAATCCACGGATATGACCTGTTCCAGTGAAGGAATCGAAGCCCGCATGCCCTCCAGCATCTTCAGGAACTGGGGGTCGCAAAAGACCACTTTCGCGGCAGCGTCGTTAAAAATGTAATCCAGTTCGACCGGGGTCAAACGCCAGTTTATGCCGGTATATACGGTTTTTGCCTTGCAGGCGCCGAAAAACACTTCGACGTAAGGGCCCGAGTTGACGCCGAGGTAGACCACCCGGTCTCCGGGTTGACAGCCCAGGGAAATCAAGGCATTGGCTACCCGATTGGAGCGCTCATCCAGTTCTTCATAGGTGCAGCTTTCGGCACCGTCCAGATAGGCGGTGCGAGTTGGAGAGTTTTTACCTTGATAGCGTGGATAATCTGCCACTGGCTGGCTGTAATCGGGCTGCATGCTTATCTCTTCTCACCGTGGCGGGACACGGCTACAGTGTACCCCACCCCCGGCTTTAGCCAATAATTCATCGGAAACCCTGCCAGCACGACGGTTTCCCGTGGAACAGTTTGTTATCCATTCCTGTATGTATCGCCATAAGCATTCAGCGCAGGCGCACCGCCGAGATGCACAAACAGCACCCTTGAGCCGGCGGGAAAGAATCCCTTCTTCACCAGGCCAATCAAGCCCTGCATGGATTTGCCCTCGTATACCGGGTCGGTAATCATCGCCTCGGTTCGAGCGGCCAGGCGGATGGCCTCGCTGGTTTCCTTACTGGGTATGCCATAAGCGGGATAGGCGTAGTCGGGAATGATCACACACTCATCCTCGACTACCTGGCGCCCAAGTTCCACCAATTCGGCAGTGTGTTCGACAATCCGGAGCACTTGGGCGCGGGTTTTTTCAACCGTGGCGGATGCATCAATGCCGATCACTGTTTGCGCCCGCCCCGTAGCGGCGAACCCCACAATCATTCCCGCCTGGGTGGAGCCGGTAACGACACAGACGATGAGGTAGTCAAAACGGAAGCCCAACTCGGCTTCCTGCCGATACAGTTCTTCGGCAAAGCCCACATAACCCAGACCGCCGTAGGGGTGCTCCGAGGCGCCGGCCGGAATGCCATAGGGAATTCCCCCCTCGTCCCGAACCGATTCCATGGCCTCTTCCCAGCTTGCTCGAATACCGATATCAAAACCGTCATCGACAATCCGGGAATCGGCGCCCATCAACCGGGTCAGCAATATATTCCCTACCCGGTCGTGAACAGCACTCTCGTGGGGAACCCAGCTCTCCTGCACCAACCGGCATTTCATACCAATTTTGGCGGCAACCGCGGCGACCAGGCGGGTATGATTCGACTGCACGCCGCCGATGGAAACCAGGGTGTCCGCGCCAGATGCCAGCGCATCGGGCACAATGTATTCCAGCTTGCGGAGTTTGTTGCCCCCCAGGGCGAGCCCTGAATTGCAGTCTTCCCGCTTGGCCCAGATTTCCACCCTGCCGCCCAGGGCGGCTGATAAGCGGGGTAGCTTCTCCACCGGCGTGGGGCTATAAGTGAGCGGATAACGTTCGAATTTTTCCAGATTCATGGACGATTTTCCCGGCCTGAGTGACGGGGAGAAGATACCGGAAAATTCCGGTCATGTACTCGCACAATTGCAGGTAATGACATTCATATTTTTTGCTGTTTCACCCCAAGCATGGCATGCTTTTAAAAAAGCTTATCCGCTTTTGCAAGAAGGGTCATACTAGCTCTGCAATTGAACGATCTCCCGGCAAAGGTGGGTGCAAGATGAAAGCCATGGATTACAAAATCATATCTGCGCTGGTGATCGGCTCTGTGCTGCTCTCTTCTTGTGGGGGCTCGGGTGGCGGGTCCGATACCGCGCCGCCGGAACCGCCTCCCCCGCCCGATCCGGAAGTCCGCTACAGCGCTGAAATCCGCCGCACCGAATACGGTATTCCCCACATCAAGGCAATGGACTGGGGCAGCCTGGGTTACGGCTATGGCTACGCCTATGCCCAGGACAATTTCTGCGTCGGCATGCGCGAGGTGGTGCTTGCATCGGGCCGTTCGGCGGAACTGATGGGGGAAGCCCAGGGCAGCGCCGAGTCCGACTTTCTGATCCGCTACCTCAATGGCAGCAAAGAGGAGTTCCGGGCGAATTTCTTTGACCAGCTTCCCGAGTTCGCACAGGAATTGGCAAGAGGAACCGCTGCGGGCATGAACCGCTACCTGGATGAGACCGGGGTCGAAAATCTGCCGGAGGGGGGCCAGGGTTGCCGCAACGCGGACTGGGTGTCCCCCCTGGACGAAGTGGACCTGGTGCTGTACCAGAGCCGGGAAACGCTGCGCGGGAGTTCCAACAACAGCATATTCCGCCGCGCCATTCTGGCTGCGCGGGGTCCGGACCAGCCGCTGGCCGCCGTGTCCAGGGTTGCGCCATCCGGCCCTATGCCTGCGCGATCTGATTCCCCGGCCGCGCAATCCGAACCCCGGGTTACACGATCTGATTCATTGGTTGCGCGGCTGCGGCAATTGGGCAGGGATATCCAACCTCTGGACCGCGGCAGCAACGCCATTGCACTGGGCCGCGACGCAACCAGGGACGGCAGCGGCATGCTGCTGGGCAACCCCCACCAACCCTGGCAGGGTGCCGGCAGTTGGTTTCAGGTTCACCTGACCATTCCCGGAGAATACGATGTCGCCGGCGCCACCCTGACCGGCTATCCCTTCATCGGAATTGGTTTCAACAAGGATCTGGCCTGGACTCATACGGTTTCGCTGGCCAACCGCTTCAGCCTCTATGAGTTGAAGCTGAACCCGGAAAACCCCTTGCAGTATGACTACGATGGGGAATGGCGGAATATCGAATCCAAAACCGTAGAAATCCAGGTGATGCTGGCGGACGGTTCGCTGGAAACCCGCAACCACACCTTTTACGAGAGCCACTATGGGCCGGTGATCAATCTCGGGGGCATCTCCTCCCTGCTGGATGGCTGGCCCCTGTTGACCGGGACGGTACTTGCCTTTCGCGACGCCAACCTCACCAGCGGTGTGCGCGGCTTGGAACTGTGGATTGAAAAAGCCAAGGCGGCCAACCTTGACGATTACATTGAGGCGCTGTCGATTATCGGCAATCCGGTGTTCCACGAGCTGGCGGCGGACCGTCACGGTGAGGCATTCTACGGGGAAATTTCCACCATTCCCTTCATCACCGCCGAACAACTGGATAGCTGCGTCGGCGGCGTGGTCGGGCCGCTGTTGGCCAATGCCACATCCAACGTCATAATCACTCTGGACGGCTCCCGAGCCGAATGCGAGTGGGGCGAGGATCCGGAGGCGCCGGCGGGCAGCAACGTTTACGGCGCCAGCAAACTGCCGCAGTTGCGCACCACCGATTACGTCGCCAACAGCAACAACAGCTACTGGCTGAGCAACCCGAGCATGCCCCTGGAGGGTTTTCCCACCATCATGGGGCCGGTGGGACACGAGGGCTTGCAACAGTTCCTGCGCACCCGCATCACTCACCTGATGGTGGCGCAGCGCAAGGATGCCAGCGATGGGCTGGACGACACCGCCCTGTTCACCCTGGATACGCTCAAACAACTGATGTACGCCAACCGCGTGTACGGCGCTGAAATCGTAGTGGACGATGTGCTCTCCATCTGTGCCGCCATCGAAACGAATGAGGCGGATAGCGAGACAACTCGGGCGCGGCAAGCCTGCACGGTGTTGGAGCAATGGGACCGCAAGGTAAACCTGGAAAGCCGCGGCTCCCAGGTGTTTACCGAATTCTGGAAAATCATTCGCAATGAATTGGGCAACGAGTATCAGAATATCGTGCAGAGCGACCACTTTTGGGCGGTGGACTATGATGCCGCCGACCCGCTGAATACCCCAGCCGGGATAGACACCGGCAGGGACTCCAATCACCAACTGGTAGCCGAGGCTCTGAGCGGGGCGGTGCAGGCCCTGCGCGTAGCCGACGTGGCTCTGGACGCTCCCCTGGGTGAGGTGCAATACCTGGAGCGTAACCAGGAGCGGGTGCCGATTCACGGCGGCCAGGGCCCCATGGGCGTGTTTGGAGCCATCAGTGACATACTCAGAGACGGCGGCTATATCAATCCGCGCAGCGGCAACTCCTATATTCAGGCGGTGACCTGGAATGAGAGCGAGTGCCCGGTCGCCGATGTGATCCTGGTTCCGTCCAACTCAACGAACCCGGAATCGCCGCACTATTCCGACCAGAGCAAGCTCTACTCCAACAAGGAATGGGTACGGTTTCCCTTCTGCGAAGACGAGATAGAAGCGGCCCAGATCGGCGAGACACTGGTGATAGAGGAGTTTGAGGAATAGGCCGTACGGGACTGTGAACTATTGGCTCAGGCCGGGGCAGAGTGCGGGCAAGGGGCGGATCAGGGGTCCTCAACCCCGCGCATGTACTGGGGTTCAATCTCATTCAGCGGGCCGGACCAGTCTTCCGGGTGAAAGGGCAGATCAGGGTCGTGGTTTTCCTCGCCGTCCATTTCGAAGGGATTACGCCAGTCATCGGGCTCCGCAACCGCGACCAGGCGTAATTGCCGCCAGGATTCGATATCGTATTCGCTGATTTCGCCGTCGATGTGCTGTGTTTCCACCAGTTGGTTCTGCGTGTCCAGGGCAACTACTTCGAAAGTTGCACCGCTCTGGACGTCCATATACCACTCACCTACTTTCGGTCCCGGTAATTTCATGATTAGAGTTATCTCGAAACACTCATGGTAAACATACCAAATTTGCACGGCCTGTCCATCATGAGAGAAAAGACTCGAAAGAAAGCGATAGAATGCACCCGTACTCTAGCCCGGATGACTTTGGCTTGCAGATCAAGAGCTTAAGCCTCTTACTTGGGAAATGTATTGAACATCCGAGCTGTTTTAAGCTTGAAGTGGTATCAGGGAGTAGTGGATAAATGAAAAATCTGTATAAGACGGATGAGAAAGAATGAGCAGCATCGCAGTCATTGGTGGTACAGGATTCGAACAGATGACCGATTTTGCAGTGGAGTCGGAATCCGCGACCCTTACCCCCTGGGGCAGGGCTTCCCACCCTGCGCTGCGCGGCAGAATAGGGGGGCATACGCTCTGGTACCTGCCACGCCACGGGCGGCCGCACCACTTGCCGCCCCATCGGATCAATTACCGCGCCAACCTGTGGCTGCTCAGGGAACAGGGTGTTCAGCAAGTAATCGCCATCAACGCGGTAGGTGGCCTGCGCGCCGAGTTACAGCCCGGCCAGTTGTTGGCGCCAAGCCAGATCATCGACTACACCTGGGGACGGGAGCACAGCTATTACGATGGTGAAGAGACCGGCCTGGAGCATGTGGATTTCAGTTTTCCCTATAGCGCCAAACTGCGCAGCAAGCTGCTATTGGCGGCCGCGGCCTGTGGCGAGGATTGTATTGACGGCGGAGTGTATGCGGCAACCCAGGGGCCCCGCCTGGAAAGCGCCGCGGAAGTGACACGGCTGCACCGGGACGGTGGGGATGTCGTAGGCATGACCGGAATGCCCGAAGCGGGCCTGGCGAGAGAATTGGGCCTGAATTACGCCTCCCTGTGCCTGGTAGTCAACCCAGGCGCGGGGCTGGCGGAACAACCCATTACTTTGGACGCCATGCGCGAGGTGCTGGAAACCAGCGCCTCCAGGGTCAGCGCCGTGATCACTCGGCTGCTGGCGGCGGCAGAAAGGGGTTGAATTCATAGGGGCTCAAGCTGATGACCACTCCCAGGTGGGGGTGGTCGAGGTAATGCAATTCGCTGCTGCGCATACGCCGTTGCTGCCGCAAAGCGACAGCGTGATTGAAGGGCAAGTAGGCAGGCTGCGCCAGCCATTCCTCGATATTGACCAGTATTTCCTGGTGCTCTGGCCCCCGCCCGTCCGCACCGGGTGGCGGTGCGAGCTGTGTCAAGTCCGGGGAGTCCTGGACGGGACTTTCCACGGCCTCATCCTGACCCTGCGCGATTTTCGCAAAGCCGTCCACCAGCACTACCTGGAATCGGAAATCACCAAGCGGTTCCGGCGCCGGTGGCAGAGGTGGTCGGGGCATTGTCCAGCCGGTGGGCAGGTCCGTCCTGGTGTAGTTCAACCACAGGTTGGTTTCCACGTGCAGATAACGCGCGGCGTAGAGCAGCAGGCTGCCTTGCAAGGCGGGATAGTCAGTGTCGGTGTCGCTCTGTATCAATATCGGTACAGCCCGCCGGCGCGATGGCACTGGCTGTCTCCAGGCCTGGTGGAACAATACTTCGGTGTCGCCCAGCCGCCCAATGCGTCGCCGTTCGCTGTTGTACTTGCGTTGCGACGCGGGCAACAGTGCAAAAGCAGCGGGCACGCTGTAGTCAAGTTCCGGCGCTGCCAACCCCCTGTCGCTATCCAGTTCCGGCGTTGACAATTCCCGGTCGTTTTCCGGTTTGAATATCGGTAGGCGCGGGGCCGCGGGCGGTGGCTCCCGGCCAGGCCCTGGCGGCGTAGGGATCAGTTCTTCCCCCCGCCGCAGTTGCCAGGTCTGCTCCCACTCGATGTTGCCGTCCACCCTCCGCAAGTGGCGCAATTCCCTGGGGAAACGCAGCTCCGGCAGCAGCGGGAAGATTTCCCGGTCAGCGGCAGGTTCTCCGGTATATTGAAATACCAGCAATTCAACCTCGTACCAGCCGGGTTCATCTTCCTGGCTATTGCTGCCGGCCGCGAACAGAATCAACAGCAGGTAAACGCTGAAGCGGTGGCCTCCGGTCATGCCGCGGCCTCGGCGCCGTCCACGGCAACGCTGTGCAGCAGTTCCTTTACAAAACGCAAGCGTGCCGCGGCATCCCGTAATTCGCAGTCGAAGCGCAGGCGGTTACCATGTGTCAGTCGAAAGACCCGGGGTTGCTCCTGCACCAACTTGACCAGGTTGAGAGGATTTACCGAGGTGTCGTCGCTAAATTCCAAAGCCCCGCCACGCTCGCCGACCTCAATTTTGCGGATACCCAGGGCGGCAGCCAGCAGTTTGATGGCGGTGACCCGGAACAAGTTGCGGGTGGCCTGAGGTAGTAGTCCAAAACGGTCGATCATCTCGACCTGAAGGTCTTCGAGTGTGGTTTCATCAGCACCGGCGATGCGCTTGTACAGCACCAGCCTGGTATTGATATCGGGCAGGTAATCTTCCGGTATCAGGGCCGGAATCCGCAGATTTACTTCCGGTGGATGCTGGCCGGCCGCTTCGGGATCCGGAATTTCCCCGCGTTGCAGGGACTCCACCGCCCGCTGCAGCATTTCCATGTACAGGGTGAACCCGACACTGTGGATCTGCCCACTCTGCTCGGCCCCCAACAGTTCGCCCGCCCCCCGTATTTCCAGATCCTGTGTCGCCAACAGGTAGCCGGAACCGAGATCGGTGGCCGCCTCAATAGCCGCCAGCCGTTTTTCCGCATCACCGGTCATGGCGGAGCGCGGCGGGCACAGCAAATAGGCGTAGGCCTGGTGGTGCGAGCGCCCTACCCGTCCACGCAACTGGTGCAATTGGGCGAGCCCGAATTTATCCGCCCGCTCGATAATGATGGTGTTGGCATTGGGCACATCGATGCCGGTCTCAATAATCGAGGAGCAAATCAGAATATGGTACTGCTGGTGATAAAAGGCCGCCATCACCTGTTCCAGTTGTCGTTCCCGCAGTTGGCCATGAGCTACTCCAATCCGCAGTTCCGGCAATAGTTCCCGCAATTTACGCGCGCTTTCCTCGATACTCCGCACCTCGTTATGTAAATAGTAGACCTGGCCGCCACGCAGGGTTTCGCGGCTGATGGCCTCCTTGACAAGGGCAACATTGTACTCGCGCACAAAGGTCCTGATGGACAGGCGCCGATGTGGGGGAGTATAGATAATCGACAAATCCCGCAATCCCTCCATGGCCATGTTGAGGGTGCGCGGAATCGGCGTGGCGGTCAGTGTCAGGATATTCACATCCGCGCGCAGGGCCTTGATGGCCTCCTTTTGCCGGACGCCGAAACGGTGTTCCTCATCGATAATCAACAAGCCAAGATCAGGGTATTCGATGCGGGCATGCAGCAGTTTGTGGGTTCCGATCAGGATATCCACCTGGCCCGATTTCACCCGCTCGGCAACTGTGGTCTGTTCGCTGCCGGATCGTAAGCGGGATAATACCTCCACGCTGACAGGCAGGTCAGCGAAACGGTCACTGAAGGTGGTGAAATGCTGCTGCGCCAACAGGGTAGTAGGCGCCAGTACGGCAACCTGACGCTGGTTTTGAACTGCTACGAAGGCGGCGCGCATGGCTACTTCGGTTTTACCGAAACCCACATCGCCGCAAATCAACCGGTCCATGACCTGGCCGGAACACAGGTCCGACAGCACTGTTCGGATCGCCTCGGCCTGATCCGGCGTTTCCTCAAAGGGAAATGCGGCGCAGAACTCCTCATACTCCACGGTTGGCAGGGCATAGGCCTGGCCGGCCCGAGCCGCCCGGCGCGCGTGCAATTCCAGTAGTTCCGCCGCCATATCCGCCACTTTTTCCCCGGCCTTGCGGCGGGCTTTGCGCCACTGGTCACTGCCCAGCCGGTGCAGAGGCGCAAGATCTGCATCGGCGCCGCCATAACGGCTGATCAGGTGCAGTGAAGCTACCGGTACGTAGAGCCGCGACGAATCGGCGTATTCCAGGCTCAGGAATTCGGTCAACTGCCCACCTGCTTCCAGAGTCTGCAGCCCCAGGTAGCGGCCCACACCGTGATCGATGTGCACCACCGGTACACCGGGGCGCAGTTCGTTGATATCCCTGATCACGGCGGCAGCCTGACCCGTTTGATCTTTTCGGCGGCGGCGCTGGGCTACCCGCTGACCAAACAACTGCGCCTCGGTGATCAGGGTGGCTTGAGCGGCGCCAAGATACAGACCCCGGTCCAGCGGCGCGGTAACCATGGCCAGCGGGAAATCTCCGGCCAGAAACTCTCGCCAGCTATCCAGCAACACAGGCTGCAAATCCTCACCGGCCAGCGATTCGAGTAGAATTTCACGGCGCCCGGCGGATTCGGCGCAGAGCAGTACCGCGCCCTGATGTTGCGTCAGGAACTGGGCCAGCATGGCTGCCGCCGAGGTCTTGTGGCTGTCTGGTATGAACTCCGGCGGCGGCTGCGTAGCCGCGGCGATCCGGGACGGAACGCCCGGGTCCTGCCGAAGTTCGAGCAGACCCCGCTGCCGCAGCGCCTGGTAAAGTTCCTCGACCGGTATGAAGCCCCGTGCCGGAGCCAACAGCGGGCGCCGGGGGTCAATTCCATACTCCTGGTAGCGGTGTTGTATTTCCGCCCAGAATTCGACTGCTGCCCGGTAATGGTCACCAATGGCGGACAGTTGACACTGCTCGGGCAGGTAGTCACACAGAGAGGCGCATTCCTCGAAAAACAGCGGCAAGTAATATTCACAACCCCCTGGGGCCCTGCCCGCGGATACTTCCCGGTACATCGGGCAGGCGTCATGGTCTGCATCAAACTGGTTGAGCCAGTTTTCCTGAAAGCGCTCAATGGCCTCACTGTGCAGGGCGAATTCCCGGGCAGGCAGCAGCCGGATGGCGCTGATCTTTGCCACCGTGCGCTGAGACTCGGGATCGAATGTACGCAGAGTTTCCACCTCTTCGTCCAACAGGTCGATGCGGTAGGGGGTATCGCTGCCCATGGGATACACATCAATCAGGGAACCGCGCAGGGCAAATTCACCGTGCTCGAATACGGTTTCCACATGCCGGTAACCACTGTGCAGCAAATGACGGCGGAACTGTTTGGTATTCAACTGTTGGCCCAGCTCCAGCACCAGGCTGTTGCCGGACACGTAGCTGACCGGCGGCAGCCGATGCATCAGGGTCGAGACCGGCGCCACCAGTATGCCGCGCTGCATACGGGGCAGGCGGTAGAGGGTATACAGGCGCTCCGAAAGGATATCCTGATGCGGAGAAAAATTGTCGTAGGGCAGGGTTTCCCAATCCGGAAAGGCCAATACTTCCAGATCCTGGCCACGGGCATAGAAATTCAATTCGCGCAACAACTGCTGAGCACTGAAACTGTCGCTGGTAATCACTACCTGCACGCCCCCCCGCTGCGCCATCTCGCACAACAGACAGGCAGCGGAACTGCCGTACAGGGGCCCGACCGAAGTCTTGAGGTAACTGGCGCTGCCTGCCGACAACTCGGCGAGGACCTGTTGAAACATGGGCCGGGTGACTACTCGTAGTGTGGGGGCGAACATTGTAGCCAGCTTGCATGGCCCTCACCATATACAAACGGCGAGGAACAGCCGAAACCCGACCAGGTGGACTCCTGGTGGGGTGAGAGGTGAATAATGCAATCAGCTTGCGCGGCCCCCGTCATACAAAGATAATACGCGCAAATTTTTGTCGCCCCCTCCCACAGGAACTCAACAGTGACAGAACGCAAACGCCGCCGTCCCGCAGATTATTTCCGCGACTGGAAGGAACGCGAAGCGCTGGCCGAAGCCATGATTCCCCTGGTCGGAAAACTGTCCAGGGAAAACAGCGTAAAAACCTATATTTACGGTAAATCGCTGGTGAATCAGTCGGTGCTGGACATCATGCAGGACCACCGCTATGTGCGCCAGGTGGAGCAGAACGAGTTGTCGGAATTCGAGACCTACCCGGTGATCAAGGCCCTGGCCAGCCTTAACCTGGGTACCGCGCATATCGATGTTGGCCGAATCGCGGTCGCCTACGAGGCCGAGGGCCGAGCCCAGGGGCTCAGCGTCAAGAAATATGTCAAGCGGCAGGTCACCGACCTGATCGGCAGCAACGCAAAACCCATAAGCGAACCCCGAGACGTGGTGCTGTATGGTTTTGGCCGTATCGGCAGGCTGATGGCCAGACTACTGGTGGAAAAAGCGGATGGCGGCGACACCCTGCGCCTGCGCGCCATCGTGGTGCGCAAGACCGGCGCCGCCAATGACCTGATCAAGCGGGCTGCCCTGCTGCGCAGCGACTCCATCCACGGCGCTTTCAAGGGCACCATCCGGGTAGATGAAGAACGCGGCTCTTTCGTGGCCAATGGCAACGAGGTCAAGGTAATCCATGCGGATTCGCCGGATCAGATCGACTACACCGCCTATGGCATCAATGATGCCCTGATTATCGACAATACCGGCAAGTGGCGAGACCCGGAGGGGCTGTCCCAGCACTTGCGTTGCAATGGCGCGAGCAAAGTGCTGCTCACGGCGCCGGGCAAGGGCGGCCTGAAGAATATCGTACACGGAATCAACAATGCGGAAATCAGCACGGACGATCAAATCATTTCCGCTGCATCCTGCACCACCAATGCCATCGCGCCGCCGCTGAAGGCAATGGACGATGAATTCGGCATCGTCACCGGTCATTTGGAAACGGTGCACGCTTACACCAACGACCAGAACCTGATCGACAACTACCACAAGGCCAATCGCCGCGGTCGCAGCGCACCGCTCAACATGGTGTTGACGGAAACCGGCGCGGCCAATGCGGTCGGCAAGGTGCTCCCACAATTGCAAGGGAAACTGACCGGCAACGCAATTCGGGTGCCGACGCCGAATGTGTCCATGGCCATCCTGCATCTGAATCTGGCGCAGCCGCCCACCACGGCGGAAAAACTGAATGAATACATGCGCCGGGTGGCGCTGCATTCACCGCTGCGCAAGCAGATCGACTATTCCAACTCACCGGAGGTGGTTTCCACCGACTTTGTCGGTTCTCGCCACGCCTGTGTATTCGATTCCGAGGCTACCATCGTCAACAACCAGCAATGCGTTCTCTACCTCTGGTATGACAATGAGTTCGGATACAGTTGCCAGGTATTCCGTGTACTGCAGCAAATGGCCGGCATCAAGTACACCACCTACCCTGAAATGGACTGATGGCGAAGCACCCGAGGCCGCTTGCCGAGCGGTAACTCCCCGAAGAACTATGAACATTACCGTTTTTGGTACCGGATACGTTGGTCTTGTTACCGGCGCCTGTCTTGCCGAAGTCGGTAATGAAGTTGTCTGCGTCGATGTGGATGAAAGCCGCATCGCAGGGCTGAACGCGGGAGAAATACCGATTTACGAGCCGGGCCTCGCCAGCCTGATCGAGCGCAACCGCGAGATGAATCGGCTCAGCTTTTCTGTCAATGCAAAACACGCCGTCGAACATGGTCTGTTCCAGTTCGTGGCGGTGGGAACGCCACAGGGCGAGGACGGTGCGGCCGACCTGAGCCAGGTGCTGCAGGTAGCCGACACCATCGGCAGGCACATGGAGTCCTATCGCATCGTGGTGAATAAGTCCACGGTACCGGTGGGAAGCGCTGACCGGGTCAGAAGCCTGATTCAGCAACTCCTGAAGGAGCGGGAGGTACTCTGTGAATTCGACGTGGTCTCCAACCCGGAATTTCTGAAAGAGGGAGCGGCCATCAATGATTTCATGAAACCTGACCGCATTGTTGTGGGTACCGAGAACCCCAGAACCACCGAATTGCTGCGCCAGCTCTACGCTCCATTCAACCGCAACCGGGACCGGCTTATGGTCATGGACCCGCGCTCCGCGGAACTCACCAAGTACGCCGCCAACGCCATGCTCGCCACCAAGATCAGCTTCATGAATGAGATGGCCAATCTTGCTGACCAGGTCGGCGCCGATATCGAGAAGGTACGCCAGGGTATCGGCTCGGACAGCCGCATTGGCTACTCATTCATCTACCCCGGCGCCGGCTTCGGCGGCTCCTGTTTTCCCAAGGACCTGGCGGCGCTGGCCAATACTGCGCGGGCCAGTGGTTGCCCGAGCCGCATTCTCGACGCGGTGAAGGCGGTAAACCACCTGCAAAAGCAACGGCTGTACAGCATGATCAACCAACACTTTGCAGGTGATCTGAAAAGCAGGACCATCGCTCTGTGGGGCTTGTCCTTCAAACCCAACACCCGCGATATGCGCGATGCTCCCAGCCGCATGCTGATGGAAGCTCTGTGGGAAGAGGGTTGCCAAGTGCAGGCATACGACCCGGCGGCCATGCCCGAGGCCCGGCGTATCTACGGTGAGCGCAGCGACCTGCTGCTTGCGGATACGGCGGAGGCGGCCCTGAAGGACGCCGATGCCCTGGTGATTGTTACCGAATGGCGGGTCTTTCAGGCTCCGGACTTCGGCCGTATCAAGGCCGAGCTCAAACAGCCGTTGATTTTTGATGGCCGCAACCTGTTCGATCCGGCCGCACTCAAAGCCAGGGGCTTTCGCTATTACGCCATCGGCCGGGGTGAAACGGCCCTTCCCTGAACGGACATGGTGCAAGGTTGGTGAGATATGCGGGTTAGGTCAGGAAAACCCCTGTGCGTTGAGAAATTCGAAAGTCAGGGCGGCGCAGGTGTCCGGATGTTCCAACTGAAGCAAGTGGGACGTTTCGGGCACGAAGTCATAATCGACCTGTACGAGTTCCCCGAGATCCATGCTCGGCATGTACGTGTACGGAACGGTCGGGTCCGAACCAATAACCTTGATCGGGCAGGCTACGCTGTCGAAATCCACGATCATTGACCATAAAAAGATGTACTCCGCGAGCTGGGCTTCAAATGCGGGCGGGCAGCAAAGCTCGTAATCCGTTCCATCAGCAGTGCGTCGCAACGTCGTCCGAGCGAACAAGTTGATCACATCGGGGTGCACGCGCTCGAAAACCCTGCTGCGGGACAGAATTTCCGTATATGCCTCCGGGCTGTTGAACCTGTTCTGACGCTTGCCGGCAAAGTCGCGCATCCGGCTCCCGATGCCCTGCAAGTCCTTTGGAAAGCCGCCAGAAGGGCACACGGTCGGGTCGAACAGGACCAGAGCCGTGTACCCGCCACCACCGAGGGCCGCTTGACGAAGCGCAACCATGCTGGTCAGCGAATGAAAAATTCCCGCTCGCGGCTTGTTAGCGTAGCGCCGGTCGATGCCCTGAACTACGAGTTCACTGTCATTCACCATTGCCGCAACATTATGTACCCGCAAGTCGCCGGCCGGATTCCAGCCATGGTTGCGCAGATCGTGGATAAAGACATCAAACCGGCGAGTAAAATGCGACCAAAACGGATAGTAGGCGTCGGCTGAAAATCCGTTGGCGTGGCTGAGGACGATTCTTGGACCATTCGGGTTGCCATGACGCCGAACAAAGATTGAGGCGCCATCAGGGGTAGTAATCTCAAATACGTCGAGCGGTTCGGGAATCTCCCAACGCACTGATGTAATCATGCTGTTTCCCGCTTCAACGGCAAGTGCTCAGTGAAACTGACCGAGGCAAGTTTGTAAACCATTGGAAATTCCCATGCCCGTCAGGCTGTTAGCCCGCATATTGCACCCTTCGGGCACAAGGCACCAGATCGCCATTGATATTGACGGGAATGTCCCTGTTGCGTTGATCCTGCCTGTAACTGTGAGCACCCCTGCCCATCGCTGCCAAGCCGCCGGTCATTCCGGGAACGAGAGTGTAACCGCAGCCGGATTTTGAATCACTGCTTGTACTTTGCGGGCAGCCCCGGTAAAAAGGCCACCCGAAAGTATGCGTTCGGTACCTGCGTGATTGATCTGCCGCCGTGTTGGAACTGCGCCCAACAGGATGGTTTTCACATTCCTTCCAGATATCACGTCAGGACCGAACGTTTGGCGCCAGCGTATACAGAGGGACACCATGAAACACCTGATCCAGCTCCTGGTTATGACTCTCTGCCTGCCTGTCATCGCGGCGGACGATAGCGCCTTTGCAGCCCTGTTGGAACAATTGGTGCGTGAGTGGATCGAACAGCACACACCTTGACTCTACCCACAATAATTCTCGCGCTGGAGAGCCTGGCTAAATAATGAGTAAACCCTGGCGGCTCCTGCTCGGCCTGTCGTGCGCCATGGTTCAGCCCATATGGGCAGACAGCCCGGTCCTGGAAGATGTTATCGTCACCGCGACCCAGATTCCGCAATCAGCCACAGACCTTCCCCTGGCCTGGGCGGCTCTTGATGAGACCGATTTGGGCACAGTGGAACATGTGCATGTCAACGAGTCTTTTCAGCGTATAGCCGGTGGCTGGATCTCCCGGGGAAATGGGCAGGAGAGCCTGATAGCCCTGCGTTCGCCGGTGCTAACCGGCCCCGGTAGTTGTGGCGCGTTTCTGGTGGCGCAGGATGGTATTGCGCTGCGCTCTCCAGGGTTTTGCAATGTCAATCAATTGTTTGACGCCAACAGCGAACAAGCCCGGCGGATTGAAGTCATCAAGGGTCCGGCCACGGCCCTGTACGGCTCCGGCGCCATGCACGGGCTGATCAATATCCTCAGTATCGAGCCGTCCCCGCCTCGCCACATTGTCGGCGTCGAAGCCGGCCCGCACGGATACCGGCGAGGCAAGTATCGATACAGCGGGGAAAATCGGGCGCAGAGCTTCGCCATCGCCCTCAATGCCGCGTCCGACGATGGCTACAAGGATGACTCCGGCTACCGGCAACAGAAAATTACCATGCGCCACCGCTACCAGGGCGCTGCTTTCGATACCGACACAATTTTCGCGGGGGCCAACCTGGAACAGGAGACCGCCGGGTTCGTGCAGGGCTACCGGGCCTTCAGGGAAGGTCGTAACAAGCGGCGCAACCCCGACCCCGAAGCTTACCGGGACGCCTGGTCGGTGCGCGCCCAATCAAACATCGACATTGCCCTGAAGGGAAATTCTCGCCTCACTTTTACCCCCTACTGGCGAAATAACCAGATGGAGTTCCTGCAGCACTTCCTGCCCTGGCAACCGGTGGAGGAAAACGGCCATGAAAGCTTCGGCCTCATCAGCAAATGGCGCCGGAGCGCTGGACTGCTGGACCTGATCGCCGGTATCGACCTGGAATACACCGAGGGTTGGTTGCGGGAAGTGCAAAGCTCCGCATTCAGCCCGAATCAGCCGGCCGGGACTCACTACGACTACCAGGTAGATGCGGCACTGGCCTCGGTCTGGTCACAACTGAACTGGAAGGCCAGTGACCGGCTCAAACTGATGGCGGGATTGCGCCATGACTTCACCGACTACGATTACAATACCCATACAGAACCGGGACCGGCCTGTGAAGCTACCGCCAGCGCATGCCGCTTCTACCGCCCCGCCGGCCGCAGCGACGATTTCAGTAACTGGTCAGCGAACCTGGGCCTGTTGCTCGATTTGAATGAAACCCATTCCCTATACCTGCGAGGTTCGCGCGGATTTCGCACCCCCCAGACCACCGAACTGTATCGCCTGCAGGCCGGCCAGAAAAGTGCGGCTCTCGACGCCGTGGAAATCGACTCGCTGGACTTGGGGATACGCGGTGGCAGTGGAGATTTCCGCTATGAATTGGGTAGCTACTATATGGCCAAGAACAAGGTGATTTTTCAGGACAGCAACCGCCACAACGTGAGCGGAGCACGCACCCTGCACTACGGCCTGGATATTTCCCTGCGCTGGAGCCTGCCGCATGATTTCGACCTGGGCCTGGACGCCAATGTGGCCAGGCATGAATACGACAGTACTATTCAGTTGATCGGCTCTGCTGGCGACATCAAGGGCAATGATATCGACACTGCGCCACGCGGTTTCGGCAGCATGAGGTTGGGCTGGCAAATACGCCCCCGGCACCGGCTGGAATTGGAATGGGTTCATATGGGCCGGTATTACCTGGAGCCGGATAACCAGCACCGCTACGGTGGACATCAACTACTGAATTTGCGCCTGTCCAACGATCTCGGCCCACGCCTGTCTTTGGCATTTCGGGCAACCAACCTGACTGATGAGGATTATGCGGAGCGGGCGGATTTCGGTTTTGGAAACTATCGCTACTTCGTCGGCGAACCCCGTTCTCTGTATGTGCAACTCAGTTTTCACCTGAACGGACCTGCATAGGGCGCCAGTATTGTTAACTCCTTGCGCTATTCCTCCCCAGAACGGCTACCAGGCGGCAGAAAAATGCCAACTATTCCCCTTTTCGGTATTGTTAACTGTTGCAGTCCAAGGCTAGACTTGCGTTGCTGAGGTTCAGCGAGCATTTATGCGCAACAAAGTCGAAGTCCACCCGAGTACATCGTTTCGTTAATCATAAGTACAAACTGTCCCCCGGCGTACGCGCCATCGGAGGCACACTGAATATTTTTCAAGGGTATCAAGTAATATGAGCACTACAACCGGCACAGTAAAGTGGTTTAACGAAACCAAGGGATTTGGATTCATTGAACAGGAAAGCGGACCTGATGTATTTGTCCACTTTTCCGCTATTCAGGGCGAGGGTTTCAAGACCCTGGCAGAGGGACAAAAAGTTCAGTTCAACGTGACTCGCGGCCAGAAAGGTCCGCAGGCCGAGAACGTCGTAGCGGTTTGACTTTCCGGCGGGATAGCGGCGCCCCGTATTATCCTGTCAACCTCAAGAAATTCCCCAAGTCCCTGGTCACGGAGGAATTTTCTGTGCGCCAGGGCATCGGCAAAAACACGGCGCCAGCCTCAAATCACCACTCGAAAACCAAACGGTTACCACCCAGTTCGGGCAAAAGAACTGCCCACTCTGGGCAGGGGTCTATTGCAGGATTATGGGGCCCGGAGAGTAAACCGGAAGATCGAAGTTTTTTGGATAGGTAACCCCCGTTAAGTAGAGACCATGGGCAGCTGCGGTATCCGGCGCCAGGCGCCGGTCCCGCGCCTGCAGAAGTTCGGCCAGATCGGCGCTGGTCAGTAGTCCCCGCCCCACCGCGATCAATGCCCCGGCGATATTGCGCGCCATGTGATACAGAAAGGCATTTGCCTGCATCTCGATCAGCACCAGTTCTCCCTGGCGCCGTACCTCCATGTTATGCAGGCAGCGCAGCGCAGTAGCTGATTGGCAAGCGGCAGCGCGGAAACTGCTGAAGTCCTGCTCTCCCAGAAGGATTTGGGCGGCATCGTGCATGGCCCCGGCATTCAGTTCGGGTCGAACCCAGGCAACCCGATTGACGGCGATAGCAGAAGCCACCGGGGAATTGTGGATGAGGTAGAGGTAACGCCGTGACAGGGCGCTGAAACGTGCATGAAAATCCGCCGGTACGACATGCGCGCCGCGCACCACTATACTGTCCGGCAAATTACGATTGCTGCCCAGCAGCCAGGAGCGGGTGCTGCGGCTGACCGGAGCGTCGAAATGCGCAACCTGGTGGGTGGCGTGAACACCGGTATCGGTACGACCGGCGCAAATCAGTCTGACCGGCTGGCCAGCTACCAGGCCAAGCGCGTTTTCCAATTCAGCCTGTACCGTTCTGACTGCACTGCCGGTCTGCAACTGCCAACCGTGAAAAGAGGCTCCGTCATATTCGATCACCAGCGCCACACGCTGGCCGCTGGGGAGAACAGCGCTGGACACGCCTAGTGTCCTGCCTCACAAATACGCTGGAGTAATGACGGCCTTTTTAGCCGCTGGCAGCGTTGCGCCACCTCCCGTGCAGCCCGCCACTGCACATCGGCGCACACTGCCAAGGGCCAAAACGACTCGCCCTGAAGGCTCAGCGTATTTGTGAGGCAGGACACCGGCGCCATGTTCGGGCTTGGATTATTCAGCCGATACCGTCTAGCAACTGCCGCGCTTCCTGCTGCTGTTCTGCAGTACCGTCCAACGCCACCTCGGCAAGAAGATCCCTGGCGCGGGTGTCATCACCCATATCCAGGTAGGCGCGCGCAAGGTCGAGTTTGGAGGAGATTTCATCGCCATCAGCTGCGTAAACCTGTTCTCCGTCTGCTTCTTCCATCCCCTGCCTGGTGATCCCGGACTCGTTCCGCGGTTGTTCGGCCCCGGCTTCATCCTGGGCCGCATCAACTTCCGGCAATTCATCATCAGGCTCCTGGAGGTCAGCCTGCCACTCCTCCACTTCCTCTTCAGGTTCCGGCCCGGAACGGCCTCTGAATCTCCAAAACAACAACAGCACCAGTACACCCAGAGCAGCCCCGGCGTACAGCAGATTTTCCCTCACCAAGCCAACCATGATGCTCAGGGTAGTGCGCAACGCCGTTGCCAGGTCCGGTGTATTGGTCACCGCGGAGGTTGCCTGCTCCAGCGCCGCCTGCAACTCTGCAATCTGATCATCCTTGAGGCTCAGCAGGTTCTGTAAGGTTAGCAATTGCTCCTCAATTGAACCGATGCGCGCCTGCAGTTCCTGATTGTCCCAGCGTAGCTGCTGCAGCGTTGCTGTATCAGCGCCAGGGTCAAGCTCTGCATCAAGGCCGGTAATTCGCAACTGGCCTTGTCCGGCTCTGCCCTGGTCCTCCGCTTCACCGCCAACAGAGATGCCATCTTCACCCGGTTGTTGGTCAACCTCGCTGGGCAGCATCTCGGAAAACTCGGCAACGGAGGGTAAACGCAGTGTGTAGCCAGCCATCATCCAGTTGATATCTCCATCAATAAACACCTGCGGATTCAGCCGTAGGATATGCTCCATGGTCTGCGGAATCGTAATGCCTTGCTGACGCACGCGCCGGGCGATACTCCAAAGGGTTTCATTGCGCTGGACCAGGTAGCTGTCACCGGGAGCCAATGCTTCAGGCTGGTACCGGTATTCGGCTTCCAGTGATTCCACGGGAGACTCCGGGGCCAACGGCTGGCGAGATTCGGGCGGAACTTCCGCGGCCTCCGCCTGCCCTGACGCCGGAGCAGGCTCTTCGTACCAGGCGCCGTCACTCACACCGGAACTACCCGAGCCAGCCGAATCCAGCAGTAACGTATACATGCGAACCACGCGCCCGGCGGGCCAGCGCGCATCCACCAGGAAGTTGAGGTAGCGCTCCTGCACCGGTTGTTGTGAAGTCACCAGCACTCGCCCCGAGCCGTCCTCGGCGAGCAGTGAATCAAACTTCAGATTACTCAGAAAATCGCTGCGCTCAACTTCGGCTCGCTCAAAGTCGACCCGTGGCGCCAGTCCGATATTCAGTTGCCCTACATCCAGGCCCTCAGTATCCAGCAACTGAATCTCAGCTCGCAACGGCTCATTGAAATGAGACTGCAACTCCAGATGGCCAAGGCCAAAAGCCGCGGCTAATCCCGGCGTCAGCAGCAGCCCAAGTGACAACAACCCTTTTCGTTTAGTCTTCATAAGCCCACCCGATCGACCTGTTTCAAACAGTATTTTGTGGGGGAGTCTGTCGCTCCACCATGAAAACCTGCTACAAAGGTCTGCAGTAGTGCCAGAATATACCTGAAATGCGGGCTTATCCATAGATTGTTCCGGCCCACTAGTTTCGGAGCTTGCGCCCTGTACTTTGGCGCCCAGGGTTGCCCGTGATCAACGGGGTAATTTCGGGTGGCCAGGGGGACACAAACGCCTACTTGGTGATCAGATCAAATTGGTTTGAACGCGTCGAAAGTCAAAAGACCTGTCTCAGATCGTACGGCCGATAATCATTCGCATGATCTCGGATGTACCGGCGAAAATACGATGTAGTCGAGCGCCTGTGTACAGGCGGGAGACATTGTATTCATCCATATATCCTGCACCACCATGGAATTGAACACACTGGTCAATAATTCTTCCTTCCATTTCGCAGATCCAGAGCTTGGCCATCGCACAAAGCTCCATATCCAGATCACCCTTTTCCCTGTAATCGCGAATAATGTCGTCAAGGAAAGAGCGCCCAACGGCCAACTCCGTCTTAATTTCGGCCAATTTGAACTGGGTATTCTGGAAGTTAAAAATGGGCTGACCAAAGCTTTTGCGATTCTTCACAAATTCAACAGTTTCATGGTACGCACGGGTAGCGGCGGCGTGGCCAATCAGCGGCCAGGTAATTCTGTCCATATTGACCCCGCCGAGCAGAATACCCATACCCTTGCCTTCGACGCCCATCATATTGCTGACAGGCACCCGCACATTGTCAAAGAAAATTTCCGCCGTATTACAAGCATGGTTACCCATTTTGTCCAGGTTTCGCCCCAATCGGAATCCCTCACGATCCGCTTCAACAATGAGGACTGAAATCCCCTGGGCGCCAGCAGTCGGGTTTGTCTTACAGCCCACCATGAAGAATTTGGCTTCGTTCGCATTGGAAATATAGATTTTAGAACCGTTAACCACCCATTCGTCCCCGTCCCGCACAGCTGTGGTTCGGATAGCCGCAACATCACTTCCAGAATCAGGTTCGGTGATGGCAAGCCCGGCGCGAGCCTCACCCTTTACCATCAGTGGCAGCCATTTTTTGCGCTGTTCTTCCGTACCGTTCCGATAGAGAATTTCACTGCAACCATCTCCAATGAGCGCGGGGCCCATGCTGGCCCCCACCGGGTTGTATCCCAACTCTTCGGCAATCACCATCCGGTGCAGGAAATCTCCACCGGGGCCCCCGTACTCTTCGGGAATGCCCACACCCAAAATGCCAGCCTCGCCGGCTTTCAACCAGAATTCAGGTTCCGGGCCATTTTTTTGAATCCACTGGTCAACGTTGGGCTCGACCTCTTCCTCAAGAAAGCGGCGGAACATTCCACGGAACATCTCGTGTTCTTCGTCCCACAGTGCCGGGTTGTAGGGGTAATTCATTTCGATAATCTCCTGTCGTTACTTGGTACGTTTACTGAGCCACGAACATCGAACACATTCTGTGAAGGACGCCATTCCGGCCCCTCTTCCCGCCACATTACTCGAACGTTTCAGCGGCCCATTATCAGGCTGAACATCAGCTCGGCAAGAATGATTTCCCATCCTGTCAGTTGTCCCGGATAGTGTGCAGCTCCTGAATATACTCTCGCATGCGGCACGCGAGTGAGACCAGCGCATGGAGTACCTCCCGATACTATGTGGCTCGGCCTGTGCGTCGAGGAAGAAGCGTTTGATTATTGAAAGAGTATACAACCCGGGGGAGCGGCGTAAGCTGGAGTAAATGCATCAAATCAAGAGGGTTACACCCTGAGTACGGCGCCGACCGCATAGTCGACAAAGGCCTCTCGTTCTCGATTGAGGTCGGTATTTCGACGGTATGGATAATCAGTCAATTGTCTTTTGGCGGGATTCATTAAAACAAAGCCCAAAATTCCACTCATGATGATCATGGGCGCCAGTCCATTGCCAGAGCCCGGCCTGATCTCGTTGAGTAAATCGGCGAAGCGCCGGTAAACTTCTCTCATTGAGAGATCCACCAGGAATTTATGGTTTACCACACTTGGATCGAGCATGTTACGTATGGCGATACTCAGAAAATTCGTGTCCTTCAGCAAGATTACGTACATTTCCGAAACAAAGGCTCGCAGTCGATCTTCAGATTCTCCCTGGCTTTCCAGGGCCGTCAACAAGCGGTCTTTCAAGGCGCCGTAACACTTCGCTTCGACCTCTCGATAAAGGTTTTCCTTATCGCCAAAGTGGTGGTACAAAGTCGGCATTGACATACTTGTCGCGGCAGAAATATCCCTCACGGTTACACGGTCATACCCCTCCTTGGCAAAAAGTCGGGTGGCCTCCTCAAGGATAAAGTCACGAGTGCTTAATCCACCACTCTTCTCGCGCAGGGCTTTCGCTGTTTTGCGTCCACCACCCCTCGGCTTTTTCACATCCGATTTAACTGGCGTTTCTGTCATGCGTACTCCACTTTAGCTAGCTCAACTCCTCTCCGGCCGAGCTGGAAAGGCTCAAGAAATATTAGAACACAATTCGACTCATGTTTGCTAATTATCTGATTTTTCAATTGATAATTCGAAATTAGTTGTATAGCAAATGATATAAAAGCTCACAATCAGGTGGCGTATTGGATTCCTCACCACAGGAGTTCAAATATGGCTTCAAACAATCGCATTCACTTTATAGCATGCGCTACAATAGTCCCGACTCGGAATCATTATACAAGATCAGGTCTGTATTGGTGAACAGGTTTGAGGTGGCCAGGGTCCTCACTGCGGCTAAAACCGGTCTGAATGGCATTTTCGACCGCATGATGTGCACGGGGGGCGCCGGCCTGGAGCGTGAGCAAATCGAAGCTGCCTGGTACGGCTGTTGTTTTTTGCGTTGCTATACCTTGTGAGTTGACGCCATGAGAGCACTATTCGAAACTCACATTACCGTCATATGGCTTTTGCTCGTCTGTGCCACAATGGTGTCCTGAGTTTTGGACCAGGGGAATGGAGCAGGCAATACTTTATACACCAGCATTGCCATCCTGGTTCTTGCTTTTGTTAAAGTACGCTATGTAATCTATGAATTTATGGAGACTCGTATCGCACCGCTACCCCTCAAGTTACTGGCTGAAGGATGGTGCGTAGCAATCTGTGGTTTACCGATCGCCCTTTTTTTAACAGCGGGCTAGGAGCCTGAGCCGTGACCATTCTGCCGTGCAGGCTCCCAAGACCAAACAGCATTACCGAGGAGTAATTGATGACTACTGACAAGATCGTCCGCGTGGCCAATGCCCAGGGTTTCTGGGGCGACAGTCTGCTGGGCCCCCTGCGCCTGGTCGAGGAAGGCCCGGTGGAGTACCTTACCTTTGATTACCTGGCCGAAATCACCATGAGTATCATGCAGAAGCAGAAGATGAAAGATCCCTCTGCAGGCTACGCCAGAGACTTTGTAAGCATGCTGGGCAAGATACTGCCTGCCTGCAAGGCCAAGGGCATCAAGGTGATAGCCAATGCCGGTGGGGTCAATCCCCAGGCCTGTATGGACGCCATCGAGGCCGTCATGCAACAGACGGGCATGGCTGGCATGACCCTGGCCATAGTAGAGGGAGACGATATCCTCGGTGATATCGATGAACTGGTGGCGTCGGGAGAGAGCTTCGCCAATCTGGATAGCGGCGAGCCACTTTCTACTGTACGCGAGCGCGTAACCAGCGCCAATGTCTATATAGGAGCAGCGCCCATTGTCGAGGCGCTTGAGCAAGGCGCCGATATTATCGTCACTGGCCGCGCCTCAGACCCCTCTCTGGTGCTGGCCCCGCTGATCTACGAGTTCGGCTGGTCCATGCAGGACTACGACAAAATGGCAGCCGGCACCGTGATGGGTCATATCGTCGAATGCGGCCCCCAGTGTACCGGCGGCAACTACAGCAGCTGGCGACAGGTGGAGGATTTTGCGAAGATCGGTTATCCCATCGTCGAGGCCAGTGCCGACGGTTCGTTTGTCATTACCAAACACGAAGGCACCGGCGGCCTGGTGTCCGTCGAAACCGTGACTTCTCAGGTACTCTATGAACTGGGCGACCCGAAGAACTACCTGAGCCCCGACTGTATTGCCGACTTCACCACCATCCAGATGGAACAGGCGGGCGACAACCGGGTTGCGATATCCGGCATCAAGGGCCGCCCCCCTACCCCCAGCTACAAGGTGTCCATGTCCTACGCCAACGGCTACAAGATCCTCGGCACCTTATGTATTTCTGGCCCAGATGCCGAGGAGAAAGCCCATGTCCTCGCTGACATGGTGTGGCAACGCACGGCAATGCACGGTTATGACATCCCTGAGGCAGACCGCTTCCTGGAGCTGTTTGGCACCAGTGTACTGTACAAAGGCCTGGTGCCCGCCCCCGAACAACCGGCGGAGATCATGATGCGTATCGGCGCAAGAGGTGACGATGCGAAGGCCCTCAACAGCATGGGAACCGAACTGGCTCCGCTGATAACCTCAGGTCCGCCCGGGGTCACCGGATTTGCAGGGGGACGTCCCCGGGCTGCGGAAGTGGTGGGCTACTGGCCTGCACTGATCGACAAAACCAAAATCAACACCCATGTAACAGTGAAGGAGCTTTGAGATGGCGAGAGTACAACTGGCGGAAATCGCCATCGCCCGTTCCGGCGACAAGGGCGACAGCAGTAATATCGGGGTAATGGCGAAGTCCGCCGCCCTGTACACCTTCCTCGAACAAACCCTGACGGCCGCTGTGGTGAAGGACTTTTTCAAGGAGATCTGTTTCGGGAAGGTCACCCGCTATGAGTTGCCCAATCTGAATGCCCTGAACTTCATTCTTGAAGACTCCCTGGGGGGAGGAGGCACGGAAACTCTGATCACCGACGCCCAGGGCAAGGTGCACGGGCCGGGGTTGTTGCACTTGGCGTTGGACGTACCGGACGAACTGCTACTCTGATCGTTCGATGCAAACCTGCGACGGACACAAGTCTCATGGCTCAGACGTGCTTGAAGCGTTACGCGAACGCGCGCGGGCGGCCCGCAAGCGAATCCTGTTCCCTGAACAGTCTGACCCAAGAGTACAGGATGCAATCAGAGCGATTGCCGGCGAGGCAATCTGCCAACCGGTCATTTTTAAGCCGGGGCCAGCGGACAGACACTGTGAGATTTTCTCGGATCGGAAGGATGCCAGTGACTGGTTTGAGCGCGCGGCTGAATCATACGCAACCAGAATGGCGGAAAAGGGCTTCAGTCGGGACGATGCCAGGAAACAGCTCAATGATCCTCTTTTGCTCGCTACAGTACTCGTCAAGGTTGGCTATGTCGACTCGGGTGTGGCAGGTTCCCTGGCAACAACCGCCGACGTACTGCGGGCCTGCCTGAGAGGCATAGGCCTGGGACAAGGCTCAAAGCTTATCTCCAGCATTTTTCTGATCGACCACCATTATCGCTTGATGACATTTGCCGATTGCGCCGTAAATCCCACTCCCGACCCGGGGCAACTGGCGCAGATCGCAATTGACAGTGCCTCCACACATCGGATTCTCACAGGCCATGAACCCAGGGTGGCCCTCCTCTCCTTCTCCACCCATGGGTCGGCAAAACACGATAATGTCGACAAGGTTCTCGCAGCCTTGCAAATTGTCAAGGAACGCGGCCCTGGGCTGAAGGTGTGCGGTGAGTTACAGGCGGATGCAGCTCTGATTCCGGAAGTTGGAGCAAGGAAAGCCAGAGAATCCGAGGTAGCCGGCAATGCCAATGTACTGATCTTCCCGGACCTGAACTCAGGAAATATTGCGTACAAGATCACCGAACATCTGGGCGGCGCCCATGCCATTGGACCCATCCTGCAGGGCCTGGATAAACCCTGGATAGACCTGTCCAGGGGTTGCAAGGCTCAAGACATAGTAAATGCCGCGGTTATTTCCTCTGTGCTTGCTGTTTCAGGAACCCGGAACCCGATGTAAGATAGCGGAGTTTTTCCGCGTACTACTTTCGCCTCTAGCCTCTAGCAACCGGTCGGCCTTGGCCACATTGAAAATCATCAGGTTTACGGAGGTCCAACCAGCATGAGTGATAGACAGAACATTACAATCATCGGGGCAGGAATGGCGGGTCTGTCCGCTGCTTACCACCTGCAAAAGCGTGGCTTTTCAACGACAGTTTTTGAAAAAGTCAGCATGTCGGGGGGGCATTCCGCCCTTTCCAAATTAGAGCACGCGCTATAGAATGGAGCCGCCTTGTGGAACAATCAGATCAGTGCTTATGGAAGAACGTTCTCTCCACTACCTGAAATCGGTGGTTGACATCCTGCAGCGCCTGTCAGTAGAGGTGAAACTTCGGGACGAACATTCCACGGACTTGATGGCTGCCCGCCGGCTATTGGACTATTTGCAAATTGAGACTGTAATAGCTCCCGGGGCCGCTGAAAAGTATCTCGACGAGGTCCGTCGTCTTCTGGCAGAAGTAGATCAAACTCTAACCGCGGAGGTAGTTGGAGGGGAAAGCGAAAACTCCGAAAGTATTCGAGAGATCGGGGCTCAACTGCAGAAACTTGCCGATAAGCCGGATCCCAAGCAGTTTGAAACCTTCCTGGCACTCACTGCAAAGCTTCAGAAATTTTTGACGCAAAGCGGCGTATCATCTGCTGGCGCTCTGGCGCAATCCCTGATGCGAGCCGATTCCGAATATGCCCAAACCCTGTTTTCGTCCGGCCTGGAGTTAGCGAAAAAAGCGGAAACCGACAACAAGAGCGGCGCGACAAATCAATTGAGCTATGATGAAACAGCCTTGCTGAATTTCATCGTGGACCAGTTTCCAGGAAACGAAGGCGCTGAAATCGAGAACAGCGGGTTCATACCTGGCGGACAGTCAAAATTCACCCTAAGCATTGATTTATCCGGTGTAAAAACCCTACCGCGCAACCTTATCCTGCGCAGTGACGCCAGTGGCAGGTTCAGCGGGGCCAGCGTGGGATATGAATACCGCCTGTTAAAGATTCTTTACGATCGGGGAGTACGCGTCCCCAAACCACTCGCTTTAGAGGAAACCGGCGCCATTTTTGGCGCTCCTTTTATGCTTTCGGAAAGAGCATCTGGAGCAACAATTGGCCACATGTTCAATCTGCCGGCGCAGGACAAGGCAACGCTCATCGATGTGGCAAGGAATCTGGCGACAATACATAAAATTGCTCCAGGGGAGTTTGGAGATTCCATCGATAATGCCAAAGCGCCTACCAGTGATAAATTCCTGTCATGGCTGGAGTTGGGCCAGCGGGATTTGGCTCAAACCGATAGACAATCCGCCACTTTTGAACTTGCTTTCTCCTGGTTGAAAGAGCATGCGAAAATGAATGACCGGGCGCCTAGAGTGCTGGTGCATGGTGATTATGGGCTGAACAATTTGCTGATCGAAGACAGCAGGGTCATGGCGATCCTGGACTGGGAATTCGCCCATATGGGAAATCCCGCTTATGACCTGGGATATTTCTATTTTATGGCGAGGGCGTTGGGCTCCTGGGAACTTTTCCTTGAAGCCTACCAAAATAGCGGCATACCGCTGCCGGATGAAGATCAGCTGAACTACAGCATTCTGTTCGGGGCTACCCGGCTGGGTGTGCAATGCGCCCAGGCAACCAGCGCGTTTAATGCCCGCTTGATTGGTGGTTCGGACGCAGCCCGGGTCGTAAGCCACCAATACTTCAATGAGTCGATTTTACGAATCTCGGAAGCAATGGAACTTGTTCATCAGTCCTGATGGCTTTGAAGTAATGAAGCAATACAACCCAATTCATGGAGATCAAAGTAATGACAGTTACAAATGACGACATGCCACATCCGGTCCCGCCGAGTGCCTACTTGCGTTACAAGGAAAATTGGTTTTTCCTGATTTTTGATCGGGACAATGGAATATTTGGGGCAATCCATATTGTCAGCGAGCCCATATTTGAACGTATTACTTTTGCTTGCCACTTCAGTGTTCAAGGTCAGTCAATCAAGTATGGCAGCCAAATCGATTTTCCTGAAAATTTTGCCTTCTCCCCAGAGCTGGGTGACGATCACTTCACCATTAGATTTGTCAAGGCGCACGAGCAAATTGACCTTTCCCTGCACAACGATGATTTAGACCTCGATGTCAGCTTCACAAACCGCGGCCCACTGTTTAATTTCGATGATTTTGATTCGGCAAACCCGGATAAAGTGCCACTCAAGGAAGTGATGGGTATCGCCACCAATCAACAACATGTGCACCAGCAACAGGGTATGCTGGTTCGCGGGAACATGTCGCTAAAAACCGATGGTACAACACAACATTTTTCCATCGACACGCTGGGATATCGCGATCACTCGCGCAGTATTCGTTCAGACAATCTGGTGCTTGAGCATATATGGACTGGCTTGCATTTTCCCAATCATATATTTGGCGTAATGACTGTCACCAGTTCACTTCGGCCCCACCAACCTACTCACTGTGGCTATGTATATGATGAAGAACACGGTCTGCGAGCGCTTGGCGACATTGAGTTCGAAGGCAAGGGAGAGGGGCCGGATGATCAGCCGGCAGACCTTACATTGCACGTAACCGACATAAACGGTCGTTGTTTCACTCTTATTGCCGATTTGAGCAAGCGCTTTGCCAGCGTTCCCCTGCAATCTGAAAAACCGGGGCCCACACCATTTGTCTATGACATTGTCGAGAATTTCGCCCCACTGAAGATGTACGAGACTGATGAAGCTGGTATAGGCCTTGTGGAAATTGGCAAGAGGGTACGAAAGTAAGTGGTCGCCAAGGAGGCACTTCTTTCCCTTGGTCACCCAGATAAGGAGGCCTCAAGCGACCTGGAGTTATATGTGGGTTAGCTCACCGGTCACATCCACAGCGCCGCCGCTGGCCGCGCGCGGCTTTCTTTTCTGTCCTGAAACGCAGACCAGCAAGTCTATTTCAGATACTCACTCGCCAGACATTCGGCAATCTGCACGGTGTTGAGCGCGGCGCCTTTTCTGACGTTGTCAGCCACTACCCAAAGGTTCAATCCGCGGGGGTGAGAAATATCCTCACGGATACGCCCGACAAACACCTGATCCTGTCCCGCCGATTCGGTCACAGCAGTCGGATAGCCGCCGTCGGCGTGCTCATCCATCACACAAATCCCCGGCGCCTGGCTGAGTAGTTCGCGGGCCTGTCTGGCGCTGATTTTTTCCCTGGTTTCAATATGAACCGCCTCGGAGTGGCCATAAAATACCGGGATGCGCACGCAGGTGGGATTGACCTGAATATCGTCATCAGCAAATATCTTTTGGGTCTCCCATACCATCTTCATTTCTTCCCTGGTGTAGCCGTTATCCTGAAAGGCGTCGATATGCGGCAGCGCGTTAAAGGCGATCTGCCGGGGATAAACCTCGCACTCGAACGATTGGCCATTGAGCAGCCGTGCGGTCTGGCCCGCAAGTTCCTCCATCGCGGCCCGGCCCGTTCCGGACACCGCCTGGTAGGTAGCCACGTTGATGCGCGCAATGCCCACGGCATCGTAGAGTGGCTTCAGCGCCACCACCATCTGAATAGTGGAGCAATTGGGATTGGCGACCAGGTTGTGGCTGGTGTAACCGGAAAGGGCCTGGGGGTTTACTTCCGGCACCACCAGGGGAATATCCTGCTGCAGTCGGAAATGCGAGGTATTGTCGATGACCAGGCAACCGGCCTCCGTGGCCCTCGGGGCGTGTTCCGCGGAAACGCCGCCACCGGCGGAAAAAAGGCCGAGTTGCGCCTGGGAGAAATCAAATTCCGCCAACTCCCGCACCCGAATCGATTTTCCGCGAAATGACACAGTCTTTCCCGCCGAGCGAGAACTGGCCAGGGGATAGAGGGCGCCAACCGGAAACTCCCGCTGCTCCAGTATGGAGATCAAGGCCTCACCCACGGCGCCGGTTGCCCCCACCACCGCGACATCATAGCTGTTACTCATTGTTCAATTCCTCAACAACCGCAGCGCCCATATCCCGGGTATCCACCAGGCTGCAACCGGCTTCATGAATATCGGCGGTGCGCAAACCCTGCTCCAGGACCCGCCCCACAGCCTTCTCGACCGCGCCGGCAGCGGCTTCCTGCCCCAATGAATGACGTAACATCATCGCCACTGACAGGATGGCGGCCAGGGGGTTGGCCTTGCCCTGCCCGGCGATATCCGGCGCCGAACCGTGAATAGGTTCATACATGCCGCGGCCGGCAGCATCCAGCGATGCCGAAGGCAGCATGCCGATCGAACCGGTCAGCATGGCCGACTGGTCGGAAAGAATGTCGCCAAACATGTTGCCGGTTACCAGCACATCGAATTGCCTGGGGTCCCGCACCAGTTGCATGGCGGCATTGTCCACGTACATGTGGACAAGCTCCACCTGCGGGTACTCCGCTGCCAGACGCTGCATGACTTGCCGCCACAACAGCGTAACTTCCAGCACATTGGACTTGTCAACCGAGCACAGGCGGCCATTGCGCCCGGCGGCGGCGGCAAAGGCCACACGCCCGATGCGCTCTATTTCCGACTCACGGTAGACGTAGGTGTTATAGCCTTCCCGCTCGCCGCTCTCCAATTCCCGAATGCCGCGCGGCTGGCCAAAATAGATGCCCCCGGTCAATTCCCGAACAATCAGAATATCCAGCCCGGAAACCACTTCTTCCCTGAGGCTGGAGGCGCCGGCCAGTTGTGGATAAAGCCGCACCGGGCGCAGGTTAGCAAACAATTGCAAGCCCGAACGAAGCTGCAACAGGCCTTTTTCGGGGCGCAACGCCGGCTCCACCTCATCCCATTTTGGACCGCCGACAGCACCCAGCAGAATAGCGGCGGAAGCGCGGGCCTTGCGCAGGGTTTCAGAGGGTAAGGGCTCTCCGCAGGCATCGAGCGCTGCCCCTCCCAGCAATCCCTCTTCCAGTTCGATGTCCAGAACGAAGCGTTCGGCTATCTTCAACAGGACACGGCGCGCCTCGGCCATAATTTCCGGCCCGATGTAATCACCCGGCAGGATCAGAACGGTACTGCTCATGGCTACACCCCGCCGCTCTGCTCAAACAACCAGGGCGACTGCTTGCGCCAACGCTGTTCATAAGCACGGATGGCCCCTGCCTGTTCCAGGGTAACGCCAATATCATCCAGACCCTTGAGCAGGCACTGGCGCCGGAAAGGGTCAACCTCGAAAGCCAGTTCCCTGCCGTCCGGACAGGTGATCTTCAAAGCCTGCAGGTCAACCAGCAGTTCATAGCCCTGGTTGGCGTACATCTGCTCGAACAACTGCTGCACCACCGCTTCCGGCAAGGTAACGGGAAGCAGGCCATTCTTGAAACAGTTGTTGTAAAAGATGTCGGCGAAACTGGGCGCGATAACGCAGCGAAAGCCGTAATCATCCAGCGCCCAGGGGGCGTGTTCCCGGCTTGAACCGCAACCAAAGTTTTTCCTTGTCAAAAGGATGGACGCACCACGGTAGCGTTCCTGGTTGAGCGGAAATTCGCTGTTCACCGGCCTGGCGCTGCAATCCTGGCCCGGCTGGCCCTCATCGAGATAGCGCAGGGAGTCAAACAGATTCGGGCCGAAACCCGTGCGCTGGATCGATTTCAAAAACTGCTTGGGTATGATCGTGTCGGTATCGACATTGGCCCGATCCATGGGCGCCACCAGGCCTTTCACCTCGGTAAACGCTTTCATGTCACATACTCCCAGTCGCGCACATCGACAAAGTGGCCACGCACCGCGGCGGCTGCGGCCATGGCCGGGCTGACCAGGTGGGTGCGGCCGCCAAAGCCCTGGCGCCCTTCAAAATTTCGATTGGAGGTGGAGGCGCAATGCTCGCCGGGACCCAGTTTATCGGCATTCATCGCCAGGCACATGGAGCAGCCGGGCTCCCGCCACTCCATACCCGCGGCGATGAAGACATCATCCAGCCCCTCGGCCTCGGCCTGTAGCTTGACCGCGCCGGAACCGGGCACCACCAGCGCCTGATTGATGCTGCCGGCAACGCTGTGGCCTTTCACTACGGCGGCGACTGCGCGCAAATCTTCAATACGCGAGTTGGTGCAGGATCCGATAAACACTTTTTGCAGGCGAATATCGGTGATCGGCATACCTCCTTCGAGGCCCATGTATTGCAGTGCTCGCTCAGCAGACCTGCGCCGGCCACTGTCTTCGATACTGGCGGGGTCCGGGATGCGGCCGGCGGTGGGGAGGACCCTCTCCCGGGGAGGGGCCCCGGGGACCTGGGGGTTGGTTTTCTCGCCGCGCCACTC
>JAPOQD010000130.1 GCA_026710905.1 Halieaceae bacterium
CGTAGTAGTAGAAGTACTCCCGAGACAGGAGTAGTTGACCATTCAAGCGTGTTTCTTGAGGTGTCAGGATTGATGGGTGTCCTGTACGCCCCCTGTACGCCCCTGTACGCCGCCTGTACGCCGCTCTGGACGAAGCCCTTGCGGCTTGCCTCACAGAAGCGCGAGACGCGGCGAAGACATTTTGATGAGACGGAACCCGGACAGAAACTTCGAAGTTCGTGTCGCTGTGCTGCGCCCCTGGGGAGTAGGCGCTCAGCGGTAGGTGACTAGATTCTCACCCAATTGCTGTCCCAGCACTTGCAGGAAGGAACAGTCGTTAAAGTAGGAGAGCGAAACCTTCGAGCCACTGTAGAAAATGCGGGTCACCGAACAATTCAACATCGGCTCATAAAACTGATAGGTCCGATCACCCCCCAGACCCAGCACCTGCGCCACAATCGTGGCGATCGTGCCTCCAGAGGTAAAGATGCCCACGGTCTTGCGGCGACCCTGCTCAGCCATCACCCGGGCGAGCGCTTCGCGCACACCGCTGGAGTAGCTGGACCAACTCTGAATCTCCGGGTGATTACATTCGGGCGACACCCAATGGTTGAACACGGCGCGAATGGCTTTCTGATAATCTTTACTCTCGCGCAAACCCCTGGATTCCACCAGCTCTCGCAGCGCGTCATCTTTCTCAAGAACAATGGGCATCAAATGCTCCAGCTGCTCGTCGTTACGAATCTCATTAAAGCGCGCATCGATATGATGTTCGGGCATCGCGCTCTGGCCGGCAATCGCGAGCCTGGCCGTGTCTTGCTGGCGCTGCAGATCGCCTGAATACACGGCGTCAAATTGAACGCCGCAGTCGCGAAAATAGTGCCCCATCACTTCTGCCTGGCGGCGACCTAGTTTGGAAAGGATGTCGTAATTTGCGGCGCCAAACGATGCTTGCCCATGACGAATAACGTAGATGGTGGCCACTACAAAGTTTGGTTACAGGTTTTTTTGACTTTTTTCAGCACTGGACCTCCTATTTTTGGACATTGCCAATGCGCCGGCAGCATCCGCATGCTCCTGAAACGATCCATTAACACATTTTCAGCGTAAGCGATAGGTCGGTCGTATCCTGCTCGTCCCCCGGCTCGAAAAACGACCACTGTACGACCGGACACTTCTCGTGTTCTAAAACCGGACACTTTATTTGTTCCCTACACAATATCCCGTGAGTGGTTGCCCTTGGCAACGCTTTGCGTTATACCTGCTTCCGTGAAGGACGATATCCCACCTGGCGAGCAGCCGGAAGCCGTCGACCATGAGGTTTCTCTGGCTGGGCGCATTTTGGTGATGCGGGAAGAGCACCGGGACCTGGACCGGGCGATCAAGGCCCTCTACCAACAACCCTATCGCGATCAACTGCAATTACAGCGTCTGAAAAAGAAGAAGTTGCAGTTGAAAGACGCCATCGCCAGGCTAGAGCACGAACTGATTCCCGATCTTGACGCTTGAGTCGGAGTCTTTTCCCGGCCGGGCTGGCCTCCAAGTCTGTCTTGTCACCCCGTCTTGCTGAAAAGTTCTGGCTTCAGTGACCCACTGACGGAACCACGGCGAGTTGATAGAGCCGGGGCCAGCGCTTGCCGGTGACGAACAGGCGCCGTTGCTGTACATCCCAGGCGATACCGTTGAGAACATTGTCACTCCGGAGCCGCCGTGGGTAGAGGGCGCTCAAATCCAACTGCGCCGTTACCACCCCGGAAACCGGGTCGATAATGGCAATTCGGTCACTCTGCCAGATGTTGGCGTATACCCGGCCTTCGATGCACTCCAGTTCGTTGAGCTGTGCGACTGGGCCCGCGGCGTCGCGCACCTGAACGCTGCGTATCGGAGCGAAGCTGGCGCCATGCAAAAAATACAGCCGGTCGCTACCATCACTGAGCACCAGCTCGACGCCGTTGTAACAGAGGCCCCAACCCTGCGCAGCGCTGGGGTTGGGCCCGAACAGGTAGGGCATTCTGCCCTGTTTCCGGAAACTGTGCAGGTCCCACAGGTAGCCGTGCCCACTGGTCCAGGTCAGTTGCACCAATTGTGTTCCCAGCAGCGCCAGGCCCTCACCGAAGTCGCTCCTTTCCAGGGACTGTTTCCGTAGCACCCGGCCACTGTGCAATTCGACCTCACGCAACTCTGAACGGCCGTAGAGTCCGGTACTCTCATACAACTTGCCGGCACTGAACAGCAAGCCCTGGGTAAATGCCGTGGGATCATGGGGAAAACTTGTCACGACATGATATTTGAGCTGCTGCTGGGCCAGGGCCGAAGCATGAAGCGCCAGTAACAAGGCCATTGGAACCAGGCCACTGGTCCAACTCCCCCTGCTGGTCCAGGGCTTCATAACCCGGCGTTTCATGGCCATTGCGCTCAGGCGCCCGGCGGCAGTCTGGAGTAGCTGATCGGTTAACATGGTGAAAAGTGAAGGCCGCTCCAGCTTTGCGGCAGGTCTGCTTGAATCCCCCGGTCAACGGGGGACTTACAGGGTGTAATGCATAGCTTGATTCTGCAAGAAGGGAACATGGTCGTGAATGTATGTGAATTGCAGACAAGCATCAACGGGAAGCCTGCCGTTCCCGTAGACACAATTGGCGCAGCCGGCGCGCATCAACATGAGCCTGGCCAGACATGGCCGGGGGACATAGAATAAACCTTCGCTGTACCATTCAGGTGTAACAGTATTCAGCCCGGTGGCGGGGCGGAAAAAATCTTCGATGAAAATACCTGGAAAAGACGCTACATTGTGCAGGTTTGCTCCCACGCCCATGTCCTGGTGGAGCGTTGCGCATCCGTGTTGATAGGCAGTCGATGATGGAGAAATCCGAAGAAAAAACAAGACCCGAACATACCTCTACCCAAAACGGCGAAAACCCGAACATCGGGTCCGAGGGTGACAACGGCCTGCAGATGGCGCCTGAGCAGATGCTTGATCTCGCCCGGCAGGCGGCCGAACTCCTGGTTGAACGAATTCAGAGCCTGCCCGAGGGAGACTCCTGGGATGGTGATTTCCAGCAGGAGCTTGCCTTGCGCCTGCACGAGGACCCTCCCGAGAATGGCCAACCCGCGGCGCAGGTCATTGAGCGGGTAGCACGCGAGGTGCTTCCTTTCTCTGCGCGCCTGGATCATCCGCGTTGTTTCGCTTTTGTCCCCTCCTCAACCACCTGGCCCAGCGTGCTGGCCGACTTCATCGCTGCCGGGTACAACTTCAATGCATGCACCTGGCTGGTTGCCAGCGGGCCGAGTCAACTTGAGCTGGTTGTCATCGACTGGTTCCGCCGCTGGGTCGGCTATCCCCGGAGCGCGGGCGGGCTATTGACCA
>JAPOQD010000024.1 GCA_026710905.1 Halieaceae bacterium
GGTTCTATTTAACGAAGGATTGCAGAAAAAAGGGCCAAAACGGCTTTTCCGCAGTAGGACAGTCCCAAGTCCGACAGGCTGCTAGACTGCTGAATTGCAACGAGAGCGGTAATGGGGGCAGGTGAAGGTATTGTGCGCCGAGTGGCGGTATTGGGTGGGGGCAGCTTTGGTACGGTCATAGCCAATATTATCGCTGCCAACGGCCACGAGGTGACCCTGTGGATGCGCAACAACGAAAGCGCCGGTATTCTCAATAAAACCAGGGAAAACCCGACCTATCTGCCCGGCTATATATTGCATCGGGGCCTGCGGGCCAATCCGGATTTGAGCGCCGTTCTCGCCAATGCAGATATTGTTTTTGTCGCGGTGCCCAGTAAATCCTGCCGCGTGGTGGCCCGCGAAGCCGCGGCGTCGATCAAGCCGGGAGCATTGCTGATCAGCACCACCAAGGGCATAGAGGCGGAAGGATTCAAACTGATGAGCCAGGTGCTCAGCGAGGAGTTGCCGGGGTACCCCCTGGGAGTGTTGAGCGGTCCAAATCTGGCCAGGGAAATCGCCGCCGGGCAGATGGCTGCTTCCGTCGTTGCCTCATCGAATCCGCAGCTCAATGCTACCATTCAGGAGTTGCTGCACAGCGCCAACTTCAGGGTTTACGCCAGTGAAGACATGTTCGGTGTGGAACTCGGCGGAGCCCTGAAAAATGTGTATGCGATCATGGCGGGCATTAGTGGCGCTCTTGGATTGGGCAGTAACACCCTGGGTATGTTGCTGACCCGCAGCCTGGCGGAAATGTGTCGATTTGCCGTCACTATGGGAGCGGAGCCCATGACTTTTCTCGGTCTGGCCGGCGTCGGCGACCTGGTGGTTACCTGCTCCTCGCGCTTGAGCCGCAACTACCGGGTGGGCTACGCGCTGGGCAAGGGGCAAGCGCTGGATAGCATTCTCGACGAATTAGGGCAGGTGGCGGAAGGCATCAATACCCTGGGTGTCCTGAAACAGGAAGCGGATGCCCGGGGCATCTATATGCCTTTGGCCAATGGTTTGTACGACATTCTTTACCAACGCAAAAAGCTGAAGGATGTAATTGTCAGCTTGATGTTGGCCGAGCAATCCCGCGATGTCGAATTCAAAACGGGGCATGCGCCCCAATGAGATCAGGTGATAACAATCCTGCAAAAGCCATGACGGAAACCAGTTTCTCCTGCCATGGCCGCAAACTTGCCGCTCTGGTCAGCGGCGACCCTCCCGGCACGCCCCTGCTGGCTTTGCACGGCTGGCTGGACAATGCGGAGAGCTTTGCGCCGCTGGCTGCCCAGTTGCCCGGCTTTCACCTGGTGGCTCTGGACCTGGCGGGTCACGGCCGCAGTGATCATCGCGGCGCCGACGGGGAATACAATATCTGGAGTGATCTTCCCGATATCGCCGCGGTAAGCGCTCAACTGGGCTGGCGGCAATTTCACCTGATCGGGCATTCGCGCGGCGCCATCGTTGCCGCTCTGGCGGCCTGCGCAATGCCACAACGGATGTTGAGCCTGATCATGCTGGATGCATTCCCCTCGCCCGGCGCGGCCGCTGGGGACATGCCACGGCAATTGGGCAGCTACGTGACCGACAAACTGCACTTGTTCGAACGGCCGGGGCGCCGCTACCAGTCCGTTGAAGAGGCCATTGCCCTGCGCCAAAAAGAAGGTATGGTTAGCAGTTCATTCCGGCGACTGGTGGAGCGCAATCTACGCCGGACAGAAAGTGGTCAGTGGAAATGGCGCACCGATCCGAGAGTCAAGGGCGCTTCGGCCTTCAAACTCACCGCGGAGCATAATGCTGCGCTGGCCGCAGCCCTGAAAATGCCTACCCTGCTGTTGTTGGCGGAGGATGGCATTGCCCGCCTTGGTTTTGCAAACAGTGCCCTGGCCGGCCAGAGAGCAGTACAAATGGAGGTGTTACCCGGAAGCCACCATTTTCATATGGAAACAACGGTAACGGAGGTTGCCGAACGGGTGAGACTATGGTGTTCGGGAGAACAGATGTCATGCGTAGGCTGATTATCATAATTTTACTCTGCCCGCTGTCCATGCTGGTGTTTCCGCAACAGCAGCGGCCCCAACTGGAGTATTACCCCCATGCGAAAATTCACGCCGAGGCAGCCCCCGCCGAAGTGGACTATGAGCTTGGGCTTGGGGCCCTGCAAAAGGTGAAAAACCGCTGGCGCCTGAAGCACAGTGAGCGTATCAAGGGGGTGTTGGAGCGCCGCACCTGGCAGGTCACCGAGGGCTACACCGCCGAGGAAGCCTATCAGTGGTATGCACAGCAACTGGAGGCCACGGCGGAGTTGATCTACCAGTGTCAGGGCCGCAGTTGTGGGCGCAGCGCAAAATGGGCCGACCTGATTTTTGAGCAGCGGGTGCTTTACGGCCACGATGAAGGGCAACACTATGGGGTCTGGAGGATACAGCAGCAGGAGGCGCTGTATACCGTGGTGTTATACGCCGTGGATCGCTCCAGTCAACGCCATTATATTCACCTGGATATGCTGCAGCATTAGTCTACGCAGACTAGCAGCCTGTCGGACTTGGGACTGTCCTACTGCGGAAAAGCCGTTTTGGCCCTTTTTTCTGCAATCCTTCGTTACACGAACCACTATTGGCCTCAGAATTGCGGAAAAAATGACTCAAAACGGTCTTTCCCTCGCTACGGACGCCCAAGCCCGACAGGCTGCTAGCGCTGGAAGTTCAACAGGGACAGGAATTCATTGCGGGTAGACTGATTACTGCGGAACGTACCCAGCATGGCTGAGGGTTTCATCAGCGAATTCTGTTTTTCCACGCCGCGCATCATCATGCACATGTGCCGGGCTTCAATAATCACCCCACAGCCACTGGCGTTGGTGATGTTGAAAATCGCCTCGGCGATCTGGGTGGTGAGTTGCTCCTGTATCTGCAGGCGCCTGGCATACAGGTCCACAATCCGGGCAATTTTTGACAGGCCCACCACGGTCTTATTCGGAATGTAGGCTACGTGACACTTGCCGGTAAAGGGCAGCAGGTGGTGTTCGCACAGGGAGTACAACTCAATGTCCTGGACAAGCACCATCTCGTTGCAATCAGCCGGGTACAGGGCGCCGTTGACGATTTCATCAAGACTCTGACGGTAGCCGCGGGTATTGAACGCAAAGGCCCTGGCGGCCCGTTGGGGAGTATCCAACAGGCCGGGGCGCTTCGGGTCTTCGCCACAGCTTTCGATGATCCTGGCAAAGGCTTTTTCCACGAGGTTCCAGTTCCCTGCGGACGAAGAAAGGGGCGGTGATGGTAGCAACCCCATGTGTTGCTGACAATCTCGAAAAAAAATAACAAGTGTTGCGTTTTGTATTGGAATGTCCGTTCAGCCATAACACGCTTTCCGTCTTTCAAAATCAGGCAGTTTCATTAGTTGCCTGCATTTTCGGCAAGCTGTGATTGAAAACTCTATAATGCGGCCATTATGCGGATGTGAATGCGAGTGTGGTCATGGCTGGCAATAGTTTCGGTGAATTGTTCAGGGTAACCAGCTTTGGGGAAAGCCACGGCCCGGTGTTAGGTTGCGTGGTGGATGGTTGCCCACCGGGGCTGGAATTAAACGAAGCGGATTTGCAGGGGGACCTGAACCGGCGCAAGCCGGGCTCCTCGCGCTACACCACGCAGCGCAGGGAAGATGACGCGATACGGATCCTTTCCGGAGTTTTCGAGGGCAGAACCACGGGCACCCCCATCGGCTTGATGATTGAGAATACCGACCAGCGCCCCAGGGACTACAGCAAAATCAGGGACACCTTTCGTCCCGCCCACGCGGATTACACCTACACGCAGAAATACGGCTTTCGCGATTACCGCGGCGGCGGCCGCGCTTCCGCCAGGGAGACCGCCATGCGCGTGGCGGCGGGGGCAATTGCCAAGAAGTATCTGTCGGGGCAGGGTGTGCAGATACGCGGCTATCTGGCCCAGTTGGGCCCCATCAAGGCGCAGCAACTGAACTGGGACGCGGTGGAAACCAACCCGTTCTTCTGTCCGGACCCGGACAAGATTCAGCAAATGGAAGAGTTCATGGTGGCGTTGAACAAACGTGGCGACTCCATCGGTGCCCGTATCAATGTGCAGGCAAGCGGTGTACCGGTGGGCCTCGGCGAGCCGGTGTTCGACCGTCTCGATGCGGATATCGCCAAGGGCATGATGAGTATCAATGCGGTCAAGGGTGTGGAAATCGGCGCCGGCTTCGACTCGGTGGAACAACACGGCAGCGAACATCGCGACCCGCTGACCCCGAAGGGCTTTGCCGGCAACCGGGCGGGTGGAGTACTGGGAGGCATTTCCAGTGGTCAGGATATCCTGGTGAGCCTGGCCTTGAAGCCGACCTCCAGTATTCGCCTGCCGGGCGACAGCATCGATAGCGCCGGCAATGCCGTGGTGATCGCCACCCATGGCCGTCATGACCCCTGTGTAGGAATTCGAGCCACGCCTATTGCCGAAGCCATGCTGGCGTTGGTGTTGATGGATCATTTTCTGCGCCATCGCGGGCAGAATGCAGACGTGGTATGCGCTACTCCGCAACTGCCGGCCAGCGCTGATGATTAGTCGTGGCCGGCGCAGCCTGTTGCTGGCGTTGCTGCTGTTGGCCACACTGCTGTGGTCGGCAGTATACAGTTTCGATGTGCCCCCCCGGGAACTTGCCATGCTGGGGCTTTACAGCGTTACGGGGATTTTCGCGATCATGCTGGGGGCGGCGCTGTGTGTTGCGCTGTTGCAATTTCTGAAAGCGGTGCTGCGGAGACTGCGGAGTAGGAGAGCCGATCAAAAAAGCGGTTCCAGATGAATATCCAGCAACATCTGCCTGGCAATTTCATCCAGTTCTGCGGCCAGCGCGTCGAGTTCCCCAGAGTTGCCGAGCTGTGCTTCCACCGTGGCCCGAAATAACAATTCGGCACTCATGGGGGCGCTTTCCACCGAGCTTTCCAGTTCTACGATATTGATGTTCTTCGCGGCCAGCGCTGCCGCCACTTCCCGGACGATACCGGCCCGGTCCAGGCCAAAAATGGTCAGCCGAATATCACGTACACCGTCGGAGGTCTGTGCTACTTGCCAGGCCGGTGTCACCCTTACGCTCAAGCCCCTCTCGGACAGTCCCCGCAGCGCCCGTTCCAACTCATCGCCGCGCTCTGCGGGCAGAGAAACGCGGATCAGCCCGGCAAACTTGCCGGCCAGCCGGGTCAAGCGGCTTTCCAGCCAGTTGCCGCCCTGGGCGGAAATAATGCTGGAAAGCTCCTCCACCAGGCCCGGCCGATCGTCGCCGATAAAGGTAATAATGAAAGAAGTGTCCACGCCGCAGGCTCCACATTGATTGCCGCAAGTCTTATAGTAACCGCCAGAACAGGATGGGCTCTAGTATCCTGTCTCATAAATACGTTGTGCAGGCCGGGCCGGCAACCGCAACGCGGCCCCAGGCCCCGTGGGGCAGGCCCTGCGGGAGTTCGCGGTGAGAGCTGATCGAACAGGACGCCAGGTCTGCGGCGCCCGTTCGAACGACCCTGAATTGTTGAGGTTACGCTTGGTCGATGGCTGAATTCGTGGAGGTTCCCATAGGACAATTGTCTGACGAGGCGTATACCGCACTGCTGGAAGAATTCGCCTCTCGCGACGGTACCGATTATGGAGAAGTGGAAATGTCGCTGGCCGGCAAGGTAAACCACCTCAAACGGCAACTGGAGTGTGGTGATATCGGCCTGGTCTATGATCTGGACAGCGCCCAGTGGGATTTCCTGCCCGCACAGTCCCTGCTTAAGCTGAGAGGCGGTCAGAATGCAGATTGAAACTGCCGAGCACGAGTTGGATGCGCGGGGCCTGTACTGTCCGGAACCGGTCATGCTGTTGCACAACAGGATGCGGCAACTCGCGGTGGGTGAGTTGTTGCGGGTATTGGCCACAGACCCGACAACGCAACGGGATATTCCCAAATTTTGCAGTTTTTTGGGCCATGAATTACTGCATTCCGTCGAATCCGGGGATGAATTTCACTATCTGATTCGGAAACAGGGTGAATAAGTTTGCACTGGCCCGGCCCCGCAGTAGCTCAGCACGCTGGTAAATGTATTAAATTTTGATTATATTGAATACAAAGAGCTTTCAGGAAGATATACGGCCATGCCCCGCACCACCACCATGACTGTTCGGCTTGGCAATTCACTAAGCGATTTCGTCGCCGCGAATGTCAGCGACAGTGGTTGTTATGAAAACGTCAGCGAATACATCCGCGACCTCATTCGGCGCGACAAGGAGCGGGTCGAACAAGAGACCTTCGACCGGCTCAAGGCGGAATTGAGCCTCGCCTTCGCGGCGCCAGAGGAGTCCTATCAGCCGCTCACGGCGGCCAGGGTCATTGCAAGGAACCAAGCGCGAAACATCAAATGACTTCGTTCCTCGTCCAGGAAGCGGCATCGCACCGCCTGGATGAAATCTACCGATACACCCGGAGCCGGTGGGGTAGCGAGCAAGCCAATACCTACATTACCGGTTTGTTTGAAGCCTTTGGCAAGATTGAGACCCATGAAGTGAACTCCCGTCCGGTCCCAGCCGAGTTCGGTGTTAAGGGTTGTTACTTTAGGTTCGAGAAACACTTTGTCTACTGGAAAACACTGGGCAGCGGCGAGATTGGAATTGTGACCATTCTGCACGAACGCATGCATCAACTCGACCGTTTCCGGGAAGATTTCGAGTGACGAGATAATGTCCGCCCGGGGCCTGAGCCATAGGAAAGCGCGATAGCGAAAATGAGGAGTGGAAGCCGTGAGTGAGAGCACATTTGCAGCCGTGATTTCCTGCGGCGCCAGTTTCTGGCTGGGCGAGCCCCTCTTTTTTCGCCCCCAGTTCAGAGAAAAAATGTCCTTGAACTTACGCGGCAGTACCAATATCAACACCAGTGTGAATCTCTCTTAAAGCAATAATATCAATAGATTGTGTTTATTATCTCGAAATTGCATCAAAAAGAACTAAAGATTTTGCACATCATACCTGTGTCGGCGCAACGGCTGACGCAATGAAAGTGCTGGCCGATGCCAATCTCGCCTCCGCCACAGCGCAGTTTTCCGCGCTGGGGGAAGTGGTCCTGGTGGCCGGGCGGGAATTGCAACCCGAGGACCTGCGTGACGCAGACCTGTTGCTGGTGCGTTCCGTGACCAGGGTGGACGAGCCCTTGCTGCGCCACAGCCGAGTGCGATTTGTCGGCAGCGCCACCAGCGGTACTGATCATGTGGACCAGGAATATCTGCAGGCGCGGGGCATCGGTTTTGCTTACGCTCCCGGGGCCAACGCCAACTCAGTGGTCGAATATGTAATCAGCGTGATTTGCAGTTGCGGCAGTCGCCTGGAACAACTTTTGCGGGGGCAGCGGGTCGGCATCATCGGCTACGGCAGGATCGGTAGAATGTTGGAGCAGCGATTACGGTGTCTGGGAATTACAAGCTGTGTCTATGATCCCTGGCTGGAGCGGGAACAATATCCGGCCCTGACCGATTGGCCCGAGGTGTTGACCTGTCCGGTACTGAGCCTGCACGCAGAGCTGACCGATAGCCAACCCTGGCCCAGCCGTCACCTGCTGGGATATGACGATTTGATGCAACTGTCCGGGGACAGCTTACTGATCAATACTGGGCGTGGAGCCTTGATCGACAACCAAGCCCTGCTGCAAGTGTTGAACCAGCGCCCTGATTTGCAGGTAGCTCTGGATGTTTGGGAGTTCGAACCACAATTGGATGCGGAATTGCTGGCTCGCTGTGTTATCGCCACTCCGCATATCGCCGGTTACAGCGAGGATGGCAAGTTGCTCGCTACCAGCATGTTGTATCAGGCGGCGGCCCGGTTTCTGGGCCTGGAGGCCGAACCACAACCTCCAGCTAGCGGGACCGCGCCACTACAGGTACCCGCCAACTTGAAAGGCGCCGCCCTGATCCGCTGGTTGCAGCGGCAAAGCTATGACGTAACGGAGGATGATCGCGCCATGCGTGAGCAAGGGGCCGGGAACTTCGACGAGTTACGTACCAACTACCTTCGGCGCCGGGAACTGGGGTCATTTGTCATTGACAATGCGCAGGAACTCGATCGGGAATGCCTGGACATGGCGTTGGGCATGGGCTGTCATTTACCTGAGGATATCACCGCAATACCCCTGCGAGAGGCATTACCGAAGCTTGGCCGGATACTGAAAAATACCGGCTCGACCCAGGAAGGCATGGGGGGGTGAAATCCCTCCGGAACACGAGTAGCATTCCGTCCCAAATGCGTATAATAATGCCGAAAAGATGATACGGAGCAGAGCATGGCCGAAGCGAAAAGCGAAGACTACTGGCGTGACAAACTGACTCCCCAGGAATATGCCATTTGCCGTGGCAAGGGCACCGAACCCGCCTTCAGCGGCAAGTACTGGGATTGCAAGGAACAGGGCGTATACCACTGCAAGTGCTGCGGCCAGGCTTTGTTCCTGTCCACAAGCAAATACGATTCGGGTTCGGGCTGGCCCAGTTTTTTTCAGCCTGCCGAGGCCGACGCAGTCCAAGAGGCTCGCGACATCAGCCATGGCATGATTCGTACCGAAGTCATGTGTGAGCGATGCGGCGCCCATCTCGGACATGTCTTCGAGGATGGCCCACAACCCACCGGCTTGCGTTACTGCATCAATTCAGCCTCCATCGACTTGCAAGACAACTGACCCCGGTTTTTTTCAGGCACAAAAAAGGGTTCGGCAGCGAACCCTTTTTTATGAGGTTGGAGCGGGAAACGAGGCTCGAACTCGCGACCTCAACCTTGGCAAGGTTGCGCTCTACCAACTGAGCTATTCCCGCGGCATCGACAGAAGCTTGAATGGCGTCCCCTAGGGGGTTCGAACCCCTGTTACCGCCGTGAAAGGGCGGGGTCCTGGGCCACTAGACGAAGGGGACACAGTGGTCTCTGCCGGCAGGCGCGCATTCTAGGCAATCCCAAGTCCGAGCGTCAACCCCGATTGAGGGTTCAATTCCACCAGAATGCCACCGGGGTGGGCCAGCTCGGATATGGCGCCAGCGTTCGTCACGAGGGCTTGAACTACTCTGGTTTTATGCTCTGGTTTTATGCCTTGTTTACATGGGGCTATCATCCCGGCGTGCGGAGTCTGCATTGCCGCGGCCGTGGCTCGGGCCACCACTGCAACAAGGTGGGAGGACATACTGTTTATCGAGCCTGCTTTCTATACAATGGCGAAGTTTTTTTCCCGGCAGGTAGAGGACGGAATGACAACCGCTTTGGCGATCAAGAATCTGCACAAGGTATACGGCAATGGCGTGGAGGCGTTGAAAGGTATCAGCCTTTCGGTGGAAGAGGGCGACTTCTATGCCCTGTTGGGACCCAATGGCGCAGGCAAGTCGACCGTAATCGGTATCCTGTTTTCTCTGATCAACAAAACCGCTGGTTCGGTCGAGGTATTCGGCATCGATATCGACAAGAATTTTCCACAGGCGAAAAAAGCTCTCGGTATCGTTCCCCAGGAATTCAACTTCAATATGTTTGAGCGAGTCTTTGATATCGTGGTAACCCAGGGGGGATATTATGGTCTGCCGCAGAAGTTGGCCAGAGAGCGCGCCGAGAATTATCTTAAGGAACTGGGTTTGTGGGAAAAGCGCGATAGTCAGGCGCGTGAATTGTCCGGGGGCATGAAGCGGCGTCTGATGATCGCGAGGTCACTGGTGCACCAGCCCCGCCTGCTTGTTCTGGACGAGCCTACCGCTGGTGTGGATATTGAGATGCGCCGCACCATGTGGGATTTCCTGCGCAGCATCAACGCGGCGGGAACCACCATCATTCTCACCACGCACTACCTGGATGAGGCCGAGACCCTGTGCCGGAATATTGCCATTATTGACGAGGGAAGAATTATTCAACACAGCGGCATACGCGAGTTCCTGCAGCAGTTGCGTACGGAAAAGTTCATTCTCGACCTGCGCCAGGAACTGCCGGCGGATTTTTCCCCCGGATTTCCCTGTGAGGTGGTGGACCAGCATACCCTGGAAGTGATGGTAGACAAGGATCAGGGTTTGAATGCCCTGTTCAGGGCGATCTCCGCCGAGGGCCTTGAGGTGGCCAGTATGCGTAACAAGTCCAACCGGCTGGAAGAAATGTTTGTGACTTTGCTGGCTGATTCCGCGGATGAGAGGGCCGATGAGTAATTACGAAAAGTGGGTCGCCTTTTGTACCATCCTGATCAAGGAAGTGCGCCGCTACCTGCGCATCTGGCCCCAGACCCTGCTGCCGCCGGCCATCACCATGACCCTGTATTTTGTGATTTTCGGCACGCTGATCGGTTCCAGAATCGGCGAGATGGGTGGTTTTACCTATATGCAGTTCGTGGTGCCGGGGTTGATCATGATGTCGGTAGTGACCAATTCCTACGCCAACCTGGTGTCCTCGTTTTTTGGGGCGAAGTACGGTCACAGTATTGAGGAGTTGCTGGTGTCGCCGACACCCGGCTATGTCATCCTGGCCGGCTTTGTGACCGGCAGTTGCAGCCGGGGGATGCTGGTGGCCCTGATTGTGACAACGCTATCCCTGATGTTTGCGGAATTACAGGTGCAGCACTTGTGGCTAACCTTGGGTATCGTGCTGCTGACCTCGATATTGTTCAGCTTGTTCGGATTCATCAATGCGGTTTTCGCCAACAATTTTGATGATATTTCCATTATTCCGACCTTTGTGCTGACCCCGTTGATCTACTTGGGTGGCGTGTTCTATTCACTCGAACTGTTGCCTGATTTCTGGGCCGGGGTGTCCCGCCTCAATCCCCTGGTCTATGTGGTAAATGGCTTTCGCTATGGCGTCCTGGGGGTCAGCGATGTGGATGTGCGCTTTGCCTTCGGCATGATTTTCCTCTTCACTGTTGTGGCGGGCACGTACAGCCTGCACTTGTTGAATACGGGTAAGCGTCTGCGGCAGTAGCGACGCCATGGGGAAGAATTTGTTGGGCCAGCCCTCGCCAACGGTTCGCGGCTACGCACCGGAGTTGCTCCATGCCGTGCCCCGCAAGCTGGCTCGCGACAGTCTGAATCTTGCCGCCGGCGCTGAACTGCCCTTTGTCGGTGAAGATATCTGGCGGGCCTGGGAATTGTCCTGGCTGGACCCGACAGGAACCCCCCGGGCAGGAGTAGCCCGAATTGCGGTTCCCTGCCATTCTCCCAAGCTGATCGAGTCAAAATCCTGCAAGCTGTATATCAACTCTCTCAGCAATAAGCAGTTCTCGGATTCAACCGCCTTGCGCGCCACGCTGAGCGCGGACCTGGGCCGGCTGCTCGGCCTGGAGCCGCAGGTGCAGTTGCTGTCATTGGGAGCGGCGGAATTGGCTGTACAGGATTTGCCAGGCGCCAGCCTTGACCATGTAACACCTTCACAACAGGCTTCAAGTCCCCGGCCGGAACTGTTACAGGTGGAGCCGGGGCAGGGGGGCTGTTGGCACAGTCATTTGTTGCGTTCCCTCTGCCCGGTTACCGGGCAACCCGACTGGGGCAGTGTGGTCATCCACTGTGAGGGCGCCATGTTCGATGCGCCGGGCTTGTTGGCCTATCTGCTGAGCTACCGGCACCATCGAGACTTCCATGAGCATTGCGTGGAGCGTATGTTTCTGGACCTGTGGCAAGCCGCTTCGCCCACTCATTTGTCCGTACAGGCGTTGTATACGCGCCGTGGAGGGCTCGATATCAACCCCTGGCGCAGTAGCGATCAGGCCGTATCTCCGGTATTGCGCAGCAGCCGGCAATGACTGGCGGCGCCCGGTTCTGGTCGGACGGGAACCCCGCGCGGCCTGCCTTGCGGGCACTGTTATGATATGATGCGCGCCGCGCCGGGAGAGGTGTCCGAGCGGTCGAAGGAGCACGCCTGGAAAGTGTGTATACGGCAACGTATCGAGGGTTCGAATCCCTCCCTCTCCGCCATGTTATGGTGGTCCTGACGGTCCCCCCGCAATGCCAGGTAGCAAACCCCGCCAGGCCCGGAAGGGAGCAACGGTAGTTACCATGTCGTGTGCCGGGGTGTGGCTGTCGGGGCCGCCTCCCTCCTTTCCTTGAACGGCTTTTCGGCAACCACATCACAGCCTGAAACAGTACGCTCCGCCACAACGAGTGTTTGCAGCCGGAATATCCGAAAACAGCCGAACCGGACCGGCCTTCTATATCCGGCTTCGGGCATCGTGTATGCTTGCGGCAGCATTGGCGGTTAACGAAGATTTACCTATGTCCTACCAGGTTCTGGCCCGAAAGTGGCGCCCCCGGGTGTTCCGGGAAATGGCGGGGCAGGAACATGTCACACGGGCCTTGATCAACGCGCTGGATCAGGACCGTCTACACCATGCCTACTTGTTCAGCGGCACCAGGGGCGTCGGCAAAACCACTGTCGCCCGCATACTGGCCAAATGTCTGAACTGTGAAACCGGCGTCAGTTCCGAGCCCTGCGGTACTTGTTCATCCTGCAGGGAAATTACTGAAGGCCGCAGTATGGACCTGATCGAAGTCGATGCGGCTTCGCGCACCAAGGTCGAGGATACCCGCGAATTACTGGAAAACGTGCAGTACGCCCCCACCCATTGCCGTTACAAGGTTTACCTGATTGACGAAGTTCATATGCTCTCCACCAGCAGTTTCAACGCCCTGTTGAAAACGCTGGAAGAGCCCCCGCCGCACGTGAAGTTCCTGCTGGCTACCACCGATCCTCAAAAATTGCCGCTGACCGTATTGTCGCGTTGTCTGCAATTCAACCTCAAGAATATGGCGCCGGAATTGATTGTCGACCGGCTTCAGACCATCTTGCGGGAAGAGGGCGTGAGTTGCGAAGAACCCGCCTTGTGGCTGTTGGCGCGGTCGGCCGATGGCAGCATGCGCGACGCACTGAGTCTGGCCGACCAGGCGCTGGCCTTTGGCTCCGGTCAACTGCTGGAAAAAGATGTTCGCAGTATGTTGGGAACCGTGGATTTCAACTTTGTTCACGAACTGCTAACGGCCATCGTGGAACAGAACCCGAAAACTGCGCTGGAAGTGGTGGAAAAACTTGCCGAACATGCACCGGATTTTGTGGGTGTCCTGCTGGAACTGATTGCTTTGCTGCACCGGGTGTCTGTCGCACAAGCGCTGCCTGATGCGGTGGACAACCGCTGGGGAGATGCCGAACAGGTACTTGAGTTGGCGCGCGTGATGAGTGCCGAAGAGGCGCAGCTCTATTACCAGATTGCCCTGACCGGGAAGCGGGATATCGGGTTGTCCAGTGAACTGCGCAGCGGCCTGGAGATGACCCTGTTGCGCATGATTGCGTTTCGACCGTCGCTGGTGATTGATGAATCCCTGGCCGGCGCAGAATTGCAGCCGCCCGTGGAGGAGGCCGCGGATTCGGTAAAAAAGCCTGAACCGGCATCCGCCACGGCGCTGGAGGCAGCTTTGCCACCTGACCCGGAGATTGCAGAACCATCGAGCCCGGAGCTTGAGAAACCACCAACGCCAGTACCCCCGGAAACTGCAACCCCGATACTCGCTAGGGCATCAGCGCCAGACCCTTCTGAAACTGCCGTCATGCAACCCGCCACTGAGTCGGAACAGGAGACTGCCGAACCTCCCGAACCGGCTTCCACGGAATCGCCAAATCACGGAGGGGCCGCGTTCGAACCCGAGCAGTGGCCGGAATTTCTGGAACAGCTCGGTTTGCGTGGTTCGCTGTATCAGGTGGCCTCCAATACCGAGTTACGCCAGGTTGAAGGTGGTAATGTATATTTTTTGCTGGACGAAACCAGTACCGCCCTGTTCCGGGAGGACTTTGTGGAGAAAATTCAGCATTCCCTTACCGGGTATCTTGAGAAACCGGTGCAGGTACACCTTGAAATCGGTGCGCCGGGTCGTGAAACACCGGCGCGGCGTACCCAGAGGTTGCTGGAACAAGCCCGGCGTGAAACGATTGAGTCAATGCAGCACGACCCCAAGGTGAAATTGTTGCTCGATCATTTCGAAGGTACACTCGACATTGATTCAATTGCACCCGTCAAGTACCGAGGTGAAAGATGAAAGGAAGTATCGGCGATCTGATGAAGCAAGCCCAGCAGGTCCAGGAAAAGATGGAGGCGGCCCGGGAAAAACTGGCCAATAGTGAGTGGGAGGGTCAGTCCGGCGCCGGTATGGTGCGGGTGACGATGACCGGCTGTTACGATGTGCGCCGGGTGAAAATTGACCAACTGTTGATGTCTGAAGACCGGGAAGTTTTGGAAGACTTGCTGGCTGCCGCGGTAAACGACGCGGTCAAGAAAGTAGAGGCCAACAGCCAGCAAGCCATGTCCGGATTGGCTTCCGGTTTCAAGCTTCCCTTCCAGCTTTGAGTTTCAGCCCTTTGATACAGGCCCTGGTGGACGCCCTGCGTTGCCTTCCGGGAGTCGGCCCAAAGTCCGCTCAGCGTATGGCGCTGCATTTGCTGGAGCGTGACCGGAGCGGTGGTGATGAACTATCCCGCGCGCTACGGGTGGCGATGCAGGAGGTGACTCACTGCCTTCGTTGCCGCAATTTTTGTGAGCGGGAAATCTGTGAAATTTGCGAGGATAAAAAGCGCGCCGACGGGGTCATCTGCGTGGTCGAGTCCCCCTCAGATGTTGTCGCCATCGAGCAGAGTGGCAGCTACCAGGGGCGTTACTTCGTGCTGATGGGCCGCCTCTCACCGATAGATGGTATCGGTCCAGAGGAAATTGGATTACACCAGTTGCACGAACTGGTGCAAAACAACCCGGTGGAAGAGGTAATTCTGGCCACCAATCCCACAGTGGAAGGGGAGGCCACTGCATACTACCTCAGGCAACTGTTGCGCGACGAGGGTATCACGGTTTCCGCCATTGCCCACGGCGTACCTCTGGGGGGAGAACTCGAGTACGTGGATGGTTCCACTTTAGCCCATGCCGTCAATGGTCGGCGTGTATTGGAGAATGAGTGAACTGGAAACTCATTGAAAGCGCAGCCGAGCTGGAAGGAGCCATCGCGCAGAATGGCGATGCAGTGGCGGTCGCCGTGGATACCGAATTCATGCGGCGCAGGACTTTCTATCCACAAGCATCCCTGTTGCAACTTCACTTCCCCGAAACCGGTCTGGCCTGGTTGATCGACCCGCTCAGGGTGGAGGATTTTTCTCCGTTGATCGACTTGTTCAGGAAACGTTCGGTGATGAAGATATTACATGCGCCGGGGGAAGACCTGGAGGTCTTTCAGCGACTGCTTGGCGTACAACCGCAACCACTATTCGATACCCAGCGCGCTGCCGCCTTCCTGGACATGGGGCACGGCCTGAGTTATTCGGCCCTGGTTATGGCGGTGTCCGGACAGGAAGTATCCAAGGAAGAGACGCGTTCGGATTGGTTGGCGCGTCCCCTGACCAATTCGCAACAAAAGTATGCCGCTCAGGACGTGTTGTTTTTGCCCAGCGTATATCAGCAACTTCGCGAGCAGCTTGCGGCTGCGGGAAAACTGCAGTGGTTACTGGAAGATGGCGCGCAGGCCGCCCAAACTGCCGCCCTGGATGAAGTACCCTCCGTAAGTCGCATCAAAATGGCCTGGAAGCTGGACCGGCGGCAATTGGCCGTGCTCATGGCGGTTTGCAATTGGCGGGAACAACGGGCGCGCGTTACGGACAAGCCACGCGGTTGGATCCTGTCCGACCAGCACTGCTTGCAGCTTGCCCAGCAGAATCCCTCCCGGTTACAGGATTTTCAGCACCTGGAAGATTTCCCGGCCTCCGTGGTGAGCAAACAAGGTAAGGTCCTGCTGCAAGTGATCGCCCAGACACTGGCTGTTGAAGAACAGGACTTGCCCATACGGCTGCCGGCCCCGCTTGACCCCAAGCAGCGCGCCTTGTTGAAGCAGCTGAAAACCCGGATGCGCCAGATGGCGAAACAGTGGGGCGTAGCGCCGGAGATTCTGCTTCCGGCGAGAGACTGCGAATTGTTGGCCAGAAAATTGGGTGGTGAACCTGTGCGTGAACCCTCCCTGTGGTCCGGGTGGCGCGGTGAACGCTTGCTGCAGCCACTGCTGGAGCAACTGGGTTAACCGATAGACTTCCCAAGCTATTTACTCTCATATTTCCCCGGACTGTCGGGCAGTGAGCAAGGCTGTTTTGACGTAACTGCTGGTTGCGTGACAGGGCCGGTATGAGTAGGCTGCCACGTTTGTTTCAACATCACGTAGAGAACAGTTATGAAATTTGAAGGAACCGAACGTTATGTGGCGACGGATGATCTGCGCATGGCAGTAAATGCGGCGGTTACTTTGCAACGGCCCCTGTTGATCAAGGGAGAACCGGGCACCGGGAAGACCATGTTGGCGGTAGAGGTGGCGAAAGCCCTGGGCATGCCCTTGATCGAATGGCATATCAAGTCGACCACCAAGGCCCAACAGGGCCTGTATGAATACGATGCGGTATCGCGGCTGCGCGACTCCCAACTGGGTAGGGACAAGGTTCACGAGATCTCGAACTACATCGAACGGGGCAAGCTGTGGGAGGCCTTTGCCAGTGATGAGAAGGCGGTGGTGTTGATTGATGAAGTGGACAAGGCGGATATCGAGTTTCCAAATGACCTGCTGGTGGAACTCGACCGCATGGAGTTCTATGTCTATGAAACCGGAGAAACCGTCAAGGCAAAACATCGGCCGGTGGTCATTATTACCAGCAACAATGAAAAGGAGTTGCCGGACGCCTTCCTGCGCCGTTGTTTTTTTCACTTTATCAATTTCCCGGACCGGGACACCATGGGTAAAATCGTGGAGGTTCACTATCCCGATATCGCACGGGACCTGGCCCAGGAAGCAATGGAAGTGTTTTTCGACTTGCGCAGTATCCCCGGCCTCAAGAAGAAACCGTCCACATCTGAATTGATTGATTGGCTGAAACTGCTGATGTCCGATGATATCCCCGATGAAGTGTTGAAAGAACGCGACCCGAGCAAGGCCATTCCACCACTATACGGCGCTCTGTTGAAAAATGAGCAGGATGTTCATTTGCTGGAACGATTGGCCTTCATGCACCGCCGTGAGATGCGATAGCCGGTATGTTGATCAACTTTTTCCAAGGCTTGCGCGATGTCGGAGTACCGGTGACCAGCCGGGAGTTGCTCGACCTGGTGCACGGTCTCCAGCAAAAGATTGTGTTTGCGAACATGGATGACTTCTACTATTTCTCACGGGCCTGCATGGTCAAGGATGAAAAATACTTTGACCGCTTTGACCGGGCCTTCGGGCTGCATTTCAAGGATTTGGAAGCCCTCGACGATATTATCGAGGTGCTGATCCCGGATGATTGGTTGCGCAGCGAGTTCATGAAGAACCTCAGTGAGGAAGACAAGGCCAAAATTGAAACCCTGGGTGGTCTGGAAAAACTGATTGAGGAGTTCAAGAAGCGCCTGGAAGAGCAAAAAAAACGACACCAGGGCGGCAACAAGTGGATCGGCACCGGGGGAACTTCACCTTTTGGGCAGGAAGGCTTTCATCCCGAAGGTATCCGGGTGGGCCCCAACGGCAGAAACAGGAAAGCCGTCAAGGTCTGGGAAAAGCGGGACTACGCAAATCTTGATGACTCTGTAGAACTTGGAACCCGCAATATCAAAATGGCGCTGCGCCGTTTGCGCAGGTTTGCCCGCACCGGAGCCGCCGAACAACTGGACCTGGACGACACCATTCGCAGCACGGCGCGCAATGCGGGTTTGCTGGATATCAAAATGGTGCCCGAGCGGCACAACGCGGTGAAGGTATTGCTATTTTTCGACGTGGGCGGATCCATGGACCCACATGTGAAGATCTGTGAGGAGTTATTCTCGGCGGCACGTACCGAATTCAAGCACATGGAATATTTCTACTTCCACAACTTCATCTATGAATCTGTGTGGAAGAACAATATACGCCGCCACAATGAGCGAACCCCGATTCTCGACATCATGCACAAGTATGCCCACGACTATAAGGTGGTTCTGGTGGGTGATGCGTCCATGTCACCCTACGAAATTGCCCAGCCGGGCGGGAGCGTGGAGCACTGGAATGAAGAGGCCGGCGAAGTTTGGATGCGGCGATTGTCCTCTACTTACGACAAGGTAATCTGGATCAACCCGGTTCCCGAAGAGGAGTGGGAATACACCCAGTCCATTGTGATGACCAGGCAGTTGTTGGAGGGGCGCATGTACCCGCTCAACCTCAAGGGTCTGGAAGAGGGCATGGCCTATCTCTCCAAATAGTCCTGTTTGATACTGCTATACAAGTGCGAAACGTACCTTCTCAATAACCACGTGGGTAACCGTTCGGTATTGGCGTGATGTCTGGCCGAGACCGGCGCCCCCGCAGCGTAGGGGTGTTGTTTCCAACAGTAGATTGCAATCCACCGGCACTTTCACCCCTCTTTCCCCCAACGGTGAATTCCATCTTCCGGTGATGTAAACCGGTGGGCATAGCGAGTGGGATTTCTCACAACCGCCACCGGCAATCAGGCA